>JAKSRY010000015.1 GCA_024403415.1 Lachnospiraceae bacterium
ACTGCTGATACTGCTGCTGTGCTCCATTTGTCTGATACTGTGCATTTGGATCCTGATACTGCTGTGCTCCATTTGCCTGATATTGCGGCTGATACTGCGCATTTGGATCCTGATACTGCTGCGTTCCATTTGCCTGATATTGCGGCTGATACTGCGCATTTGGATCCTGATATGACTGATTATTCACACCGGCATTCTGATTGGCGTCAATTGTACCGGTAAACACCGGTGTTCCGCATACATCGCAAAACTTGCTGCCATCAGGTACCTGATTTCCACATTTTCCACAAAACATATTTTTTCCTCCTAAAATTGTTGCCAACGTCAACAAACCCGCTGTTTATTATATCCTTATACTGCTTAAATGTAAAATCTTATTCTTTTCCTCTTAGTTTTTGGTTATACAATTCAAGTCCTGTCCATATCGCAAAAGCTGCAACTATATATATAACCATACCGATTACATACGAATTGTTATGCACTCCCTTAAGATAGAAATAGGTAGGTAAACACAGGTTAACCGGCCCAAATTTTACATCCATAAACACTGGTGAAAATACCAGTGACAAAATAGCAAATAGCGGAATCATAATCCCTATATTTTTAATGCTGCGGCATAATAATCTGACAATATTGGAAAGAATAATCAATGCTACAACATACAATGCCAGCATTCCGATTTCTCTAAACACATTAACCATCAGTGAGCTTGCGCCAACAGCAATCAAATATGTCATGGCAGTCGGAATCATTACCGCCAAATAATACAAAAGTTTGTCTCCAATCCGCTTTCCCCCGGAACGCCAGGTAAACAGTCCATTATTTGCATCTTTCACATAATAAAGTGAAGCTGCAAGAGAACATATCATCAACCATACTGCAAGCATTCCTCTTAAAGGAATAAGAAGCACATCGAATTCTTCTTCAGCCAGTGTTCCGTCTGCATATGCCATTACAAAAAGCTGTACATCCGGGTAATTTGCCTCAAACTTATCTTTAAGTTCCGATTCGCCTATATCTATTCCCTCGACTTCTCTCATGAATCTTCCTGTGGATTTCATTGCAAGCTGTGGAAAAATACTCGAGTTTATTATCTCTCTGATAAGCTTATGCGAAACTCCCTGTTCTCTGATATATATCTGAATCGGATTAGTTATTTTCTTATAATTAATAATCTGATTAAGCGCTTGTGAAAAGTCTGCAGGAATCACTATGGCTTCATGAATTTCTACTCTTTTTAAGCTTTCTATCATTTCATCTTTTGAATCAAACCTGCAAAATCTGAATGAACTTCCACTCTTAAGCATGGTATCCATAAGTGTAACAGCATCCGAATCAGCATTTTCTTCAATATAAACACCAATATCAAGAAGTCTGGTTCCATCGTCCGAGGTCTGTCCCTTAAGAAGAAGAACCAAAAGAGGAACCATCAGCAGCATAAAAATAAAACTTGGACGCTTAAATAAACGTTTTACAAGGAGAAGGAAATAAATGGTTTTATTCATTATTCTGCCCCTCCTTTATTTATATTATGCCTTCTTGCCCATATAGTTCCTGCTATAAATATTGACATATATATCAGTATTTCGATGATTGGCAGGAGAATGGATTTTTTCTGAATTACCATCCTCAGATACTCAAATGAAACTCCGGTGGGTATGTATTCTCCAATAAACCTTACCGTAGCCGGCAATATTTCCTTTGGATAAAAGAAACCGGAAATATAAGTAAAAATAAGATAAAGCATAAAGACAACCACTATCTTATTTATGAGGCCTGAGATAATTTCAAACAGGAACATTTCCATTGCAGAAATAAGCATTATTACAGGAATCATTCCCAAACCAAACAGCAGGAAATTCCCCACAGGATTATCTCTAAATTCTGTTATGCTTATAATTCCGGTTACAAAAACAATACCAAAAAGCAATTCAAAGATTACGAAGCATGCCACATTTCCAACACATATGGCAACATATTCTGACATAACCTGTCTTTTTTTATTTATTCCGAATGCAAACGCCATCCTCTCAAATTCTTTGGTCTGACCTATGTGATATGAAGTCTTTGCAAAGGATATGAGCATGATATATATAAGCGAGAATGTTGTAAAATAATAAGCAAATGTAGTAAGTCCAAGTGACATTCCGAGATCTTCGATCTCTGTCAGTTCAGACCTTATTATAACCACAGACATAATCTCCATAAAAAGAGAATTGACATCCTCCCAATACTTTTGGGAATCAATCTGCGTTTCGTTAAGAATATCCTGCAGTGTGAAGAGTCCTGCCTCCGCACAGATAATAATATTTGAAGCAATTGTACTTACTTCATCCATTATTACATTCGAAAGTCCCTTCTGCCCTGAATCGGAATAATATCTGATTTGTGAATCATTTCTGAAATAATTGATTGAATCTACAAATTCAGGCGGAATAACTGCATATGCTGATATTTCCAGGCCATCAAGAGCCTGCTTTGCTTCTTCTTCCGAATCAAACTCGATTATATCAAGCATATTTTTTATATCATCCACGTTCTTAAGAAGATTAAGGCCCATACCAAGATATGAATCTTCTTTGGTGCCCACAACACCTACCGAAAATTTAACACTGTCCTTCGTGGCAGAGGAATTACTTATTACCACTCCGCAGGCAATAATAACAGCAAGCGAAAAACCAAACGCTATCAGCATTATTTTAGGAAGCAGCATCCATATTCTTTTTAATTGTATATATAAATAGTGATTTTTATTCATTTCTAAGATTATTTGCCAGTTGCATCATATTTCCATCATAGGAATATGGGTAAAATTTCGTATTTTTCAGAATAAAGCATCTGTCCATAAGAGATATTTCTCTCTCGTCATGAGTAACCAAAAGAATGGTTCCTCCGCTTTTCTTAAAATAATCAAAATATGTATATATTCTTTCCTTACATAAAATATCAAGGGATGCTGTAGGCTCATCCAGCAAAAGTACCTTGGGATTTGCATGTATAGCACAGCCTATTGCAAGCCTTTTCTTCATTCCGCCTGACATCTTATGCACAGGAACATCTATAAAAGAATTAATTCCCAGCATCCCAAGGAACCCACTGTCAAGTGACGCAAGCATAGAATCTTTGCTGTACCAAAGCCTCAGGTTATCCCTTGCGGTTAATTCTTCTATGAGAGGAGTTCCTTGCGGAACAAAAGCCACAACATTCTGTCTTAGTTTTTCGTTCTTAATAAGGTCCGTTCCATCCATCATGAAGCTTCCCGAATCCGGAAGAAACTGTCCTGACAAAATAGAGAGCAGAGTAGATTTTCCGGTACCGTTTTCACCCAAAATTCCTATACTCTCGCCCTGTCCAAAGCTTAAAGAAACATCCGTAAGGACCTTCTTCTTTTTATATGTCATATTTATATTTGAAATATCAAACTGCATAATCAATCCTCGTTGTATCCTTTGGGCACACCGCCTCTTTTAATGCCAAATTTTTCTCTCATTTCAAGAAGCTTTGTAATCTCTTCTTTCTTAAGTTCATTAGTGGAACCAAGTATTTTTTCGGATATAAGCAATATCTTTGCATAATATTCCATAGATTCCATTCTGTAATACGCTCCGTATGGATCATCTCCCCAGGTAACCGCACCATGATTTGCAAGTATTACACCATTATGTGACTTCACATAAGGAGCAATGGATTCAGGCACTTCGGTCGAACCAAGTTCAGCATAGGGAACAATCGGCACCTCGCCGAGAGTAATAACAGCCTCTGCAAGAATTGGTGAATTAAGCGGCTTATTCGAAATTCCAAATGCAGTGAGAAGTGGCGGATGCGCATGCACCACTGCCCTTAGTTCCGGATCCTCCTTATATGCGCGAAGATGCATCTTTAATTCTGAAGATGGCTTTCTCTCTCCTTTAATAACATTGCCCTCAAGATCCGTCTTTACCAGCATATCCTTTGTCATAAATCCTTTAGACACGCCTGTCGGGGTGGTCCACACTTCATTTTCAGAAACTCTTACAGATATATTTCCGTCATTGGCAGCCACAAAACCGCGTACATACATACGCTGACCTATATCTATAATGGCCTTTTTAGCCTTTTTTGATGATAAATATTCACTCATATTAATCTCCACTTTACATCTGGCAGCTATGCTTCCTGTCAAGTATCTCTTTCAACGAATCCGTATATGGTGCTCTCGCAATTCCATATTCAGTAATTATTGCAGTTACATATTCATTATCAGTGACATCAAATGCCGGATTAAACACCTTAACATTTTCAGGAGCCATTCTCTCTTTATACCACATATCTGTCACTTCGCTCTGAGGTCGCTCTTCTATCTTGATATCATTTCCGGTAGGAGTATTCAAATCAATAGTTGATGTGGGTGCGCATACATAAAATGGAACATTGAATCTTTTTGCAACAGTTGCAACTACTGATGTACCAATTTTGTTAGCAACATCCCCGTTTGCCGCAACTCTGTCGCATCCGACAAACACAGCATTAACCCATCCATTACGCATAACCATGGCAGACATGTTGTCACAAATCAAAGTAACATCCACTCCGGCTGACTGCAGTTCGTATGCCGTCAGTCTAGCCCCCTGCAGCAAGGGTCTTGTTTCATCGCAGAATACCTTAAAGTCATATCCCTTTTCATGTCCTAAATATATAGGAGCTGTTGCAGTTCCGTATTTGCTCGTTGCCAGCTGTCCGGCATTGCAATGGGTAAGGATACCGTCACCCTTTTTAAGAAGAGTAAGACCATATTCACCGAGCTTTCTGCAGGTATCGATATCCTCTTTCTGGATTGCCTTGGCCTCAGCATTAAGCTTTGAAATGCATTTTTCGATTATATCTTTTTCGTTTTCAAAGTTTACTACAGGCCTTGACTCCTCGTACCACTCCTTAAGCACCTTCTCCATTCTGTTTAAGGCCCACGAAAGATTAACTGCTGTAGGTCTTGAGGAATTTAAGTATTCCTTTTCTTTAATAACTCTGTCAAAGAAACTCTGATAGACAGCGACATTGTCGTTATCCTGAAGTTTATTACATTGTTTGCTCTTTTCAGCAGTTAACTCCTTATATATTTCTCCTGCCCGCACATACAATCCGAGTGCCGCAGCAACACCTATAGCCGGAGCCCCCCTTACCTTTAACAAATATATAGCTTCCCATATTTCCTCTGCGGTTTTCAGATTAATCAATTCTGTTTTTGAAGGAAGCCTGGTCTGGTCAATAATAATGACACAGTTGTTTGCTTCATCCAGTTCAACGGTATTTATATCAAGAATATTTTGAGACATAATTACTCCTCATTTCTTTGTTTACAATTATATAGCCTGCCATTATTACAAACAGCAGGCTATAACTTAATCACTATTCTATAATATCCTATTATCAGATACAATTATTTTTCTAAAGACTGAGTAACTTCTACTTCAACTTTCTTGTCGTAACAGCTGAATACTTCTTCAACAATCTTCTCATCAGGCTTCTTTGTAAGAAGTGAAACTACAGGTACAATGATAAGTCCTGCAATCATTACAAATGCACCGGCATTGATTGGTGACTGAAGAATTTCAGGAAGACTTTCCTTCCAGAACATATTGAACAGCATGAAGCCTGCACCAAATATGAAACTTGCCATACATCCGTACTTATTTGTTCTCTTCCAGTAAAGGCCATAGAGGAATGGTGCAAGGAACGCACCTGCCATAGCTCCCCATGAAACACCCATAAGCTGAGCTATGAAGGTAACTGTTGACTTATACTGAACAATTGCAATAATAACTGAAATTGCAATGAATACAACGATAAGTGCTCTGATGCAGAGTACCTGTTTCTTTTCATCCATCTTCTTAACAACATTACCCTTAATAACATCAATTGTAAGTGTTGAACTTGATGTCATAACAAGGCTTGAAAGTGTTGACATTGATGCTGAAAGAACAAGGATAACTGTAAGTCCAATAAGAACAGGACTCAAGTCGCTTAACATTGAAGGAACAATTGAGTCATATACTATCTTTCCATCAACCACATCTATCTTATCACTGAACAGTCTTCCGAATCCGCCAAGGAAGTAACAGCCGCCTGCAACAACAATTGCAAATAATGTTGAAATAATGGTTCCCTTTGTAATTGCTTTTTCAGACTTAATGGCATAGAACTTCTGAACCATCTGAGGAAGTCCCCAGGTTCCAAGTGAAGTAAGAATTACAACACCAAGAAGATTTAACGGATCAGGTCCAAAGAAACTTGCAAACACACCGGGTGTTGTTGTTGAAGCATCCTGTACATTAGCCATTCCGTCAAGTGCAGCCATAAATCCGCCCTTTGTATTAAGAACAGCAAGAATAATTGTCACGATACCAAACAGCATAATAATACCCTGAATAAAGTCATTCACTGCTGTTGCCATATAACCGCCAACGATAACATAAACCGCTGTAAGGATAGCCATGATAATAATACATACTGTGTAGTCAATATCAAAAGCCATACCAAAAAGTCTTGAAAGACCATTATATAAAGATGCAGTATAAGGAATCATAAATACAAAAACAATGAATGAAGCTGCAATCTTTAATGGTTTAGACTTAAATCTTTCTCCAAAGAATTCCGGCATTGTTGCAGAATTCAGATGCTGAGTCATAATTCTTGTTCTTCTACCAAGAATTCTCCATGCAAGCATCGAACCGATAAACGCATTACCAAGGCCAATCCAGGTTGCCGCAACACCATATTTGTAACCAAACTGTCCTGCATAACCTACAAAAATAACTGCACTAAAGTAACTTGTACCATAGGCAAAAGCTGTAAGCCACGGACCTACAGATCTTCCTCCGAGTACGAAGCCGTTAACGTCTTTTGCAGTCCTTCTGCAATAGATACCAACGCCAATCATTACTCCGAAGAATAACACCAACATCAAAATCTGAATAAACATGTTTTCCCCCTTATTTTATAAATATATCGCGTATCAAAACGCCTCTACTGCCTAAGCAGTTATGCACTAACCTCTGTTCTGTGCTTCAACCAGTCGTACTCCACAGTACTGCTCACGAAGCTTCGGCTTTTCGATTTTTCCTGTCGGATTACGAGGAATATCAGCAAATACGATACTATGAGGTCTCTTATATCTGGGAAGATTTTTAGCGTATTCATTAACCTCATCTTCCGTAAGCGACATACCTTCTTTAAGCTCGATGACCGCAAGTGTTGTCTCTCCGAGTCTCTGATCCGGTATTCCTATAACAGCCACATCGTGAATGGCTTCAAGTCCTGCGCGAAGGAAGTTTTCAATCTGAACCGGATAAATATTTTCACCACCCGAAATAATAACATCTTTCTTTCGGTCAACGAGGAAGATAAATCCGTCTTCATCTTCCATAGCCATATCACCGGTGTAAAGCCATCCCTGATCATCAAGAACTTCTTCGGTTGCCTTTTCATCATTGTAATAACATTTCATGACTCCGGGACCTTTAACGGCAAGTTCTCCGACCTCACCCTTTTTAATCTCGTTTCGCTTTTCGTCAACAAGCTTGGTATACCAGCCAAATCCGGCTTTTCCTATAGCTCCGACCTTGTCTATATTCTCAACTCCAAGATGCACGCATCCCGGTCCGATTGATTCCGAAAGACCATAGTTTGTATCATACTGATGCTCCGGGAAATTTTCCTTCCAGTGCTTAATAAGCGAAGGCGGAACCGGCTGAGCTCCTATATGCATAAGTCTCCATGCGGAAAGATCATAATCTTCAAGTTTGATTGTTCCGTTATCTATAGCCTCAAGAATATCCTGTGCCCACGGAACAAGCAGCCATACTATACTGCACTTTTCTTCTGAGGCAGCTTTAATAATGAATTCCGGTTTAGTACCTTTAAGAAGTACTGCCTTTGATCCGGAAATTAAAGAACCAAACCAGTGCATTTTTGCACCTGTGTGATAAAGTGGCGGAATACATAAAAATACATCATCCTTAGTCTGTCCGTGATGGTTCTGCTCACATCTTGCAGAATGAATGAGGCTTTCATGATTATGAAGAATTGCCTTGGGAAAACCTGTTGTTCCCGAGCTGAAATAGATAGCAGCATCATCATAAATATCAAGTCTTACTCTTGGAGCAACCGAAGAACAGTTAGCAGTAAGCTCGTTATAGCTTTCTGCATATTTAGGGCATCCTTCACCCACGTAAAAGAGCATTCTGTTTGGTGCAATCTTATCAACGATATTCTGGACTCTTTCAACAAATTCCGGTCCAAATACAAGCACATCGGCTTCAGCAAGATTAACACAGTATTCAATTTCATCAGACGCATATCTGAAATTCAAAGGTACTGCAAGTGCACCTGTTTTTAATATTCCAAAATATATAGGAAGCCATTCAATACAATTCATTAATAATATGGCAACCTTATCACCCTTCTTGATGCCTCTTGACATCAGCATGTTTGCAAAACGATTAGCTTTTTCGTCAAGAACACCCCAGGTTATTTCCCTTCTATATGGATGAAGCGGGTTAGCTTCAACCAAATCAGCCTCCATCCATGACAGACGCTTAACCTCTTTCATCTCGGGATTAATCTCAACGAGAGCAACATCATCCTGAAAGGTTCTCGCATTCATCTCCAATACATCTACAATAGTCATAAAAACCCCCATTTTTCATAAAAAACAGCCCAAACCCAGGGCTATCTTAAATGTTTTTCTTTTCGGGATACTTTAACGCTTTTCCCTATTAAAGCATATAATTTTAGTCCGCCGATGTCAAGATATCTTATTGCCTCTGAAGCCCCCAAATCTTCACCAACCACGAATAATTGTTATGGCTAAATACTCGTAAATCGGTTTTGAATGGGTAAATATTTTCCGAAAGCGATATATCAATTGTTTCATTCTGTCTTCTTGTGATAATATGTTATAAAATGCTTAATTTACTATCCGGAGGCATCAATGAATTCATCTGACAGAGCAATACTTACAGATTTTAAGATAAAGAGAAATACATATCTCGAACTTGAAGACATTGTATATAATAAAATTTCCAGAATCATCAAGGATAACAATATTTTTGTAATGGAAATTTCGCACAGAACAAAAGAAGTCAATTCACTCGAAGGAAAGCTTCACAGAAAATCAGGCAAGTATAAATCAATATACGACATTACTGATCTGGTAGGCATAAGAATAATATGCTACTTTTCCGATACAATCGATGCTATTTCAAAGGAAATTGAGAAAGCCTTTGTTGTAGACCTTGATAATTCAGTTGACAAACGAAAAACCCTCGGAATCTCGGAATTCGGGTATATTTCCGTGCACTATATATGCTCGCTTTTTGAAGAAGACTGTCCCAATGATAATTTCAAGGATATCAAATTCGAATTTCAGTTAAGATCTGTTCTTCAACATGCCTGGGCAGAAATCGAACATGATCTTGGATATAAAACTTCCTATGGAATACCTCAGGCAATACGAAGAGATTTTTCGAGAGTTGCCGGTCTTTTAGAAATCGCAGACAGAGAGTTCCTTGAATTAAGAAACAGCGTCCATGCCTATGAAGACATGGTTAATACAAAAATCACCACAAATAATGGCGATGACATCTCTCTTGACAGAGTTTCACTCAATTCATATATCCATCTCAATACAGACTTTAATAAATTTGTTGAGAGGCTTAAAACTGAGTTGTCTGTTACTATTGAATTTATCAATCCGGATTCTTACCTTGAACAGTTCGCATTCTTTGGTATTGAGACAATTGGCGACCTGTGTAAGATGTTTGAAGATAACAAAGAGTTATTGTATAAGATAATACATAATCAAATTGCTTCGTATGAACTTGATATAATGACGTCAAATATGATTTTACGATATCTTTGTCGTGCTGAGCTTATCAACAAGGGTTATTCCAAGCCTCTAATTGAGCGTTTCCTTGGCATTACCACTGCTGACCAGGCTAAGATTGCAAGAAGAACAGAGCAGATTCTCGCCGTAATTAACGAGAATCTTTCTGAATAAGGGTAAATATCTTTGATTCCTAGTATAATGAAAAGGGCGCTCCTCGTGACAAGAGAAGCGTCCTTAATTGTTATTTACGTAAAGAAAATTTACTTTCCGTATGATTCTTCAGCTTAATAAAGTTAGGATAATGTCTCACAATAACAAGCAAAGCCGAAACAAGACACAAAATCCATACAGAAATATGATTATATCCAATTTCGCTATTTCCAAGGATAAACAGTGTTACCGGGCATGCAAGTGAAGCTATGCATGAAGCAATTGACATATACCAGCAGATGAAAAGAATCAGCAAAAAGATCCCCATTGCAATAAGTGCCATACGCCAGTTTACAAACCATGTTGTTGCAAAACCTGCCATAAAAGCTTTTCCGCCCCTGAACTTATACCAGACAGGTAAGCAGTGTCCTATCATGCAGAAAAGACCTGAAAAAGCGGCTCCGAACTGTGAATAATCTGCACCGAGTACTTTTTCAAATATCAGTGATGTCAAAAACACGCACAAAGCAGTTTTTGCAATATCAAAAATCATAACAATCCACGAAATAATACCATTTCCGTAAACTCTCTTAAAATTGGTAAATCCCGGATTCTTACTTCCGTAATCTCTTATATCCTGATGATAAACAAGTTTCGAAAAAATAATCGCACCATTTGTTCCACCCACAAGGTAAGAAACAATTGCGCAAATAACCATTCCAATAATAAAATTAGCAGTTAATTCCATTTAGCACCTCTAAAATATATATTCCCAGTCATAACAAAAGAACTGTCCTAAAAGTAGACTAGCCGTGACAAAGGGACACTCCTCGTGACAAAAGAAACGTCCCCAAAGCAGGCTATTCCAAAACTATATAGTAGTCATATATATCCTGCAGGCCGTCTGTCTCATACACTTCTACCATAGGGAAGTTCTTTCTGACATAATCAAGTATCTGTGTGGAGCCTTCTCTTGTTCCCTGTTTTCCTCTGACAATCATAATCAGATAATGATCGATAAGGTCAACATTTTCAAGAGTAGCTATTGCAGCCTCAACCGGAGTTTGACCTGTAGCAAGAATATCCTTGCCAAGGATTCCCATATAATCGCCTTCCTTAATCTGCAGACTTCCCGAAACACAGTCTCTTATGGCCTTTGATATTTCAATGGTCATAACATCCGTAAATGCTTCATTCATCTGCTCTTCTATTTCCTTCGGATCATCCGAATCAAAGGAAAGCATTGAAAGAACTCCGTATCCATCTCCGATTGTTTTGGTCGGAATGACATAAACCTTTGATTTTTCGTATATACCTGCAGCCTGGTTAGCTGCCATAATAATATTTCCGTTATTTGGCAGTACAAAAATATGCTCTGCATTCAGCTCATCAAATGCTTCAAGAAAATCTGCTGTTGACGGATTCATTGTCTGACCGCCATTAATAACATAAGCTCCAAAGTCAGTGAAAGCTTCCGCTATTCCCTCACCTGATGCAACTGTAACAACAGCATATTTAGTTCTTGGCTTTTTAGTAGTCTTTCCTGCTGCACTTTCAGGTCTTACCTCTGTAGCCTCATTATGCTGCAGCATCATATTCTCGACTTTTACTTTCAGGAACTCACCATATTTCTGGCAATGCTGCAATACCATATAAGGAGTCATAGTGTGCACATGAAGTTTAACAATACTGTCATTTTTGAGACATACAATTGAGTCTCCACCCATATCGGTCAGATAATCAGTAATCTCCTTCACATCAAACTCATCAATATTAACCTTGGATTTTTGAAGGCGGATAAGCAATTCGGTGCAATAACCAAACTCCATTTCCATATCTTCAGTGAACATATCGACATTGAGTTCTTCACTCGGTTCATCACCGACAGCCACTGTGGTTTCAAGTTTTAAGTCCACCACTTTGCCTGTAAGTCCCTTGATCATTCCTGCAATAATATAAATAAATCCTGCGCCACCGGAATCAACAACTCCTGCATCCTTTAATACCTTAAGAAGTTCAGGTGTTCTCTCAAGAGATTTCTTAGCTTCTTCAATAAAGTAGTTAAAATATTCTTCAGTGTCCCTGCATTCCTTGGAAGAAGCATAATTTGCAGCATCCTTGGCAACAGTCAGAATTGTTCCTTCGGTTGGTGTCAGAACAGACGAATACGCACGCTTCACTCCCTGTAAAAACGCCTCCTTCAAGATATCGACATCAGCTGTTTCCACATTGGCAAAGCCTTCCGCCACACCTGCAAAAAACTGTGAAAGAATAACACCGGAATTTCCTCTTGCTGCCAAAAGCATTCCGTTTGCAACACTCTTGGAAGCCTTCGCCAGTCCCATATCTTCGGAAATATCTGCCTTTGCTCCACCCTTCATGGTAAGAGTCATGTTAGAACCTGTATCTCCATCAGGTATCGGAAAAACATTAAGGTCATTCACTTCCTGTGAATTGGCTGCAAGTTCCTCAGTTCCTGCCATTATCATATTTTGATAAATCTTTGCATTTATCTTATTGGTATCCATTTTATCTTACTCCGCTTTCACTAACCTATTTGGCGCTTTCGTTAACAGAATAGGTTACTTCTTTTCCTAATCCCCAGATTCCGAAAGCATCAGGTCCTATTGAAGCTCCGATAATAGGTCCCATATAAATAACTTCAATTGCCTTAGGAGCAATCTTTTCCTTAATAGCAGCCTTAATATAATTTATTTCTTCCTGAGAACAGTCTGCATGAGAAACATAAATAGTCTGTTCTGCTGCATTCTCAATATTTTCGGCAAGCATATCTACAAGAGCATTAATTGAATTAAGTCTTCCCTTAACCTTCTTAACAGGTGTCTGATATCCGTCGATATCTGAAATAAGAATAGGCTTAACTCCCATAAGATTTCCAAAAAATGCACTGCTGGCCTTAACTCTTCCGGCCTTTCTTAACCATTCAAGAGTACCAACTGTTACAAACTGATTAACCTTCTTTCTGATGGCAAGAGTCTTCTCAACAACCTCTTCAAAAGAAAGACCTTCATTAACAAGATTAGCGGCATAAATACCTATCATACCCTCACCCAATGATGCATTAAGAGAATCGATACATTCAATCTTTGCATCAGGGAAGTCTGCAAGTACTTCCTTTGCAACTACAGTACCTGTATTAACAGATCCTGACTGCTTAAGCGAACAGCCAACATAAACAATGTCAAAGCCTTCTCCAAGGTACTGCCTGAAAGCTCTGTCAAATTCAGATGCGGGAACCTGAGTTGTTGTAATTCTGTCTCCGCCTCTCATTACTCCGTATAATTCCTGTGGTGAATAGTTTTCCCAGGTAAGCGAAGCAGTTGTTTCTTTTCCCTGATAAACTGTATTCATTCGCACATAATCCATATTGTACTTTTCAAGCAATTCTCCTGATACATCAGAACATGAATCAACAAGAACTTTAATTGGTCTCATTTCAAAATCCTCCACATTAATATAATCAAAAAAATTTTTGTATGATGCATACCCATATCTTTAATACTTACGCAACAAAAGGTATTATATAACATTCATTTTTGGAAAAATAACATACAAAAAAGGAAAGTGCACAATTTTTGTGCACTTTCCTTAAAATGACCAAAAAAGTCCAAATTACTTTTGCGGAGGATTCTTTTCTGAGTTTGACACTACCAGATTGATTTGTCCGTCAAACAGAATCCTTATTCTTTCACATATAAATTTAAGGTCGCCCTCTTCCGAATTATTACTGCTCAAAAGCCATCTTATGAGAATTCCGACAATAGCCTCCTCATAAAACCCAAGTATTATATCTTTATCTACGGGATTAATTCCTTTTTCACCGGCAACACTGAGCATATAGGCTTCAAGCAATACCTTAAACTTATCGATAATATGCTTTGAGAACAGTTCACGCCCCATCGCATTATATACACTCAGCCATATCTTTTTATGTTCCGAGCAATAATCCAGAATATCAAAAATCAGTCTTTCAAAGTCAAGTGGCTGAATGGCATAAAGCTCATCGATCTTATCTGACAGAACTGAATCCAATACATCATATACATCATGGAAATAATAATAAAAGGTATTCCTGGTGATTTCACATTCAGAAACTATTTCCCTGACGGTAACCTTGTTTACGGGCTTTTTTGCGACAAGCTCAAGTGTTTTATTTATTATATGTTTTCTTGTCAGCTGAGACATGTTAAAACCTCACTTACAGGAACCTGATTATTCTCTTCCGTCCCAACAGTATGTACAAAGCTTATTTTTATCGATTCCTACAGCCTCAATCATATCATCAAGTCTGTTAAAGGCAAGTGTTGTGAAATTAAGGGTCTTACAGATTCTTGAAATCATTTCCTGATATTTTTCTGAATCAGGATTTGAGTACTCATTGAAGTTAGCTCCAACAACATCCCCTTCAATTTCCTTAATCACACGTCTTGTTATAAGCTCCATTTCAGATGATGATCTTGAGAAATTCAGGTACTTACATCCAAACAGAAGCGGAGGACAGGCAGGTCTGATATGAACTTCCTTTGCACCGCTCTGATATAAGAATTCGGTAGTCTCCCTGAGCTGTGTTCCTCGAACAATCGAGTCATCGATAAGAAGAAGGCTCTTATTCTCAATCAGATCCTGTACGGGAATCAGCTTCATCTTTGCAATAAGATTACGCTGAGACTGAATTGTCGGCATAAATGATCTCGGCCAGGTAGGTGTATATTTGATAAACGGTCTGCTAAAAGGAATTCCTGATGCATTTGCATAACCTATGGCATGAGCAACACCGGAATCCGGAACACCGGCAACACTGTCAGGTGTTACATTATCTCTTTTAGCCATAAGAGCACCACAGTTATTTCTCATCTTTTCAACGCTGATACCTTCGTAAGAGCTTGAAGGATATCCGTAGTAAATCCAAAGGAAGGTACAGATACGCATATCTTTACCGGGAGCTACCAGTGTACGTTCTTCTTCAGGGGTAATGATTGCTATTTCTCCGGGGCCAAGTTCACGTTTTTCTTTATAACCAAGATTCAGATAAGCAAAGGATTCAAATGAAACACAATATCCATCATCCTTCATACCTATTGAAACGGGAGTTCTTCCGAACTTATCTCTTGCTGCATATATACCTATAGGAGTAAGGATAATGATAGTCATCGAGCCATCAATAATCTGCTGTGCATACTGAAGGCCTTCAATAAGATTAGCTCTCTGATTAATAATTGATGCTACCAGCTCGGTGGGATTAATATCTCCTCCTGACATTTCAAGGAAATGTGAATGTCCGGTGTTGAAAATCTGCTGAACAATTTCATCAAGATTGTTAATTTTACCTACTGTCATAATTGCATAGGTTCCATGATGAGAACGAACAAGCAATGGCTGAGGCTCATAGTCTGAGATACAGCCGATACCGATATTTCCCTTCATAGTATTAACATCTTTGTCGAACTTAGTTCTGAACGGAGAATTCTCTATATTGTGAATAGCTCTGTCAAAGCCTGCTTCTCTGTTATAAACTGCCATTCCTGCCCTTCTTGTTCCAAGATGTGAATGATAGTCTGTTCCGAAGAACAAATCAAATAAACAATCCTTTTTGGAAGCAACTCCAAAAAATCCACCCATGAATTTTTCCTCCTTGTAAGAAAAATAAAAATACTTTTACATTTTATCACAAATATATTTTTCCAAAAGTATTTTTTAATGTCTGCATTTTGCAATGTCATATATTTATAAATCACTATTTATATGCACTCTCATATTCAGACACAATATCCAAAATTTCTTTCGCATACTTTGGATATTTATCGACTATATCTTTAATTTCATTTTGAGCATTTAAGGCAACAACTTCCTTATTATAATCCATTCTTCGTCTAAGTGACTGACGTCTGATGATATATTTGTGCCTAATCTCCACCATCTCACGCTTATCAAGCAGTGCCTCAGTCTGGTGAAGCCATATCATTGTATCCTTAATCTGGAATCTTCGAAGTTCTCTCAAAAAGGCTCTTTCGGCATCACCAAGCTCCGCCTCGGCCTTTTCGTACTTTTCTCTTTCTCTTCTCTCTTCCAGGAATTCCTCATAATCTGCGCCAAGCTCTCTGGAGGAATTTACCTGGTATTTCATGTACAAATATTCCAGAAGATTGGTATTATTAACGTACCTTATCTTGACTGTGTTCTGAAGACGTATAAGCCTGTTAATACCGCTTGATACACTTCTTAATTCTGCACGCGAGTCATTATTTCTGATAAATATCATTGTGATACCTATCGCTCCTGCAAGTGCAGCCGCAAGATATCCTATTGTCGTATTTAACTTAAATCCAAACTGAAGTATGAGAAGAATACAAACACAGGCAGCAACTGCTACAAGGCAGACAACCGACATGGTCTTACAGTCATCAATGGTTCTCTTCAAATCATGACGCCTTATAAAATATGCCTGCTTTTCATTTTCAAGCTTCTTAAGATCCTTCTTTACAAGTATCTTATAATCCTCTGCTTCCTTAAGCTTCTGGTAGCCTTCCGCAAGTTCGTCTTCCATTCTCTCAAGCTTGCGGTATTTGGCATCACTCATACGGCGGCTTCTTTTCTGGTATTTGTTCTGCTCCAGTTTAAGCTCACCTATCTGTCTTGCATATCCTGCAATAAGTCCACGTTCTTCATCAGGAAGCGCTTCAATCTCTTCAATATCCTTAAGATGGGACGTAACATCATCATATTCTGTCTTCAGAATATCAACTTCTCTTGAAGCCTCCGCAATCTGTTCAAGGCAGCCTCTGATATATTCATTTCGTGAAGCCTTGTCGGATATTTTAAGATCCTCACGATTATAGACAATCTCTCCCCATTTTTCATCGTCTTCAGGGCCTTCATATCCATACAGCGGATCAGATATTTTATTTTTCCATTCCTTTATCTTTTTAAGAAGTCCCATTAATCAACTACCCTGCCAATATAATCTTCCTTCATTCCTGCAATAATACCGTCTATCTCATTATAATAAGATGAAAGATTGCCCTCATCTTTATAGGTTTCAATCACATTAAGCATAATGTTCTCACTTGAACATTCATATGCACTGAGTGCTTTATCAACCTTCTTTTCAAGCAGCAGTGATAAATCACCAAGTTCAGGATTTTCGGCGATAAAGCGTATATATTTATCTTCCTTGAAAGACATACGAAGCGCTGCAAGATACTGCACTCCCGAATCTGTGAGTCCCGTGAGATCATAGGCCTTTTTATAATATCTTGCAGATATATCAAACATAAACAGTGAAGCATAGGCATATCCCATATTGTGATATATCAGAGGCCTTACTTCATTTTCAACCTCCGGTATTGTGCCAAGCAGAATCTCATACTCTTCTATAGCTGCTTCAATTCGATTATTTTTAAGAAGAAAATCAGCCTGTTGCTTACTTCTTTCATAATCAGACATTCCTGCCGTGCTTTGAAGTGTATTGTCAATATGCTCACGTTCTTCCGGGGTACAATAATTAACATATCCAAGGATGGTATCCACATATTCGCTTAACTGATTGCCTCTTTTCGAGAGGTTGCGTAATTCAACAGAAAGCTCTTTTAATTCACACTCGTTCTCAAGCCAGTTAAACAACGGTTCACTTACAAGACTCTCCGTAATCATAAAAGGATTAAGGGCAAACAGATAACACAGTTCTTCAACTGTGTAAATATTTATACATATGCTGTTGATGTAAAACGGCTTTTCGGCTATTTTACCTGTACATAATCTTACTGTTCCCATACTATATATCAATCACCTGGCTCCAGGCTTTTCCGGAAGCCTTGAAAATTTCACCAAATCCTATATCTTCTATATTCATAACCACTCTGTCAACGGCATCCATTTCAATATGAATCCTCAATCTCGTTGTAGCATAAGGACGCTCCGGTAAGTCTTCGAGAATAATAGGTTTTTCGATGATTTTACCACCGGTAAGCGAAGTAACCAGAAAGGTAATAATATTTCCTTCGTCAAGAATGATATCAAAATCCTTTTTAACTTCAAACCAGTTGCTTCCCGCGTCAATTACTGCAAGATAAGAATCTTCTCCTCTTCTCAAAGCCTTAAGTCCAATATTGGACTTAACCTTTTCTTCTCCAAGGTACACGTGCGACTTTGACAATTCATTCGGGTTAAGCTTATCCATGATAGAATAGCAGGCACCCTTGCTGTAAAGATTATTTCCCTGAAAAACTCTCCTGTTCTTACATAAAACCTTGAGCGATTCCTTGGACCAGTTGTCCTTAAAGGTATCTCCAAGAAGGTATATTGTTGTTATATCCCCTTCATCAAGTATATTTTCACACAGTCTCTTAAACGAATAATCAAGTTCCTCAGCCTGTCTGGCCAAAACATTTTCATCCTCTGACCATTCAGGTCTTACTATCTCTTCATATTTATCCTCGTGAATAAATACAACCTTCGGAGTCGTATGATGCGAACACTCCATACGCATTGAAGAAAGGCTTTCGTTAAATTCAAGAGAAAGAACCTGGTACTGCCACAGTTCCTTACTCTGATGAATCATATATGAATAAAAGCTTTCCACATGGCTCTGGTATGTAATGTATTCACATTTTAGTGAAAGAGCTGCAACAACCCTCGATAAAACCTCCACTGTCTTTGAGGTCAGTTTCGGAACAGTTATTATGAATCCGTCTATATCTTTTAATGAGAGGGTCATACTAAGAAGGCTAAGGCTTCTTTTCATAAACAATGCAAGCAATGCCACCGGATCATAGGATTCATCTTCAACCCTGACTTCTTCTCCGCGCTCCGCCCTCTTTAAGAGATTGTCTACCAGAATTCCTTCTGTCTTGACATATCTTTCGGCTTCCTTCCCGTAGAACCACTGCCCAACTCCGGGTCTCTTTGCAAGAATGGTCGGTATGTTATACATTTGCGTTCCGATGACCGAAGATACAGTCTCCGGCTCCGGGGAATTTATATTATAATAACTAATCTGCGAAAAACGGTTTCCCAGATCATAACCAACCACAATTTTGGCATTTCCATTTTTAATTGTTCCGTTTTTGACTGTCAGCATAAAAACGTCCTGCCTGTAACATTAAAAAATCCAATAATTAAATAATAGGTGAAAACAGTGTCTGCAAAAGGTATTCGTTCTTAAAATACTCTACAAGAAGAGCTTCCATCGCAGGTCTGTCATTTAATGTCCTTGAAATCGCAACATCCGTAATCATATTGTATCTTCCAAGTCCTTCATGAGCGTCAAGATCATTCTGTGAATATGTCTTTGACTCAGTGAGTACATCCTCTCCGTCATTATGTTCAATAATGTAGTAGGAAAGTCTTTCACCGAAAAATAGAACCAGACTCTTAACACAAATACCGTGATACATCTCTTTCATTTCTTCATGCAGATATTCGCCGTCCGACTCACCGCTTTTTTCAATCATATAGTGAATTGTTGCCGAA
Organism: Lachnospiraceae bacterium; assembly: GCA_024403415.1. Classification (GTDB taxonomy): domain Bacteria; phylum Bacillota; class Clostridia; order Lachnospirales; family Lachnospiraceae; genus JAILLW01. Next base: position 19,502 of record JAKSRY010000015.1, read on the forward strand.
CTGTTCTCCTTAATTCTGTACTCAATCATAGTCTTGTCTGCAAATCTGTGCATGTAAGTAATGCTCTGTGCAAACTCTCTGAAATAAGGGAAATACATTCCCGCATTCAATATTTCCTTAAGAAATACTATCAGTACTCTGGTTACTCTTTCATCAATATCCCTTACTTTTTCGGACCATTTCTTGGTGTAGGCAAGTTTACATGATAAAGATATGTCTCCCCCGTCATCTATAAGTTTTTCAAGAACCTCAAAATAATCTTCTTCAATGATCTTTTCATTTACAAAATAATCAAAACATACCTGAGCAATATATGCCTTAACCAGATCAATATTTTTATTTCGCCTGCTGTATGACACAAATATAGGCGTCATTCCGGGATTAAAGGTATTGGTATACAATTGCTGAAGCAGTGCTCTTTCTTCAAGTTCTTCCGTATCAATACCGAATTCTCCGGCAGCCTTAAATATAGCACGCAAATCTTTGGTAGTTCCCTGATAATACCTTGCAAGATAAGTTATCGATGCATCATCATATTTATTCTTTGTGAAAGCTTTGTATAGCAGACTGGTGAGTGTAGGATTCTCCGTCATATCACCATTTAAGGTCTGCTCAGTTCTGACAAGCCTGTTGCACAATCTTACTACTACGCTTGCATCTATATTTTCACTTCCGCATCTGCATATCCATTCATACGCCTTTTCATATTTACCGCGCAGCATCATATAATGTATTACGTTCGTAACGGATTTTGCCGGTACATCATCGATTGTTAAATCTTCAAGAAGTGAATCCAGTTCCTCTATTCTGTCAGTATCATAGTAAAAACCGATAAGATTTGAATTAATGTAATTCTTTACTCTATCTGTAATTATTTCAGACTTTGAAAGGTATCTCATGGAATTGACATTATCGTCAGTTATCCTGCCGATATCTTTTCCATCCTCGCATACCCACAGATTGAAAAACAGCTCATCCGACACATCTTTTGCAATATAGCCTGCAAGTTTATCCGGAACCATAAGCCGTTCCACTCTGTATTCACTGTCGCATAAGAATCTGTTTCTGTTTTTATCAATCAGAACTATCTGATAGTTATTTCCATAAAGTGGAATATATATTTCTTTTTCATTACGAATCACATACTCTACAGGTGTGGTCACATTCTCATAGAATACCGCAACTGAAGCAATCTCTTTTCTGACGGGTACAATTCTGTGAACAAAAAGAGCTCTCACAAGTCCTTTTGCAATATCTTCCGATATCAGATTTTCAGTTACCATATTTCTGTAAAGGTATGCAAGATATTTGTTACTGTGCCCCTTAAGCAGCTGAGTCATCGTAAACCGCTCGATAGCCTCACGATAATTATCGAAAAGCTCGGGATATATTCCGCGATTCTTATAAACATAGCTGTAAAGATATGCATTATGCATAATGTCAAGTGTAGAATCAAACGCAAAATACATGAGCACCATCTTGGGTATATCAGGATTGGAATCAATATCCATGCTCATCATATATGATTCATAAAGTTTCGTAATTCTGAGATTCTTTTCGATTGCTTTCTCATACCACGAAAAAGCATTACTGTCATTTCGTCCAAGTTTAATCAGCATCGATACTATTCTCTGAAGAATTTCATCACTTGGAAGTATCTTATAGCATTCTGTCAGCAGGTTAAAAAGTCGCTTATCATAGGTGCTGTACCTTCCCAACTGATTCAGAAACTGATCTATAATTTCAGAGGTCAACACCTCTTTCTTTGCCATATATCTTAATAAAGAAATCTCATATGACTTAAGCTCATTTATAAATGTAGGATTAGCATTCAGAATCTGAACTGCCTCTATATAGAGTGCCGGTGATTTTGCTCCTTTTTCGTAAAGATTTTCGAGAAATTCCCATTTCTTCTGGAGACTCATTGTATAATCTTCCGACAGATATAATAAGAACCATCCTAACTGCCAGCAGTCTGAATATTTCTCATACAGCCGCTCTATCATTTGGGTAACCTGATCGATATTGGCCATACTCTTATCTATAAGTGTAGTCAGATAATAATAATATCCATAGATTACAGGATCATCTGTTGAAGCAACCTGATTTTCATACTGTTCAAGCACCCATCTTGCTTCATTGTATCTCTCCTGAGTAATAAGAAGCTGCACATGCATTAATTGTGCATTGATGTCATCTGGGTTAAGTTCTTTTAATTTATCAATCACCCTGAGTGTTGATTCCATCCAGCTTTGCATTGATACTTTTCGTAGTCTGAATGCCTCATAATACTGCATGAGTTCAAGAATATTATGATTATAATTGCGATTCATGTCAGCAACTTTACGATTAATCGCATTTTTAATCACCGTAACGCCAATTACGATATCGTTATATGCGTTAGAGATGCGAATCGAACCAAAATTACGTCCCTCATGAAGCTTATCTGCAAGAATAGTGTATGAGAACCTTGCAGCATTTCCGATAAAGTCATCCTGAGTTATATTCGGATTTGCAATTTCTATGAAATCATCCTCCGATTCAACCTTAAGTTCAGAATATCCCCATCCGTTTCTTGATATAAGGATTGTCTTTTCAGCATCAGAATAAATATTTTCAATTCTTACATTAGGTTCTGCAATTAAAAACTCTGCAAGCTGCTTTTTCTTTACATAAAGCAAAAACTCCTCAAGACTCTGCTCTTTATTTGCTGAGGTCTTAAGAGCATGATAAACACTGCGATACTGCAATTCCGCACCACCGAGTATGTTTTCAAAATCATCGGAAGCAAACAGTTCAACCGCTTCCTTCCAGTTTGTTCTTGCAAGATTTGTAAAATGGAAAAGATTTTTTATATTTCCAAGAGAAGTGTCAGGTTTATTTCTGTCGATATGAATATCATACGGCAAAATATATTCACCCTGATTTGATACTATCTTAAATTCACCCTTGGTACAGTCTCCTTCCGAAAGACCTGCAGGGTCAAAGATATACGGGATTTCACTTTCCTGTCCGGAGAAGTTTTCGACCGGGCACTGCATCCTTAAATCCGAAGAAGATACCACGCCTTCCGTCAGTTCATCCTTCACTCCGAAGATAGAAAAAGAGCCCTCATAGATTTCGCCCTCGCTTATCGTAAGTTCAATGACCGGAACTGAAAAAACAAGCGATTTATTATCTGTATTAAATTGACCATCAAGTATTCTTTCGATAACTGATTCCAATTCAAAAGCCCCCATCAAAATGCCTTGCACATAGTGTGCCCATACTAAATTAGTATAGCATTTTTCATGGGGGCTTTTCAATAATATTTCGACTCCGATTATGGTCCCGAAGACCTTTTCGGATGACTACTTTATTTTGCCAAAAGCAACATTATTTCGTTTGATCTTTCAACGAAAGCAGCCATTGCTTCCGGTTCAAGAGGTGACTGCTGAATAAGTGCAAGATCATAAAGCTGTTCGCAGATAAGTCTTGTATTATCAGACTCCTCATTTTCAACAATATACTGAACCAGAGGATGATTTGCATTAAGGATGAGTGTTATTCCATCCTTACCAAGTCCGGGCATTCCTGCCATTCCGTTCATTGCATACATCTTCATCATATCCTGCATACGACGTGCTTCTTCGGAAAGAGTAATAAGTGAAGCAACCTTCTTATTCTTAAGTTTTTCAACCTTTACAGCTATTTCGTCTTTCTTAAGAGTCTTCTTCATAAGTCCCTTAATCTTTTCTGCCTGCTCTTCGAATTCCTTTTCTTCCTTCTTAGAGGTCTTTGATTTCATGCTGTCTGTAAGGTCCGCATCAATTCTAACGAATCTGATACCTTCATTCTTTGCTTCGAGCTGAGAAATAAACGGCTGATCGATGTTGTTTTCAAGAATAACAGCACTCATCTTAGCTTTCTTAAACATTTCAATATACTGAGACTGCTGCTTCTGATCGGTTATATAGTAAATAACCTTTTCCTTCTTCTCTTCGCCATCGTCTGAATCTGCTGAAGTTCCATCAGCATTCACAACTTCTGCTTCATTTGCGTCTTTATTTTCTTCGGCATCATCAGGATCAATCTTATTGACTTCAAGACATTCAGGAAGTGTAAGATATTTACCGTCATAATCCTTAAAAAGAATATAATCTGTCATCTTCTGGCAGAACTTATCATCCTTAAGACATCCATATTTAATGAATGGACTAATATCATCCCAGTACTTATCGTACTCTTCTTTCTCTGTCTTGCACATTCCTGATAATTTGTCAGCAACCTTCTTAGTAATATACTCAGAAATCTTTGTAACAAATCCATCATTCTGAAGTGCAGATCTGGATACATTAAGCGGAAGATCGGGACAATCCAGAACACCCTTTAAGAGCATAAGGAATTCAGGGATAACTTCTTTAATGTTGTCAGCTACAAATACCTGATTGTTGTATAACTTAATCACGCCTTCAATTGATTCATACTCCATATTAATCTTGGGGAAGTAAAGAATTCCCTTAAGATTGAAAGGATAATCCATATTGAGATGGATCCAGAAAAGAGGCTCCTTATAGTCCTGGAATACTTTTCTATAGAATGCAAGATAATCATCTCTGCTGCAGTCATTTGGATGCTTCATCCAAAGAGGCTCTTTGTCATTTAAGAGTTCCGGACGCTTTTTAATCTTGATTTTAGGCTCATCACCATCTTTTTCAGGTTTAACTTCATCTACAATAACATCGCCCTCAAGAAGTTCCTCCTTCTTGATTGTCTGAGTATCGTCTGAATTTTCTTTAATAAGATAAATATCAACAGGCATGAAGGAACAGTATTTCTTGATAACCTCTTTAGCCTTGTATTCGTTACAGAATTCAAGAACATCCTCATTAAGGAACAAAGTAATGGTTGTTCCTACAGTATCCTTGCTGCCTGATTCCATGCTGAATTCAGTTCCGCCATCGCATTCCCAGTGAACGGGCTCTGAATCTTTCTGCCATGAAAGAGTATCGATATGAACCTCTGTGGCTACCATGAAGGCAGAATAGAATCCTAAACCGAAATGACCAATAATCTGATCATCATTTGCTTTATCTTTATACTTTGAAATAAAATCTGTTGCTCCCGAAAATGCAATCTGATTGATATATTCTTCAACCTCATCAGCTGTCATTCCAAGACCGTTATCAATAAATTTGATTGTCTTCTTCGCAGGGTCAACTTTAACTTCTATCTTTGGAACATAACCATTTGGAAGCTCATATTCTCCCATCATGTCAAGCTTTTTAAGCTTTGTGATGGCATCACAACCATTTGATATCAGTTCTCTGAAAAAGATATCATGGTCAGAATATAACCACTTTTTAATAACCGGGAAAATATTATCACTGTTAATTGAAAGACTGCCATGTTTATTTGTCATAATAAAACCTCCTTAATTCAACATCGCTTAATTTCAATTTATTATCCTAAATTCGTTTTAAGAATAATATTTCTTATATATATCAAAGAAAGAGTCCGTTGTAATCTCCGGATCGGATTCAATACTGACACTATCCCATAATTCTTCATTCAGATATGTCAAATATTTAGATGCCTGTTCATCATACTGTTCTCCGAATACTCTTTTCTTTTCATCCTCAACTATGCTTATTTTGTTAATATCCGTTTCCTCACGGTTGAAGGTTGTTATGCACTTCAGTATATGGTAACCATACTGTGTTTCGGTAATCTCCGAAATCTCATCTTTTCCAAGATTAAATGCCGCTTCCTCGTACTCAGGGTCCATTTCCCCTTTGCAGAAGGAATATTCGAGTTTTTCACCTTCTGAAAATTCACCGGCAAGCTCTGCAAAATCATGCTCACCATCTGTTGCAAGGTCATATATCATCTTTGATCTGTCATATGCTCTTTTTTTATCCTCAGCACTGTATTCCACTTTTTGACCGTTTTCATCTGTCGAATACGTTTTAATCAGAATCTGCTGGACTGTAATCGTTCTTGCTTCATCGTCAGAAACCTCAGGAGTAATATCCTGAATTATTTCACCATACAGCTTATTTGCAAGCGCATATTCTTCATACATTCTGACAAAATCATCCTGCGTAAGGCCAAGATATTCAATCTCCTTTTCGGTAAGCGAATCATAATATTCTTTTCCGGCCTCGCCTGCAAGTATAAGTTCATCCTCATCAAGAGTGATTCCCTTCTCATTTGCCTGCATATTCATGGCCTTAATCTGTGAAATATCCGCAAGCGCATTGTCTTTAACCGAATCAACAAGTGATTTTCCATCTGCGACCACATCCCAGATCTGTGGTCCGTAAACATTTTCATATTTATTCTTAATGTTGACAAGATATACTCTGGTCTCTGCAAGTGTGCATACGGAATCCTCTATCTTGAACAATTCGCCTTCATTAAAACCGGTCGTTAGCACTACAAGCTTAGCATCCGCTTTCGAACATCCGGCAAGCAGAAACAGCATCAGACTAAGTACAATCAACGGCAGCAATCTAAAAGAGCGGTGCGCAGAAAAAATGCTTCTTGTACCAGAAGCATTTGTGGCTTTTATCTTTTTGATTGTATGCACTGTTTTAGTCATTTATTTGATTTCTTTTAACTCAGAATTTGCTGTTATCCGGGTATTTTACTGACAAAAATATATTTCTGTCGACAATTGTTAGTTTAGCACAAAACTCCCGAATCGTTAACATCTCAAGGGTATCTTTAATAAAGCTTTTAGATTTTAAATATATATTTAAGAATCTGCTTTTCAGCCTGATCAGTCGCAGTCGGCAAGATAATTTCCGTATCTGTCATAGATTCTGTCACCATCTGTCAAAAGATACATTTTGTCAGACAGCCAGAGGTTCTTAAAGTCTTCAAAACATGTCATTGGTTCATCTGTCAAAATTCCGCCTCCAAAGAGATTAACGGAATGTACATCCGAACCTGCAGTCATGAATTTTTTATGTTTTGTTGCATAGGCTATCGCCTCGTCGTTCCATGAAGGCTCGTTGTGGGACTTGCTTAAGTGCGAAGAATGAGTCGCATTTACTCCTTCGACACCATCCACACAATCCGGGAGCAGTCTGATTTCAGGAATATAGGGTTCGACTCTGTAAGGATGCGCATGTACTACAATACCTCCAACTTCATGAACCAGTTCAAGCTGCTTCGGAATATCTGCATCATGAAACTCTTCATGATCTCTCAGCCATTCCGGACTAACACCATATATCAGAAATTCTGTAGCGTTAAATCCTGCCTCATAGCCAAACAAAACCATAAAATCATTTTCGTCTGCCCATTTTTTTGCTTCATAATAGGGTTTTGCAAACTCCTCCACCCATTCTCTCCATGGGAGACTTCTGTCTATTGCTGTATTTCCTCCCCAGGCATGGTCAGAGATAAAGGTACCTGCATACCCTGCCTCTTTTAGGGCTTTCATCATATCAACCGCCGAACTTCTTGCGCATTTACTTGATTCAGCAGTGTGAAGATGCGTTTCATATTTATAAACATATTTGCTAATATCGATCATATGTCTCCTTGCTATTATTAAATAAATATTATATGATGATACAAAACTTACAAGGCGAGTGCAAACATAGGATTATCCCGAATACGTTTTCTTGCATCGTTCGATATCATTAAAATCTGGCAACAGGTCTTTTCTATTTCTGTATCATATCTTATGCACATCTATTGTGTATATCCTTATGTATTGATGATACTATATAAATATATATGTTGTGTAGTACGTATTTTATCTCTTAATCTCTCATATAACATATTTTTGTCTTACTTGCATACACAAAAGTTGTGTGATAGACTCAAGCCAATAAGAGCATATATAGTCGGCGGAAAGGAGTTAGATGTAAATGAATACACGAAACAAAGTATTAGTTGAATCTTTTGTGAATTCTATAACAGAAAGTATTCGAGTTTATTCTAATGGTCGACTTTCTGAAGCCGAAATCAAATATCTTGCTGAATACGAGGTCAATCGGTTAGATTTTGATAATGAATGGCAAATGCATAAAGGATTAAGCTATTTTGCAAAAAAAGCTGTTGAAAACTTTTTACAAAGAAAAACTGCGTAGCGAATAAGGTCGCTAATATCAGAAAGTATTCCAAAAGGAGGGCTTATATTTATGGCAAGAATGTCAAATAGTGAATTTAATGATGCCAAGAGATATATTCAGGATGAATATCGCTATGGCTCAGGCTCCAAAGAATCTTATATCGGCTACTTAAAACGTATTATTTCAAAATACGATGATGGCTACGAATGTGCCAAGCAGCTCGATGAATGGAACAGCAAGTGGACCATTTTCGGAAAAGAATTATAGAATGTATATTTGAGAAAAACGGGTGGTCAAATGACCACCCGTTTATTGCATTCATATTATAAACTTCTTACTTTGAATTCAGATATGCTGTCACAAATATTGCCGGTGAATTCCAATAGATTGTGATTTCATTTGTCGAATAGCTTCCGACATGATCTGCATGGCATTTCATGGGAGCAGTTCCCTTTTCAAGAATTCGAAGAGCATCCGCATCACAGAAATGGCTGAACGGGCCACCGCTTACCCAGCCTTCCATCGGATCTTCAATACCATCCATGGCTGTTGGTCTGTTATGCGGGTTCTTATAAGCGTGCTCACCAAAGCCGGTTACATAGCTTCTGTTAAGAGCATTTCTTCCAAGCAGATAATGCATCTGCTCGAATGTTATCTCCCGGTAAGACATGCTTGCTGTAGGAAGCTCAATATTTGCGATATCAGCCAGGGCAAACAATATACCTCTGTTAAGAACAGTCATATTGCTTCCCCATACGAAATCCCCGGGAGTCATTGCAAGATTATAACCATTCTGTCCCATAACGCTGATAAGTCTTAGTACTTCTTCTTTAATCGCTTCCTTAAATTTATTTTCAGCCTCTTCGCCTGCTGTATGATTCTCATCCGTCAGAACACTAAGTGCTGCAAAACCTGAAACCTCTCCCCATCCAAAGCTTGTCAAAGTGACATCTTCGTCATTTATATTTTTTTCGAACATAGCTCTGTATGCTGCAACATCACCTGTTTTATCGGTCCTTAGCATCTCCGCTGCTGCCCAGAGACGTTCATCATCGTCATCACTGTCTCCATATTCACCCGTATGAGATCCGGGGTAATTGGTAAATCCGACATATCCATGATTCTGCAGCCACTTGAACGACTTTCTTGCTTTTTCGATGGCAAGCTTCGAGAATTCAGGATCGAATTTAGCATATATTCTTGATGCAAGAGCCATAACCGCAACATAATCAGCTACTGCCATTGAGGAAACAGGGTAGAGCATAAACTGATCCTTATCTTCTTCAGGCATAATAAAAGGCGCATGAGTAAAAGCTGTAAGCTTATGGTATACTCCACCTTCTTCATCCTGAAGCTTTAGGAGCCAGTCAAGTTCGTATCTGCATTCGTTAAGTATGTCGGGAACTCCGTTTCCTGTCTCAGGAATATTCAATTCTCCCTGCATTACGTCGCCAAACAATTCATATGCATAAAGGATATGTCCAAGTGCAACGGCGCCCGCAGTGCTATATCTTCCAAAATCACCTGCATCATGCCATCCGCCACGTAAATCAAAAGTCTTGGGATTGGCTGTTTTATTAACAAAGTCCATAAGATGAATTACAGGATCTGTATGACAGACCTTATGTGTATATATTCCGGCATGCTTCGCTTCCAGTGCACAGCCGCAACGCTGAAAATATAAAGCCTTTGAGAGAGCTCTCTGAAGATCCGTATATATTTTTTCACTAATGACAAATGTGTCAGATTTTTCAGCATCCTGCTTATTGTCATTACTCTTGTCCTGACTGTCATCAGTATTATCAGTGACCTTGTACACTCTGTATTTACCTTCTTTATTCACTTCGGAAAAATCAACAGAATATGTTTCTTCTTCAGATAATGGGTCAACCGCTTCAAGCTTTTTAACAGCCTCTTTAACAAGAACACATTCACCACTATCCTCATTAACCAGCTTGTAACTACCCGGTTCTGTAGTAACAATTATTTTCTTTTCATTAGATTCAAATCCGATCTGATCTGTAAAAATACCCATAGTAACCTCTCCCTGTCCTAATAACCCTCTTCAGTGCACTATCTCCATAACAGCATCATGACCCTCAGCCTTGTAATACCATAATTTCAGATACTTCTTTCACGTTCTTTGTTAAGTTCTTTAAGCATTGTTTTTATAACACCTTCGTGGTCCACTCCCCTGCGTCCCACACTTTGCTTACCAAACCTTCATAAAACTCAGGTTCATGACACACCATGAGTATGCTTCCCTTATAAGCCTTGAGCGCTCTCTTTAATTCATCCTTAGCATCAACATCCAGATGATTGGTAGGCTCGTCGAGAACCAATATATTTGTCTCCCTGTTAATGAGTTTACAGAGCCTTACCTTAGCCTGTTCTCCACCGGATAAAACTTTAACCTTACTTTCAATATGTTTGGTGGTAAGTCCGCACTTTGCAAGAGCACTTCTAACTTCATACTGACTAAAGCCCGGGAATTCCTGCCAGATTTCTTCAATGCAGGAGGTCTGAATATTCTGATCCATCTCCTGCTCAAAATATCCGATTTCAAGATAATCACCAAGTTCAACACTTCCGTTTATTGAAGGAATCATTCCAAGAATACTCTTCAAAAGAGTTGTCTTTCCTATTCCGTTAGCACCTGTCAGTGCAATCTTTTCACCGCGTTCCATCTGAATATTAAACGGCTTTGACAATGGTTCATCATAACCAATAACCAAATCTTTAGCGGTAAATATAAACTTACTCGGAGTACGTGCCTCCTTAAAATTAAATTCAGGCTTTGGCTTCTCTGCTGCCTTCTCAATAATATCCATATTATCGAGCTTCTTCTGTCTCGACATAGCCATATTTCTTGTGGCAACTCTGGCCTTATTTCTTGCTACAAAATCCTTAAGATCCTTAATTTCCTGCTGCTGTTTATTATATGCGGCCTCCTGCTGCGCCTTTTTCATTTCATATACTTCAAGGAACTTATCATAATCGCCGACGTAACGGTTAAGTTCTCTGTTATCCATATGATAGATAATATTTATAACGCTGTTCAGGAAAGGCATATCATGCGAAATGAGTATAAACGCATTTTCATAGTCAATAAGATATCTTTTTAACCACTCAATATGCTGAACATCAAGATAGTTTGTAGGCTCATCCAACAGGAGAATGTCAGGCTTTTCAAGAAGAAGTTTTGCAAGCAGTACCTTGGTTCTTTGGCCTCCGCTCAATTCGGTAACATCTCTGTCCAGCCCAAGTTCAAGAAGTCCAAGTGCTCTTGCAACCTCTTCAACCTTCGAATCTATCATATAAAAGTCGTGCATGGTCAGAAGATCGGATATAGTACCTGCTTCATCCATGAGTTCCATCATACGATCTTCATCAACATCACCAAGACTTCCGTAGATATCATTCATCTTCTGCTCAAGTTCGAACAGATACTCAAAAGCGCTTTCAAGAACAGATTTAATTGTCATTCCTTTAGTCAAAACTGCATGCTGGTCAAGGTATCCTGTGTGCACATTTTTTGCCCACTCAACCTTTCCTTCATCAGGCATCAGTTTGCCGGTAATGATGTTCATGAAGGTACTTTTTCCTTCTCCGTTAGCTCCGATAAGTCCTATATGTTCACCCTTCAAAAGTCTGAAGGATACATCTTCAAATATAGCTCTGTCCCCAAAGCCATGGGTCAGATGCTCCACATTCAATATACTCATAATTTTGATTCTTTCACATTCTGCATTGTTATTCACATCAGCCACTGCTGCCGACGCTTCGCAAATCAAAATTATTTTATCATATAAAGATATGCTTTTAATAGTTTTTTATTATCCTGTATGTTTCTTATTTGCAGGTCCATATTTCTTATCCATAGTCTCTTTTCGCTTTTGTGGGTTGTCTACTTAAAATCAAGACGGAACATATTACAGCCGTAATGGTTTACTTTTAGCCCTCATTTTGATATTTTGGATAGGAACTAAAATAAATCGGAGAGTGTATTATTATGAAAAAACTATTATTTATATTGACTTCCAGTGCTTTAATGCTTGCCTTAACAGGTTGTCATGAACATACCTTTAGAGCTGCCACTTGTACAACACCACCCACCTGCACAGAGTGCGGCGAGACACAGGGACTTGCTTTAGGTCATGACTATGCTGACCCTACCTGTGAAGCTCCGGCAACTTGTACAAGATGTAGTGCCACAACAGGCAAAGCATTGGGACATAAATGGGAAGAGGCAACCTGTGAAAAGGCCAAAACCTGTAGTGTATGCGGTAAAGAAGAGGGAAATCCGCTTGGTCACGATTATGCGAAGGCTACATGTACCGAAGCAGCCAAATGTAACATATGCGGTCAGACTACCGGCAAGCCTCTTGGGCATGACTATAGTGAAGGAAGCTGTACGGAGGCTAAAAAATGTAAAGTATGTGGAGATAAAATCCCTGCGCCGGGACATGATTTTAATGCAGCTACCTGCACCGAACCTAAGAAATGTAAGAATTGTGACGAAACTGAAGGCGACGCACTGGGGCACAATATTGTAGATGGTAAATGCTCAAGATGTGGCCTCGATATTAGTTCAGTTGACGCCATTAAAGCAATTGCAGGACTTAAAGCAGCCTGCGAGACAGATTACACTTACTGCGTTGTTGATGCAGACTGCGATCCTTCAACCGGAAATCCATATGATGTAACCTATGATTACGGCCCGGAATATGCTTCTTACGCAGACATCTGTGACTGGTCATTAATCTACGACCACGACTATTACGTTAAAACATATCCAATCCTTGCCAAGCTATATCATAACGATAAGCGCTTATTACTCGAGCATTTCAAGACAGTAGGTATTCACGAAGGCCGCCAGGCAAAATCATCCTTTAGCATTTCTGCTTATAAGGATAACTGTCCGGCCAACATTAAGAATGCTTTCGGCAACGACTATGCAGCCTACGCAATCTACTATATGCTCAACTACTCTACTGAGAAAGACTCCGAGCATCTAAAGCTTGCAAATGGCAAGACTCCTGCCAAGCAGCAGAAGGTTGTGCTTACTGTAATGCAGGCAAAGGAATTACTTGAATGTAATAACTACAGAGCTGAAGTTAACGCCCAGGAATTAACTATTGATCCGGAACTTTGTGCTTATGCCAACTACAGAGCGTGGATGAATGCCCACGATGACTGGGCTGCTCATGACTGGGCACAGAAGCACAGTGATAAAGTATGGGATTTACTTGGAACCATGTCTGCCGGGGCAGTAGCAGAAAACACTGTTACATCACATAAAAAGCTGTCTCGAGGTGAAGCAAAGTATGTGAGCTACCGTAATTCCAAAGAACACTACGACGCGATGATAAAAACCAAGTACAACTATTTTGGAACCTCACATTTTTACAGTAGTGTCAACGAAAACCTCAACAACAAAGAATGGGTAGGAAAGTATGTAGCTTCTACCTTTGACTGCTTCACTGATAAAGCGGACACTGCGTATAATTAAGACCTTTTTTCAGCCTTAAGACTATTTATCTGCCTTTCAAGAGGAGTCAGGCTTAACGCAAGCTTCATAAGTACTCCGAGTACTATACAGGTTCCACCCTGAATAACATTACTTATGACAGATTCAAGTGCTACCCATCCATAACCAAGTAAAAATGCCTCATAGAACAAATATCCTGCAATCATAATTATTTCTGCAACTATTGCACTGATAACCAAAGTTACTACCTGAGGCATCTTGGTTTTCTTACCGGCCTTATAGATAAGATATGCTACAAAAGCCATCAAAAACTTAATCACTGTAGTTCCTGGAACATAGCTTGCATAACCTAAAAGCAAATCTGCAAGACCCGAACCGATTCCTGCTGCCAAGGGCCCATAGGGAAGAAATAATAACCATGCCGAAAGAAGCACTGCCGCATCTCCTATATTCACATATCCCTCAGTACCTACCGTAGGCACCTTAATAATCATAGTTGCAACACATGTAATTGCTGCCATCATTGCTGCATATACTGTTAGTGTAAGTTTTTTATTCATAATATTCATCATCCGGTCACTGTGTCAGACCGCTTCTCCTTTCAATATTTGTTTAAGTTCAATATTTGTCTAATTTCAATATTGTTTTAGTTTCAATATTTGTTTAGTTTCAATATTGGTTTAGTTTCAGAATTTGATTTACTTCAGTTTCAAATTTCGTTATAATCGCGCGCTATATTGACTTACTATGCTGTAAAAGATAATATATGTCTGAGTATATAATAATAACCAGTTTGAAAGGATTTTATATAACCAGATGAATTATTCCGTTGATACTGATTTGAAGACACCGGCATATTTACAAATATATGAGCAGTTGCGAGAAGACATTATTAATGGCACCTACACTTATGGAAGCAAAATTCCTTCAAAGCGACTGCTGTCACTTGAAATTGGAGTAAGCGTTATTACCATAATGCACTCACTGGAGCTTTTATGTGATGAGGGCTACCTTGAGTCAAGACAAAGAAGTGGTTATTTCGTGATATTCAAAAAAGATGATTTTCTTGGTGCCCCCGTGCATACGGTAACACCATTGGAAAACGTGGAAAATTCTTTACGAAAAGGGGATTTTCCATATTCTGTTTTGGCTAAGACAATAAGAAAGGTTCTTCTTGATTATTCTGATAAGATTCTTGTCAAATCTCCAAATTACGGATGCACTGAGCTTCGTGAAGAAATTTCAGCATATCTTGCAAGAAGCCGTTCTATTTATGTAAAACCTTCTCAGATAATAATAGGCTCCGGAGCCGAATATCTTTATGGCCTTATCGCGCAGTTTTTCGGAGCCGGTACGAAATTTGCCATAGAATCACCATCCTATAGCAAAATACACCAGGTATACGATGCTTTTAATATTTCATATGATTCACTGACACTTTATCCGGATGGTCTGAGTTCTGATGATCTAAAAAACACCGGAGCAACCGTTCTTCACACTACTCCCTTCAACAGTTATCCGACAGGAGTTTCCATCAACAGTTCAAAGAAGCACGAATATATACGTTGGGCAGTAAATCGTAATGGGTTCATAGTTGAAGATAATTATGATTCAGAACTTACTGTATCAAGCAAGCCCGAAGACTCACTGTTTTCAATTTCCGGTGGAGAGAATGTAATCTATCTGAATACCTTCTCCCAGACAATCGCACCTTCAATCAGAATCGGTTATATGATTCTTCCTGAAAGACTGCTGCCAGAGTTTGATCAAAAGCTTGGGTTCTATTCATGTACTGTTCCGCTATTTAGTCAGTATGTACTTACCGAACTTATTCATAATGGAGATTTTGAAAGACACATTAACCGCATACGTAGAAAGAAGCGTAAACTGTCGTAACACCCACAAAATATCAATGAAGATAATGACATTTTGGAGGAATTATTGAGAGGATTTTTACGTCATATTGAAAATATGGATGGATTTTTACCAGTGTAACTCAGATATGTAAATTCCACTGGTACTGAAAATGAAATGATTCATGTTTTTTACCAGTGAGGTTCAGATATTCTATTTCCTACTGGTAATGAAAATGAGTGGTTTACTAATTATTACCAGTGAAATTCAGATATTCTATTTCCTACTGGTAATGAAAATGAAATGATTTATGTTTTTTACCAGTGAGGTTCAGTTATTCTATTTCCTACTGGTAATGAAAACAAAAGAATTCTCAAAAAATACCAGTGAAATTCAAAAAACTGAATTTCGCTGGTATTTTTTCGTTTCCAACACTTCTTCTGTACCTGTAAAAATTCATAATCTTAGGTTTCACTGGTAAAATCACGTTTCTAAAGAATCAACCGTACCAGTAGAAATTCAAAAAGCAAGATTCACTGGCAAAATTGTCTATCAATAGATTCTATTTTTAATCTCTTCTCCATCACAATATCTTTTAAGATTTTCACATACGATATCGCACAGGATTTTTTCGGTCTCTTTGAAATGACCAAATGAAGCTCCCGAAGCATGCGGAGTAATCATGCACCTTGGATTCTCCCAGAGCGGATGGTCCTTCGGCAATGGTTCAGGACTTGTAACATCAAGAGCAGCCCCCCAGATTTTCCTATTATTTAAGGCATCATTCAGTGCCATGCAGTCTATAAAATTACCGCGACCAACATTTACAATAACGGCACTTTCTTTCATAAGACCGATTTTAGTTCTATCCATATATCCAACAGTTGCCGCATTATTCGGAATACAGCATACTATTACGTCTGCTGATGGAATATATTTTTCAGCATTCTCAAGCGTACAAAGTTCATTAAAGTATGGTCTTTTTTTATCGACATTTCGGCATACACCTATGCAATAGGCATCAAAGCCCTGCAGTCTTTGGGCCACCGCCGTACCTATATCTCCGGCACCAAATATTAAAACTCTAGCATGGTCAAGCGATTGAACAGGCCCTCTTCTCTCCCATATCTTCGCTGTCTGCTGTCTGTGATAATCATTAAAATTGAGCATAACCGATAATGTCATTCCAATAACAAATTGAGACATAATAAGTCCATATGCACCGCTTCCGTTTGCAAGCATAATCTGCTCGCTTGGGAATTTTTCTTCAACAGCAGTATACATGTCAGTTCCTGCCCAGACCATCTGAACAAATTTCAATTTGGGACAGTTCACTTCCGGCTCCAAAAGCAATGAAAGAGGAGGTGCACCAATTACTACTTCTGCGTCTTTAAGCTCTTCCTTAAGCGTCTTTTTATCTGTATTTCCATAAATATTTTTAATATAGAAATCATCAGTTACTGCAGCTTTCATCTTACTGATTTCAGGCTCGTCAAAAGCCTCTATCTGTATGATTTTTCTTTTATTTATTTCAGTCATTATATGTCTCCAAAATATGATAAATATACAAACCCTGTTTCATCAAATAGAAACTGTCATGGTTTTGTTATAAATGATTACTACTTCATGCAATCATTACATACAGTTAAAACAAACTTCTACATCATTAATATTGATTGTATCTTTTGCCTTAACTTTAATCCTGATTTCACCCGCAGTGTATCCGCTTCTGATGATTGCCGTAGCCTGACCTCTAAAGGTTGTTGTTGTATTATCTGTATATTTTTCCTCCGTAATAGGATTTCCTGTTCCGAATCCTGCAAGGAAGCCGGCTCCTTCGACACTGATCTCAAGATTAATAGATGCATCAGTTACGGTCAGACCTTTTTCATCCTTCACATCTATATTGACATACATCACATCATGACCATCTGCCTTAAGAGCATCCTTTTCGGTTGTCACTTCGATTCTGCATGGTGTGCCTGTACTTACAAGACTGTCTCTGCTTATTTCGACACCATTCTTGTAAGTTACTGCTTCCACTTTCGCAGGCTTATATTTAGTCTCGAATTTAACGGAATTAGGTAATGGTCTCTCTTTTGAAACAGGGCGTCTGTCAACTTCAACCCCATCAATCAGTAAAGCCACCTCATCACCATTTGAAAATACTATAAGTTCAACAGGCGAACCTTCATATCCTCTGTAATCCCAGGTCTTGACTGCTGCCGGGAATCCCCACATGGTCATCATCTCAACCTTTCCATAGCAGTCTGGATGAAAACTGTAAAGATGAGTCTTTTCACTTCCCCATACAACGCTTCTGTAGGCTCCCTGAGCAAGCCTTCTTCCCGTAATATCATAATCTGCGTCGTTGGAAGTTCTCCATGGGAATGGTGAACCTTCTGGTGGCATCAAAGACCAGCTTCCCTTCTCAATAAGTTCATCATCCTCTGTTACATATACTGCTTTTCCGATTCCTGCTTCGCCAAGATAATCCCATGCCGTCCAGGTAAAATCTCCAATAACATATGGAAGCGATTCCACCAGTGGCCATCTGAAACCTATCTGCTGAGGGAAGTTTTCGGAACCCACAATAACCCTGTCAGGGAACATTTCGTGATCCTTCTCGTACTGGTCTTCCATATAATTGTATCCCACAACATCGAGCCCGTTTGTAAAGGGATCAGTAACCTTTTCCCAAAGATTTTCGACTGTTCCGATGTTGGCATTCTGTGACTGATCCTGAGTTTTGGCAAGATAATCATCAAGCCCTGCCCATAAAGAACACACGCCATTGCTAACAGGTCTTGTAGCATCAAGCTTCTTTATTGTCTCTGCAAGCTTAGTTGCAAGTGTATAGCCATTATTCAACCCACCGCGTTCCGGGATTTCATTTCCGATTGACCACATAATAACCGAAGGATGCACTCTGTCACGTCTTACAAACGCTGTAAGATCCTTCTCCCACCAGGAACTAAAATACTGGCTGTAATCTCCGGTTCTTTTAGCAATCCCCCAGGCATCGAAGGCCTCGTCAAAAATATACATTCCTTCTCTGTCGCAGGCTTCTACCAGCGCTGCCGATGGTGGATTATGCGTAGTTCTTATTGCATTAAATCCCGTTTCTTTAAGCTTTCTTACTTTTCTTGCTTCACTTTCGTACAAAGATACAGCTCCAAGAAGACCGTTATCATGGTGAAGACATCCACCCTTTAGTTTGGTACTCTTTCCATTAATTCTAAGTCCCCTTACTGCATCTACGGAAATAGTTCTTATTCCAAACAAAGCATTGGCAACATCCGTTGTTTCAGTCTCATTTTCAGTCAGATGAGTTCGATAAACTCCAACATCTGTCACCTCAACCTTTACATTATACAGATTAGGATTGTCGCAGTCCCAAAGCACAGGATTTTCAACCGTGAATGCAAGTCTTGCCGTTTCAGATTTTCCTTTATTTACATATATTACTTTGTTGGTTGTTGTGACACATGTGTCACTTTTATCTTTGTATAAAGATACAGTAACAGAAGCAAGTCTGTTCTCTGCAGAATCATTACATACATCAATCAGCGCCTCGCAAATAGCAAGGTTATCACTCACTTCTTTTGTGTACAAATATATACCGTCGTCTGCAACATGTACCTTCGGGCCAACCATCAGGTTAAGTTCTCTGAACAGGCCTGAACCGGTGTACCATCTTGAGCTTGGCTGAACACCTGTATTCAAATTAACAGTAATTCTGTTTTCTTCACCAAATGTAACAAAATCTGTGATATCAACATAAAAAGGAGAATATCCATAATGATGCTCTGCAACCTTGCAGCCATTAATCTCCACAGAAGCATGCATCATAGCTCCATCAAACTTAAGTCCAATACTCTTATCTTTCCACTCATCTGAGATCAGGACGTATTTAGTATAGTTACACACATCTCCAAGGAAATAACCTGAGTCTGATCTCGCATCTGCCTTGGCAGATACGGCAGTACTTATAAGTCCGTCATGCGGCAGGTTCACTAAAACTCCCGGATCTTTTTCCATTGCGCCAAGTGAATCCAGCAATCCTCTTCTAAAAGTCCAACCCTCATCAATACAAATTTTTTTCATATAACCTCCAAGTCACAAAATCTCTATAACTAATACCGTATTCCTTTCGTTTTTTATATATTTGTTCCATATATTCACTTCAAATATTCATTTCATATGTTCGTTTTACATATTTACTTCATATATTTATTTCACATATGTGACTACATTACCTGTTCTATCAAGTGGTTTCCTTACAGGAAGACCATCCTCGGTATCCGCATATCCAAGTGCAAGTGCACCATATACTCTTTCATCGTCTGCCATACCAAGTTCCTTCATTTTGGCAAGTATTACAGGATTTTCGTTAAGCCATCTCAATTGGTTAATCCATACACTTCCAAGATCAAGGGCATTCGCCATCAACATCATATTCTCTAAAGCGCACGCACAGTCTGCTATATTATTTCCGTAATCTTTCTTATTGGCAGTTATTATCAGAACCGGACAGTTATAATGAAATGTGTAATCTCCGTTCTTCGATGCCGTAATGGAGTGAACAAGTGACTTATACATATTCTCTTCTATCTGCATCTTTGCAAACTCTTCCTTTGCAAGATCCTTAAGTTCTCTCAATATGTCTTTATTTTCAACAACGATAAAGTGAGTGCTCTGATTATTGCCGCCACTTGGGGCATAACGCCCTGCCTCAATAACCTGATTTAGTAATTCTTCTGGTACTGAATCCGATTTGAATTTCCTCATACTTCTTCTGCTTTTTATTAACTTTAGCATAAATATATACCTTTCATATTCATTATGATAACATGCATAGTTGCTTAAACCTAGTATGCACTCTCCACTCTTATCAGGGCTCTTCGTAAACTTTCTTTGGTGATTCTTCTTCCCCAGTGAATACCGCGATTAAAGTTACCTTCTGCAATTGTTATTTCAGTGTCAGTCTTACTTAATACTATTCCCATATGTGTAACACTCTGAACAAGGTCGCCCACTCTGAGATTAGCATATATTTTTTCAAAATTGCCATTAACAACAGGATCTGTTCCATCGTATCCTGCAACCTCAACAGCCCCAACAGTTCCTGTCTCTGAATTGAACTTAGCTCCATAGCTCCAGCTTCCATATTTAGCAAGAAGATTCTTGTTTACCCACTGTTCTAATCCGGTAGCTCTACCCTTTATCTTTGTTCCCTTACCAAAAGCATAGTCCTGTGCGAAATACCCAAAAGCCTGACATCCGCCAACAATTCCGGAATTAATTCTACCCCTGTTAATAGTCTTGTAGGTATTCCTCATAGTCCAGGGAGTTCCATCCGGATACATTGCTTTTAATTCCATCAGTTTAGCATATACAACTGCATCCTGAACTGCCAGGCCATTCTGTGCTGCGGCAGCGCTCTCCTTGACTACCATAACCATCAGATTGGTCTTAACATCATATCCAATATTTATCTCCACATTATCTGTGGCTGCTTCGTAGGTCGTACCCCATTCACCATTAGGATCGTTATTCAAATCCTGCAATGTAGAAACTGTATTTTTACCTCTTGCATTTATAGTCCCCGGGCCATAAATATTCGCTGTTATCTTCTGCCCCTTGGACATATTATATATAGCAGCCGGTCTGGCCTCATTAAGAACATCTGCCTTAACTACCTGACCTGATGCGTTACAAATTGTAATATTAACTACGCCCCTTACCTTGGTTTCTGCCGCATTTGGCTTAACACATATACTCAAAAGCAGAATACAAGCAAATATGTACATGCTTACTATTTTTCTAACCTTATTCATACACTAACCTCCCGGTTTTCAATATATCTCAAATCTAATAAATCAGTTTTTTACCGACATAATATCATATTTTCCATTAAGACCTCTGTAATATTAATTCCTCTACGTAAACTATCTATGTATATTAAATAGTTTATATAAACTATCTGTCATAGAAAAGGTATGACTACCACCTGAATCTTTCATTACATAATCATTATATATATGATCTACATATAAATCTATATATCCGCCCGAAGAAGTACCACCTTCAAAGTTCAGTGAAAAATCTCTGTTTTCAGGTATCTTACCATAGTATTTTTCATGCATATAATTCCCATCCGCATCAAATTTTAAGTTTTCAAATGTTACAGGATAATAAACTTTAGTTGGTTCATGAAAATCTTTAACTTTTTCTCTGTCTCTTATATCTGTAACAGTTGCACTGCAGATAATATAAACATGATTATATTTGGAAATATAGCCCTGCCTATACACTATGGTGCCTTCATATTTAATATCTGATATACTATATTTTTCTTTACGATAAGAATTTTCTTCGCCAAATTCCTTTACTTTTTCAATAGCCGCATCCGCCAATTTTTCCATTGTGGATTCATCTATATCCTCCAATTCATCAACATATCTGCTTACATTTGAAATCTGATATTCAAATGTCTTTCTTGTAACTGTATATCCTCTGTTAGTCAGTTCGTCAAAATCTGTATAAAAATTAACTGTTATAATATCTCCTTCCCTTATTTTTTCCCACTTTTCAAACGAATACCATCCGCTTAAAAAGATGTCGTCATTAGTGAATCCTGCATCAAGTTTCAAATAGGGTGATGTTCCTTTCAACTCGGGATGAAAATATTTTTCCGAAAAAGGATCAATCTCTATCAGATCCTCTAATCCACTTTCTTCAATCTCCCTTTCCTCAATTTCCTTTTCTTCAGTATCCAGAGCCATATGATTACTTTCATAATTCTCAACTTTAATTACTTCACCAAACTCCGATTTATTTGATGCTCTAACATCTGAATCGTCTGCATCTCCGCCAATAAAAATACATAGTACGATAATTGCAACAATAGCAACAGCGCTGCCAATCAAGGTCGGCAGGAAGAATTTCTTTTTATATAAAGGGGTATTTTCCCGAGTCGGTGCAACAGGCATATAGTTATAATAAGCGCTTGCTGCATTCTCCTGCATTCCCTGTGACTGCGCTGCTCCGCACATGGGGCAAAACCTCGTTCCGTCTTCAATCTGATTTCCACAATTACCACAATAAGCCATATAATCCTCCATCCTTTCACGCCTTCGTGAATATAAGTTTGAAATAAAGTCAATTTATCAGCTATCATTTAATACTTCTCATAAGCGTCTTAAAAATAGCTTTTTATTTTCGTTTCTAATATATATACAGGCAAGAGTTCTATTCGGTTTTAAAAATATGAAAAAATTTAAGTCCCAAATATATACATATCAAAAAAGGCTTCGGGATAATCCCGAAGCCTCAAAAATCTTAATACTTACAATTATTATATCGCCATATTACTTAAATAATTTCTTTAATCCATCTGTCATCGTGCATGTATATTTTTCTGCATCAGCAGCTATTATATTTTCATACATCTTCTCTGTTCCAACATATCCGGCGGTGTTAGTTCCTCCTCCAAAACTAAGTGGATCACAATTCTGATCAGATATAAATCCGGCCTTTCCATAAACCTGTTTTCCATTTGCATCCTGCATTAATTCCTCGAATAATACAGGATAATAAACTTTAGTGGGTTCATGAAAATCATCAGTTTTTTCTCTGTCTCTTATATCTGTAACTATGGCACTACAGATAACATAAGCCTTATTACCTATGTAAGAAGTCATGCTCTTATCAATCTCATTAAGTGTAAGCAGCACAGCGCCTTCATATTTAATATCCGATATACTAAATTTTTCCATGCGGTATGAGTTTCCAGTCGCCCATTCTTCTATCTTTTGGGTAACAATCCCCTTCATTTCATTCAATACCGACTCATCGATATCGTCCACATCATCAATAAATTTAGTCACATTTTGAATCTGATACTGATAAGTAGAATTTTTAACCTTGAATCCGCTTTCAGCCAGTCTTTTCTGATTTGCGTTAAAAGTAACCGTTACTATATCGCCTTCCTTTAAGTTTTCACTCTTATCGCATTTATAGCTGCCATTATTTATTCTCGTATCGTTACTAACAACTCTAGGGAAAAATTTAGCAAATGGTGATACTCCGGTTATCTCAGGCTGCACAAATTCTTCCGAAAAAGGATCAAACTCAGTTAATTCAGTTAATCCACTTACTATATATTCTATTTCATCAACCAGCGTAATATTATATTTTTCATATAAATCAGACGCTTTTGTTCTTACAGAAATCTTTACAACATCACCATTGCTTAATTCCTTTTTCTTATCTATATCACAGCTAAAGGTTCCAGCCATACGCCTTACTTCATCATCGGATATTTCACTATTAATTCTGCGAATCTCGTCCGCTACTTTGTCAGTGTCCATGAACTTTGCATAATAGTTAACTGCTATTCCTACAGTATCGTATCCCTTAAATGCCGTTGCTAAATAGGGTTTGATATTTAAGACATTTTCATAACCCCCATATTTATTATCAAAATCCATCTCCGGTTCGGCCTCAGTTTCCATGTAATTCTTTTCAGAATACTCATGTTTATTAGAAGCCTTTAGGTTTGAATCGTCTGCATCTGCCCCCATCAAAACACATAATACGATAATTGCAATAACTGCGACAGCACTGCCAATCAAAGCCGGCAGGAAGGATTTCTTTTTATATATAGGAGTAACATCTGCATATGTATTCTGTGCAGGGTCTGCATAATAATAACCTGATACATCTGCATATGTATCCTGAGGAGCTCCGCACATAGGGCAGAACCTTGTTCCGTCTTCAATCTGATTTCCACAATTACCACAATAAGCCATATAATCCTCCATCCTTTCACGTCTTCGTGAATATAAGTTTGAAATAAAGTCAATTTATAAGCTTTCCTAAAATACTCCTTATGAGCGTCTTAAAAATAGCTTTTTATTTTCGTTTCTAACATATATACAAATAGGATTGGGATTAGGTTTTAAATCAATACCATTAAGTTAAGGATTATTGAAACAATAAAAGTACCCAGTCGGATGATTATGCTCACAGATTAGGTATTTTTTGTATTTGATTCACCAGTACCTGATGGAGGTATGCTTTTATCATGGGTATTTATCATTTCGTTATGAAATCGCCGTATCTCATTCATTCTTTCTTCTGAAACACCTGCTTTTTCTGCAAACGATGGCCATTGATTAACTACTTGTGCTACTTCACTAATAATTCTTTGTACCGTAGAGGAACTCAAATTAAATCGGCTTCCGCATTGTATAAAATCACTTATCGTGAGATTTTCGCTTTTTCCATTTAGTAACATTTGATGCTTTGATATATATTGATTATTTCTGTTAAAAGCAAATGTAATATCATAAGCGGGAGATATTGACCATTCTCCAGTTTTATCCATTAAAAAAGCAAAATTTTTAACATGGTCATCATAATTTTTTGATAATTCATTAAATACAATTCGTCTAAATGTTTGCTCTTTTTCAACTTGAGGAATGCTAAGTTTACTCATGATAATCGCCATCTGCTCATAACTACAAGTTCTTGGAACTTCGTAGTCATAATGACCAATAGCCGCTAATGATTGCATAAACATTTTTTTTCCATCGTCTGTTCTGTCAAATCTTTTGGTTATAAAATGACTACAGCCGTTTTCTTTATACAACCTGCACTCTGACATGTTTATATCCGCTTTACTTGCCATAAGATAATATGCGTATTCAATTTTTGTGTATTCTCTATTGTTAGGTAAGAGAATCTGATTTTCATTCTCTTGTACGGAATCAAATTTTAATAACCAATAAGAATATCCTTCTCCTGCATTTATTTGTCCAGAACGAATAGAGTTTGTAGATTCATTCCATGCTATGTAGGCTTTAGCTCGTGAACCACCTGTAGAGGAACTTACTTGCAATAACTGCTTCATTGCTTTTTCGTCTTTAGTAGAAATGTCGATACTTTTTCTGTTGTTAAGAACTTTTTCTGCTAATTGAGTTAACTCATTTACGTCCAATTCTCCAGTATAATCATCTATCTGTATTGCTGGTTTATATTCTAAGGCTCCGCCACCCCTTGAACCTATATATAATAATTTTTCGACAGGATTCATACTATTATCTTCTCGCCCCTGCATAGCCAAATATTCATTTATTAAATAATTACCAAATGTATCAGGCAATGAATCCGCTAATAAACCGGGAACTCCACAGAATGATGTGTTAACTAAGTTGGGGTATTGATAAATATTATTTGAAAGTGGCATTTGAATTGGTGCTATTTCGATTCCTGAATGTGAAAAATCTTTGTCATATGAAAATTTTATTTTGCCATCATTATCGGATACTATTGTTCCGATTTTTCTACCCCATAAAACAACCTCTGCTGCCGTCATTATTCATCCCCCCATTTCCATTCGTTTATTATTTGTTTTTTCTTTACACGCTGTCTCTTTGTTTTTTTCTCAAACAGTTCTAATGGTGTTAGTTCTGTTTGAGGAATCAATAATTCAAGATTGTTTAGTAAACGTAGTTCCCGTAATATTATAATTAGTTGTTCTAAGGTAATATTATCTCCTTTTTCTGCCCTTGTTACAGTGCTTAATGAAATATTTGCACGACGAGCTAATTCGGATTGAGTATAATTTAACCCTATGCGAGTGTCTTTAATACGAGAACCAAGTTCTTTCAATATTTCTTTGTTATTCATTAAATTATTAATCATAGCGTAAATATCCTTATCTGAATAATTATAATGCATTATATCATATAATTATTCAGATATGAATAATTATATTGTCATTTCATTAAACTTAGTATTTTGTCATTCTGCCTGCTCTTTGACGGAAGCAGATGAAGAAGAAACAATACTATCGCATTTATTATAAAGACCTATTTTTCTAAAGGTAAATGTGACAGATATTTTAAAAATGAAATTTTAGGCTTAACTTAATGGGATTAGGTTTTAAATTTTTTAAAAAAAATTTTAAAAATAAAATAGAAGCTCCAACATAAACACAAACAAAAACTGAGGTGATTAAAACCCGTTGTGCTTATATTGGTGCTCCCGTTTTATATGAAGAAAATGATTAAATCAGTTTTACTACAGATGTGTTTGCATAGGTAAGCGGATCACTATGCATAAAAAATACTTTTGCTTCCGTTGGTGCAAATAAAGTCTCCAATATTTCTCCGTCATACGGATGCACAATATTGGCCAGAGGAGTTCCTTCTCTTACTGAATCCCCTACCTTAACCAAAGGTTCAAATATACCTGATTTTGCAGTCTGTACCGATACCATATCGGTATCATAGACAACCTTCGATTTCTTATCAGATTCCGAATGGTTATATTTTATAATCCCCAGTGATGACAGAAATTTCATTACACTTAATACTGACTGTCCGGCTGAGTTTCTGTCTATAGTAGTTGTCGAAGTTGTATAGAAGCTGAAGGCTTCCGTATCCCACACCTGCCAGTTATAGTTGAGCGTCGCAGTGTCATATGGTCTTACTTTTCGAATTACTACATAGGGCATCTCAAATTTAAGTGCCGTTTCAATCTTGCTATAGCCTTCATCCATCATTCTGATATGCGGCATAAATTCTCCCGGCATATAGAACGAAGTAAACTGAATACCATACTGGTAATCCATTATCTCTTTGAAAACACCATCTGCAATTCGCTGGGTGGTTTCTCCAAGATCATACCCCGGAAACATTCTGTTAATATCCGTGTTATCTATAGGCCAGAAACGCTTCTGTATATTTATTGAATAAGGGTTGCAGCTCGGTATGATAAGAATTTTATGTCCCGGACTAATTCTTCCATCGCTCTCCAACTGCTTGAATTTTTTAACAAGCAATGAACAACAGTACAGCTGCTGAACTTCATTACCACGCATCGTTCCTACAATGCACACACTCTTTTTTCCTTTTCCGAACTCATAACCTGTTATTCTCAAGTTATCTCTGTAGAGACCTTTTAATTCATAAATGATTCTTTTTTTCATTTTTCGTACGCCTCCTTGCGAAGAAGTCTGCCTACTAAAGATCCTTCATCAACAATAGGATATTCGCGGATTGTAAATAATATTCCATCAACCGGAGATAGTACGTCTTCTAATACCTTTCCACTTAACGGATCTATAATCTGTCCAATCAAATCTCCGGTCTTCAAGGTTTCCCAATGTCTCACATTTTGAATGAACAATCCACCTACTGCTGCATTCAAATAGCTGACATCATCGGGATCACTTGAAATAATAGGCTCTCTTGGAATAATTGCATCGCCTTCCCATATTCCAAGTTCTTTCATAAGGGAAAAGATACCATCTACCATTTGGTTGCCATATTCTTTTGTTATACGCATACCAACCCCCATCTCAACAACAAGACATGGAGTTCCCGTACTATTTAAGCTGTATGCAAAGGTTGATTCCAAAACCGTGCTTGCGCCATGAATCCAGACAAAATCAACATTAGCCTTCTTTGCATAAGGCACGAGTTCTTTTTCGTTAAGTTCATTTATTCTGATTTGCGGAATTTCAGTTAAGAAAATATTACTTGCATGAATATCAACAACCAAATCGGAGCCTGATACATCCTTTATGATTTCGGCTGCCAGATACTCCGTCATATTTCCATCGATATTACCGGGGAACAATCTGTTCATATCTAAATCAAACGCCGGAATTCCTCTTGTTATGGAATCAATTCCCAAGGGGTTCATCGCAGGATAAATATCTACTATTCCCTTTAATTTATCAAAGTCCTTTTCTATTCTTCTTGATAACTCATAACAGACATACTGACCTTCAAGCTCGTCTCCATGTATTCCTGTTACTACACTAATCCTTTTTAGACCTTTGGTCTTTCCTTTTGGTGCAATACGCCTCTTTTGAATTGCAAGCACTTCATCTACAGGCAACTCAACTGATGCAATTGTTTTAATCATCCTTATACCTACTTTTCTATTTCGTTTACCTGAACGGTAATTGTTTGTGTGTGTGGTCCCCCGCCATGCATAATTCCACGATTTATCATGCAGTCTGCGGCATCCCGTCCAATTCCGAGTCTGATATACCCGTCTGTTACTATTTTGTCGTGTGTCGGATCAAATCCATACCATTTATTATTGTGAAGTATTTCTACCCAGGCATGACTCTGTCCCTCACCCACAATAAAGCCCGTGACATAACGGGCTGATATACCTGCAAGATGAAGGAGTGCGATAAATATATGTGCATAATCCTGGCATACACCATGCCCCTGAGTGAATGCTTCTTCAGCTGAAGTATTTACATCAGTGGACAGCGGAACATATTTGAAATTTGCATTTAATTCATGCATTAATATTTTTGCTTTTGAATAATCATCCGCTTCCCTCAAAAGCCATATATCTTTGTAAAAAGATTTAATATTCTCACCTGCCGTATTTAAGCCATGTTCGTGTCTGAATATCATATCAAGGTCATCATTGATATCTTTTTCATACTCCGAAAGACCTGTCCTGGCATCAGCTTCAAGATGAAATCGAAAGGTCTTGTGAGAATTTTCATTTACACCATATATTTGTATATTGTTTAATCCGTCTTTTCCGTAGTAATATTTAACGTCCGGAGAGATAGATATCCTGACATTGCTTATACTCTGTCGCATTGAATCGGTCGGAATACACTTAATGGTGAAATTACATCTTTCCACCGCTTTAGAATATTCAATTAACATATCATAAGATAAGTGAAGCCGTTTCACAGCTCTCACCCCCTTTTAGAGGATTGTTTCAACATAATCCACTATCTTGTAATAATCGATAGTATCCTCATCAACCAATCTGTTTATTTCTCTTAACTTAAATGCATCATAATCCAAACCACTCTTTTCAAGTCTTGGAATCAGTCGATGAATCTGACGGGCAATCTCTTTTCTTTCAAGACCAAGTCTTGCATAAAGATCGATTCGTTCGATACGCCTTCCAGCCTTGATAATATTTCTTATATTTTCACTGTCAATCTGATCATCTACTGTTCCATAGAAGGCCAGCAGATTGTCATTAACCTTCTGAAGTTCAATCATTGGAGATTTACTCTTTTCAGCCTTGTTCATCTCATAGATTGCAAGCTGAATGTATGCAAGAGTCTCTGAACCAATGCTCTCTCTTAATGTGATTGCATTATCATGTGCTCTTATAAGATTGCTGATAATTGAATCCGGATTATTGTTATCAAAAGGGTAATTTTTGACAAAATCAGCCTTGTCGGCATATACAACCGGAATATCTATACTTTTACAGAAATCTTCATAACTGTTTGCTGCTCCATCGATTAAGACATCAAATCTTTTTGCAAAAATATTTAGTGTTGTGTAAACTCTTTCCGTGTATCTTCCAAGCCAGTATAAGTGGTCTGCCTGTTCTATTGAGATAATATCCATGTGTCCTTAAAACCTCCGCCCTGTGATGAATTTACGATAAATGAATCCGGATTTCTTGAGAATCTTGTCAGTCCGCTTTTCCAAACCAAAGGCTCGTCTGCCATTAGTACAAATGCTCTCAAGTCTGCTTTTCTTGGAACGGGTTCTCCATCTTCCAAAATGTCAAGATCCTGGAAATCTATAACTTCCTGTGCTATGAATCTTCGAGGTTCCTTTTCCAGTAATTTAAGGAAATCCTCCTTTTGCTGTTTAGTCATGGTATTACCGAATACAACCCCGTAACCACCTGCTTCAGCCACATCTTTAAGTACCAGATCATCAAAATGCTCAAGTACGTATTTATAATCATCCTCATAGAACGGAAGATAAGTCGGCGCATTTGACAATATCGGTTCTTCATTCAGATAATATTTGATCATTTTGGGAACAAAATAGTAGATACCCTTATCATCAGCCACACCATTTCCGGGAGCGTTAAGCAAAGCTACATTTCCCTTCTTGAAAACGTCATAAATATGCGGAATTCCAATCAATGACTCCGGATTAAAATTCATTGGATCAAGATATTCATCTGAAATTCTTCTGTATACTGCACCTACCCTTTCAAGCTTCTGGTCTGCTGTCTTGAAGAAGAGCTTGTCATCTTTAACAACAAGTTCCGAACCATTAACCAGATGCGCTCCTGTCTGTTCAGCCAGGTAACTATGCTCAAAATATGCTGCATTATATCTGCCCGGTGTCAGAATAACTGTGTGACCTCCGGTATTAACATTGTCAAAGGTTCTCCTTAGCAGCTTCGCGTAGTTTCTATTGTCTTCTATCTTTAATTCAGAAAATGTATCCGGTGATGAACGTCTGCATAATTCTCTTGCTATCATCGGATAGGAAGCGCCTGAGGGAACTCTCAAATTATCTTCAAGAATGTACCATTGTCCATCTTTACCCTTAACAAGATCAATTCCGGAAATGTGTGAATACACATCCTTAGGTGGAGTTACTCCTTCGCATTCAACCATATATCCACTTGAAGCGAATATAAAATCCTCCGGGATAACACCATCTTTTACAATCTGCTTTTTTGAATATATATCTTTTAAGAACAGATTAAGTGCTACAACTCTTTGCTTTAATCCCTTCTCAAGATATGCAAATTCCTGTTCTTCTATAATTCTTGGAATGGCATCAAACGGAAATAATTGCTCTTTGAATTCGTTATTCTTATAAATTCCAAATCTAACCCCATATCTGGCGAGTAATTCATTAACCGTGTCGGTATGCTCCAATAATGCCAAATTTTCCATAATGACACCTCCTGTGTATATTTGTAATAAAAAAGGGCTCATCCCGAATAGGATAAGCCCCTTTGCTTAACATTTTTAATTGATTTGAATGTTAAACCATGTTAAGTCTGCTTTCAATTCACACCAAGTACCATTTTTCTACTACTAAAGGAGTAAAAACAGATTATCTTTATCATTATTCTTTTTCCTTAACAAGCTTAAAAAGATTAACTCTGTTTTTAATGCCAAGCTTTCTGTAAATATTAAGGATGTGTTTTTTAAGAGTATTTGCAGTAATAAATAGCTCCTCACATATATCCGAATTATCTTTTCCTGACATAAGCTCCTTTAATACTGTCGCCTCCCGCTTTGAAAGATCATATTTAGCAATTGTCTCAGATATAGTCAGTTTTTCGTTGGAAGTTTCAAGTCCTGAAAGATATTTCTCAAGTCTGTATGACAGATGATCCTTCAACATATCAAGAATAAATATGTCATCATAATGAAAGTTTTCTTTTCCTATGGTTCTATAAAAGGTGATTGTTCCCAAAAACTTCTTATGTCTGGCAATTATAATCTGCAAAGCAAAATGCCAGTTATTAGGTTTATATACCTTCTTATAATAATCGGTTTCAAGTCTGACATCATCTGACAGAATGTCTGTCTCCCTGAATATTAACGATTTTCCGCTTAGCATTATACCTCTGCTGTAATCCAAATCCTCATGCATTTGGGTCAGATTGGTATCACAGTTATAGGCAACAGGATCACCTACAAGATGTCCCTCTTCTTTTGACGCGAGCAAAAAATATGCACTGTCATAATCAATAATCATTTTTAGCTGCTCAAGCAGGTCATGTCTCATTTCATCGAAGTTATCTGTAGTATGAATTTTGTAGATAATGTTATTAAGAACTATCCAGTCATTGGTCTCAAGTTTTCGCATACCATTCCTCCTTCCAAAATAGACATCCAAAAAGGCGAAGAGTTTAGACCTCTTCGCCTTTAATTGCAATTTAACACTCCTAATGAAGTATTGTCAACTACCAAAAATGAGTATTATTTAAATTTAACTGCTGTACCTGATGCAAGCATCTCTGCACCGCCCTGAACTATAGATGAAGATGCAAAACGAACATTAACTAATTTTTCTATTTCTTCTGAAACTCCGGCTTCCTGAGCTGCTTCTTTGATCATGTTCAGCATTTGTTGTTTTCCGATTTCTATCCCACGTTGTTCACCGATTTCGATTCCTCGCCGTTCTCCGACTTCGATTCCTCGCTGTTCACCGATTTCGATTCCTCGCTGCTCACTCTCTTCACACAGCTGGTCTATTTTATCCCCCATTGTCATAAACGCTTCCTCCACTTCAGGTGATTTCTTCACCTTGTCTACATACTCCGAAATCTCTTTCGTTGCTTCATCTACTATGTTTTCAGGAACGCTGTTCTCCATGAATCGAAGTAAATTCTTCACTCCTTCATTTACGCCTTTTGTTCCCTTGGTATTAAAATATTTGAATGTCAGTCCATCATCATATTCAA
>JAKSRY010000016.1 GCA_024403415.1 Lachnospiraceae bacterium
TATTAATCATTTTATTGAAATCTGTGAGTTTTTATTGTTGAAATTATACAATCCTATACTTAATTTGGTAATAATACAGTTTAGCATCAGCTATCGGAATGCAATCTGATACATCACCATTATTAATACATTGATTCAACAAGCTGCATACCTTTTCTAAGTGATTCTTTGAGAATTCTTCTGCCCCATCTTACCTTTCCACCGCTATTTCCTTCTACAACCGTAATAGCATCAGGCGATTTGGTAAGCACAACTACTGCATGATTGAGATCGGCAATAACATCACCGACTCTAAGCTCTGCCCATATTTTTTCGAAATTCTGATTTATAACCGGATTATCTCCATTATAGCCAACAAGTTCCCATGCTCCGTACTGTCCTGTCTGTGGGTAATAGGTCAGTGTCATCTGATATGATCTTCCTGAAACAGCTTTCAATATACCGGTCTGTTTAACGTTGACCTTTCTTCCTGTTCCGAAAATCATATCCTGCACCATTAATGCAAATGCTCCGCATGCATGCTGCTGTCCCCACATGGCGCGTCCTTTATTGGGAGAAGTATATAATTTTTCCATTCCCCACTGCATTCCATCAGGGAACTGTTCTTTAAGCGCCATAATCTGCGCAAACACCATATTATCCTGCGCGATAATTTCATTCTGCTTTGCAAGAAGCGCCGCCTGCTCATCTCCTGTCATTTTTGCAAGAGCAGCATAATACTGTGCCAAAAGTTCTTCCTGGGTCGGTTCATGTTCATCTGCAAAAGCCATTACCATTGTTGAACCTAAAGAAAGACATACTACTGTAATAATAATAATTAATTTCTTTAATAATTTACTCATAGGCAACCCCCTTACTCTCTAACATCCAGAAGTAATCTTCAAATGAAATTAGTTTATTTTACCATCAAATATCAAATCGCATAAGTACCAATTTCTTATCCTAATTTATGGAATTCTGCCACCCTCTTTTCAAAGGAAGTGTAATACTTAAATCCGCAATCCAGCAGGAATTGTTCTGCGACATCAAATCCACTTGCAAGATAGTTAATATTATGTGCATCAGATCCGACAGTTATTATTTCTCCACCTAATTCCCTGTATTTTTTAACAATATCTTTGGTTGGATTAAGATCTTTAAGTCCATGTCTTATGGCTCCGGTATTTACTTCAATACCCTTTCCGTTATCAACAAGCTTTTCAAGTATGGGATCAATTAAATCTTTATATTTGTCATAAGAGTAATTTGCATCCTTGGTCTTTCCGTATCTGACAATATAATCAAGATGTCCTAAAACATCAAAGTTGCTGAACACCTTAAGTCCTTCCTGCATTTCCTTAAAATAAGCTCTGTAGACATCCTCATCGTTCTTATCGTCATAATAGTCCGGAAATGCCGGGTCCAATCCCCCCAGAAGGTGCATTGAACCGATAATGAAATCAAAATCATATGCCTTTGCGTATAAAGCAAGTTCTCTTCTTAAATGCGGCTGAAATCCCATTTCAACGCCGAATGATATATTTATTTTTCCTTCATACTTATTGCGAAGCATAAGCAGTTCATAAAGATATGCATCTGCATTAAGTGAAAATGCTCCCGGTTCTTCATGCGGATCATTAAAGTCTATATCCTGATGCTCGGTAAAACAGATTCCTTTAAGTCCAAGTTCAATTCCTTTTAATACCATATTTTCCATAGGTTCCTTTGAATCAAAGGAATGATATGAATGCATGTGACTGTCATATTTAATCATGTCAAAAATACTCCTCTGTCTGTATTCTTTATTTCTCTTAAGGTACCGATTTTCAGGTACTGATTGTTATATAAGTACGCTCAGCAAAATATATGCATCTTTCATATATAACAAACATTTAGTCTATTGTTCCGCCTGCAACTATATATTTATCAGCGGCATCTGAATTATAAAATACAATAGGCTGTCCCGGAGTAATGGCCCGAACAGGATTTTCAAAGCATACTTTGTACTTTAATGTCTGACTGTTTTCAGAACTGCAGGTCGCCTGATTTTCAACTTCCATACATTCTATCCGGCACCATTCACCTTTGTGTGCATATCTTATTTTTGCAAACAGTCGTGTATCTTTATCAAAACTGTTCTGACCGACTGCAAGCCAGTTCATATCACAGGCTGTAAGTTCCGTACCAAATACGTCCTCATCAGCTATTACTACTTCATTTTTAACGGGATCTATTGATTTAACAAAAATTCTGTGACCGGCAGCTATTTCAAGTCCACGACGCTGGCCGATTGTGTAATTGATATAACCTTTATGCTTTCCAATTATTTTCCCTTCCGTGTTCAGGAAGTTACCGGGCCCCGGAATGACATCTTTAGCCGAAGGATTATATTCATTAATATATTCTCTAATATATTTCACATAATCACCATCCGGAATAAAACAGACATCCTGACTGTCCTTTTTCGCTGCAACGGGAATTTTAACCTCTTCTGCTATCTTACGAACTTCTTCCTTGGAATAACTGCCAAGCGGCATAACTATCCTTGAAATCTGTTCCTGCGAGAGCGCATAAAGCACATAAGTCTGATCTTTGGAAATGCAATCAGCAAGTCTGACTGTAAAACGGCCTTCTTCCATCGGTGACTCAATAATCTTTGCATAATGACCGGTGGCAAGATATTCAATTTCATTTTTCTGCGCCCACTCAAGGAGTTTTTCGAACTTAATGATTCTGTTACATCTGCAGCAGGGATTAGGAGTTCTTCCTGCAAGATATTCTGTTACAAAATACTCTTTAACACTTTTTTGAAAATCTTCTCTAAAGTCCAGTTCCTTATAGCCAATACCAAGATGTTCGGCTACTGCTTTGGCAGCATCGCCTTCGGTGTTTCCCACAAGGTTAAGATGTACTCCTGTCACCTCATAACCTGACTCTTTTAGAAGATAGGCTGCCACAGCAGAATCAACTCCACCCGAAAGCCCAACTACTACTTTTTTCATTTATCAATAACCGAATAATGTCATATACAGCCCCACTGCGAAAGCTCATATATTTATTATCCATCTCCCAAAATCTTTAATCCAATAATTCATTTAACCTTAAACTGGTTCATATGTCTCGTAAAAGATATCCTTTTTCACTATATAAATATCATGGCAGTCGTTAATATTACACATAATGAAATCACCGGTATTACCAAGGTAATAGTTGTCCTCATCCCACTCAGTAAAAATTTTAACCGGATGATCTAACTGTTTTGCAAGTCTGTGAGCTGCAGCCTTGGCCTGACATGAATGCGCATATTCCATAAGACTGTGTATGATACCATCGTTCTTGCTCCTGATTGTCGGAACATATTCAAGATCACAGTTGAAGCTGTCATTTACCTCATTGTATGCCTCTTTGAATTTTGCTTTCGTAATAGGATACACTTCTCCGATTATTCCAATCATTATGTAATAGTCACCGGTTACCACATTATTAACATCACCTTCCAGTGTTCTGATGGTAACTTCCGTTCCTACAGGGAGAAAATCTGCCGGATCTGCATAACCTACAACAAGACGCTTTTTGGCGTATTCTTTCATATCCGAAGTGTCAAGGTCATACTCTGCTGCATATATAATCTCGGTATTATCAAAATACTCCGCAACCTTCTTCTGGAAATAATCACCTGCATCCGAAGTTCCGTAGACGCGTTCCAATTTAGACTTTGAGATAAACCCACCGGCTTTATCCGTATGTCCTCCGCCTGAGCCTATCTGTCTTGCAAGAAACTCTGCAAAGTCGCTGGCATGAACCTCTTTGATACAGCTTCTTACAGAAAACTTATATCCATCCGGCGTTTCATTGTAAACAAGATTGCAGTCAACAGTATCAACCTGTAAAGCAAGATCACTTATAAGTCCCAGAATATTGGGATCACATGGTTCCGCTCCTATCAGAGTAAATCTTCTCTTCTCATCATACTCATATTTCATGAGTGCAACGCCTGCTATTCTTAATTCATCCAAGGAAATATTTGAATTACAGAATTGTCTGACCAGTATTTTGTCATACACAACCACATCCATCATATCTCTGTCAAGTGGATGATGAACCTCCACAAAATTACCTGTATCCGTCATAAGTCCATAGTAAAGAGCTGTTCCAAGCTTCTTATCTGCATCAATATCATAGCCCTCTTCTTTTAACATTTTCCAAACAAGTGTTGAACAGCTTCCAAGATAAGGATGAATTTCCGTCATATCCATAGATGCCGATACAAGCCCTGTAGACTGATGATGGTCTATTATGGCTATGTTGTCTGCCTTATACGGGGTAACATTACCCTCCTTATACTGGCAGTCAACTGTAATAAGCAGACCCTCAACCGGTATATCCTTATCCTTGATATATTCTGCTTCTATTCCCAATTCATCCATCATCAGGCGTATATTTGCTTTTTGAATCGGGCTTCGTCCGCCATATATAATTCTTGAACTCTTGCCTTTGCTTTCAAAATATCTGAATAATCCATAGGCTGATGCAAGTGCATCCGGATCAGGATTATCATGACATTGAATAGTTATCTTATCGTATTTAAGCAATTCATTAAGTTTCATTATGTATTCTCCAACTATGTGCTAAAACCTGTACATATTATAGCATACATCTATTATTTTTATTAAATAAAAGTGGCACATGCCCGTCTTCTTCACTTTCTTTCATTAGATATCTTTATTTTTAATTCAAAATAGTAGATAATGAATAGGCTTTATTGTTATCCATTTAGCAGAAAGGACTCAAATCCATAAGCATTTAGGTGATTTGAACATATATATGGAAAAACGGAAAATATTTTTAAAAGGGTTAAAAGATGGCATTCCCATAGGACTTGGATATTTTGCAGTATCGTTTTCTTTGGGAATCATTGCCAAAAACGGTGGAATAAATGCTCTTGTTGGTTTCATAGCAAGCTTTTTTACCCGAGCATCTGCCGGTGAATACGGTGTTTACAAATTAATAGAAAAGGCAGAGCCTTATCTTGATATTGTCGTTATCTGCTGCATTACTAATCTCAGATATCTTCTGATGAGTACTGCTCTGAGCCAGAAATTCAGTCCAAAGACCTCATTGTTCAAAAGGATACTTGTCGGTTTTTGTGTTACAGATGAAATATTTGCAATATCCTCAGCTTATGAGGGCTATCTTGAGCCGGCTTATACATTCGGAGCCTTTACCATTTCTTCACCATTGTGGGCTTTAGGTACCTGCCTTGGAATAATTGCAGGCAATATACTTCCTACTAATATCGTTTCAGCGCTAAGTGTTGCATTGTATGGAATGTTTATCGCCATAATAATACCGCCTGCCCGTAAGGACAAAGCGGTTCTGGTGGCAGTGATTATAAGTTTTCTGTTAAGTTATCTCGGAACTTATTATATTCCGGGTATTAAAGACTTAAGCTTTGGTATAAGAACTGTAATTTTAACTGTTGTAATTGCTTCTGCCGTTGCAATTATCAAACCCATTAACACAGATATCGAAAAGACTGAAAATTAATTCGAATAAGGACATAACATGGAAACACCCTCTATTGCTATTTATATTTTAATAATGATTTTGGTAACAAATCTAATCCGAATTCTGCCGCTTACACTTATAAGAGGACAAATAAAAAACCGGTTTCTCCGAAGTTTTCTCTACTATGTTCCCTATGTAACACTTGCAGTGATGACTTTCCCTGCAATTATTGATGCCACAAACACTCCAATTGCAGGAGCTATTGCACTGGTTTTGGGAATCATAGCAGCCTGGTTCAACCTCGGACTTTTTCCGGTTTCTTTAATATGCTGTATTATAGTATTCGTTTGTGAATTAATATTCTAATGATCTTCTATACTTCTCCTTGCCCTACTCAGGAAATACAGGAAAAGAACATCTGCAATTATTGATAAAACATAAGAGGCTATGGTCAGTACAAACATCACTTCTGCATTGCTTCTCATCATGACAGAAACGATCTTTGACAGTGTTGTCAGGAGAAATGGAGCAATAACAACGATGTCCGATTTTTCTCCTATCTTTAGCATCTCCTTTTTTGCCTCACTAATCGTACATTTAATTATTGAGTTTGAAAGGATATAAACAGTTACAATTTCAAGAATACTGATTGTTATATCTACAAATATACTGAAATCCGAATCCACCAGGAACGGAAATACCATAAAGACACTGTTGCACAATATTAATATGGTTATTATCGGAATCAGAATTACAGCAAGTGATGCTCTGCTGTTGTCTTCTTTAACCTTCTTCGCGCCAAACCAGAACCTGATATATGAAATAATCGTAAGCACCGTTCCCAAAAGCAGTATCAGTAATACTACTATTGCTTCAAACTCTCCTATAACATTCCAATAAGCCAATACAAGAGTGCAAAAATTAAGCAGAAGTACTCCGACTATCCCCAGAAGTCTTGCTGAAAAGCTCTTATCTATACCAATTACAAAATTAGGGTAATCGCCCATACTTCTCCTTCCTTACTTAAGTTCATTCTTGTAGAATTCTTTGAAATTCTCATATCCTTCGGCTGCCAGCTGTTCCTTCTGGAATTTCTTATTCTTGTTCATTCTGACAACAAGAACTCTGTTGCCCTTTTCACGTTCTTTTGCAGCTTCCTGCATAACAGAAATCATCTTGTCTGTCGGCAATCCTTTTTCAACAAGAAATGCCATTTTTTCAGATGTACCGGGAACCTTAAAGCCTGACTCCATTAATAAGAGGATGATTCTCTCAAATCCGATTGAGAAACCACATGCAGGAACATTATTACCTGTAAACTTGCCAACCATTTCATCATATCGTCCGCCGCCTCCGCAGCTGCCGCCAAACTCAGGCATGGCAATTTCAAAAATAGTACCTGTATAGTATGACATACCTCTTACAAGGGTAGGATCAAATACAAGTTCAAAATCAGCGCACTTGGTTGCTTCAACAGCTTCGATTATCTCGCTAAGATTATTCCTTACTTCTTCAGGCAGGCAATCACCAAGTGTATCTGCCAGATATTTTATAGCTTCAACTCCGGCAAGATCAGGATTTTCAAGAACTTCAAACAATGCAACATACTTGTCTACCATTGATGCATCGAATCCGTTTTCCTTGAGTTCGGCTGTAACACCATCGATACCAATCTTATCCATTTTATCAAGAGTAATGAAAATGCTGTTATAATCCTCTTCGCCAAAACCTGCATATGCAGCCATAGCCTTAAGCATTCTTCTATCGTTAATTCTTATCTGGAAATTCTTAAATCCAAGCTTTCCGATAGTGGTTGTTGTAGCCAGAATAAGTTCTATCTCAGCAAGATTTGAAGGCTCACCCAGAATATCAATATCGCACTGCATAAACTGACGATATCGTCCTCTCTGCGGACGATCTGCACGCCATACATTCCCCATCTGCAAAGCCTTAAATGGCGATGGTAATTCATTTGCGTGATTTGAATAATATCTTACAAGCGGTACTGTCAAATCATATCTTAATCCGCCATCAACTAAATCTGCTTCCTTTTCAGCTGTTTCAAGATTTAATTTTTCCCCACGCTTTAAAATCTTAAAGATAAGTTTCTCGTTATCTCCACCCTGCTTATTCGTAAGATTTTCTATACTCTCCACACAGGGAGTCTCTATTCTGGTAAATCCAAACTTTGAATATGTTTCCGTAATGACCGAAATAACATAGTCTCTAATCACCATCTCTTCCGGCATAATATCTTTCATACCTGTAACAGGTTTTTTATTTAGTGCCATTTCTTTTCCTCCAAATCAATAATCTTATATATTCTAGCATAAGTTATTATAAATTCACACCACTGCTTTGTATAAAAAAAGGACAGATAAATGTTAATTCATCTGCCCGTAAAAACTCATTTATGTAACTACCCACGCGGATGCGCTTTTGCATATACCTCTTTAATATGTGAATGATTCATATGCGCATATATCTGAGTAGTCGATATATCAGAATGACCAAGCATTTCCTGAACAGACCTTAAATCAGCTCCATTTTCAACTAAGTGAGCCGCAAAAGAATGTCGCAGTGTATGCGGTGTAATGTCAGAAGTAATCCCAGCCTTCTTTGCATAGTATTTAATCAGTTTCCAAAAGCCCTGTCTTGACATAGGCTGACCGGAACAGTTTGCAAACAAATACTCTGAATTCGGATCGGCAAGCATCGCATCTCTTGTTCCGTCCAAATATCTTGTAAGTGCTTTCTTTGCTTCATTACCAAATGGGATGACTCTTTCTTTGCTCGAATCTTTACAGGTTATATATCCCATATTAATGTTAACATCCACTGTGTGCAAAGATATCAGCTCTGAAACTCTTATTCCGGTTGCATATAAAAGTTCAAGCATTGCCTTATCCCTGATTTCTTTGGAAGACTCACCATTAGGCTGTTCAAGCAGTCTGACAACCTCCTCCATAGAAAGAATTTCAGGAATTTTCTTCTCTATCTTTGGTGCTCTTAATTCTTCGGCAGCATCTTTATCTACAATACCCTCCTTAAGAAGATAATGGTAAAAAGCTTTCAGTGAAGCAATATTTCTTGATACTGTAGCTGCAGAAAAATTATTCTTTTCAAGGTACATAACATATCCTGTCAGGTTGGTTGCCGTTACCTTTTTAATATCTGCAACTCCCTGCTCTGAAAGATAATCACTTACCTTTTTCAAGTCTCTTCTATATGAAAGTTCTGTATTTTCAGACATTTTCTTCACATTATGTAAATATGTGATAAAACCGTCAATATATTCCTTCATATGGTACTCCAGTTACTAATTTTTGTTAACATAAACATCGTGCAGGTTTCATTATAAACAGATTATTTTTAAAATGCAATTGTAAAATTTGCCCATTTTATGCGTATTTTCGGCATTCCAAGCAGTTTACACCACATATCGTTTTATGTAACTTATTTCATACCATATCTTGAAAAAGAAAATAAAAAAAATTTTACATTCTTTCAAAATTGGTTTACATAATCACCCATCATTCTTTACATATGTAATCCATATCAGGTGTTATATTCTTTATCTCAAATATATAGGCAATATATACAAATATATATAACATAAAAATAGTCCGTCAGAACCCACATGTGCTAAATATACACATAAGTTTCCATACGGACTATTTTTACTATATTTTCAGAAATATTTATTTACAATATTTTTCTTTATATGCAAATATCGCACAAATTGTCTTTGAATCCTGAATCTCAAGCCTGTATATCTTTTCAATCAGTTCATCAACAGTATATGCCTCATATTCAACATATTCACCATCATCAAGATGCTGATTTCCCGGCTTAAGATCTTTTGCAACGTAAATATCAATTCTTTCATTGCAAAATGCCACTGTAGTCTTAATGCTTATCAACAGCTCAAGATTATCTGAAATAAATCCTGTTTCCTCAGACAGTTCTCTTTTTGCAGCATCAAGCGTCGGCTCTTCTCTTCCGTTAAGTCCACCGGCAGGAATTTCTATCGTTTCTCTGTCTAGTGCGTTTCTGTACTGACGAACCATAACGAGCCTTCCATCGTCAAGAACAGGCACAACTGCAGCAGCGCCTTTGTGATCAACCAGATCATATTTCACTTTTTTGCCATCTGGTAATTCAATTGTATCGTGATAATAATCAATAACAGATCCCTTACAAACAAGTTCTCTGCTAAGTCTGTTCAGTTTTTCCATACCGATTTCATTTGCTCCCTATGCTTCAAGCATTTTTTCAACTGATGCAAGTTTTACACAAATTGTAAATATTTCCAAAGCCTTCTTCAAATCTTCAATAGGTGGGAAAGTTGGTGCAATTCTTATATTGCTGTCGTCCGGATCATTCTTATATGGATATGTTGCTCCGGCTCCTGTCATGGTAACTCCTGCCTCTTTACAAAGAGATACAATTCTCTTAGCACAGCCGTTCATAGCCATAAATGAAACGAAATATCCACCATTAGGATTATTCCATTCTCCTACACCCATTCCCCCAAGTTCTTTTTCAAGTGAATCAATAACAAGTTCAAACTTTGGTCTTAAAATTGCTGCATGCTTCTTCATATGCTCATGCATTCCATTTATATCCTTAAAATATCTTACATGTCTTAACTGATTAAGCTTATCGTGTCCAATAGTCTGAATTGTAATAATGCTCTTAATGAAATCAAGATTAGCCTTTGATGCGCCTAAAGCAGCTATTCCTGAGCCAGGGAATGTAACCTTTGATGTTGAGCAGAACTTAAATACCAAATCAGGATTTCCAGCCTTCTTACACTCATCAAGAATTTCAAGAAGCTGATCTTCCTTTCCGTTATATAAATGATGAATTGTATATGCATTATCCCAATATATACGGAAATCTTCTGCCGCAGGCTTAAGATTTGCAAATCTCTTTACTGTTTCATCGGAATAAGTAATTCCCTGTGGATTAGAATACTTGGGAACACACCAAATTCCCTTAACAGCAGGATCATTATTTACATACTTTTCAACCAAATCCATATCCGGGCCATCGTTTGTCATTGGAATATTAATCATTTCAATTCCAAACTGTTCGGTTATTGCAAAATGTCTGTCATATCCCGGAACCGGACAAAGGAACTTAACCTTATCAAGCTTGTTCCATGGTGTTGAACCCATAACACCAAGAACCATCGAACGACATACTGTATCATACATAACATTAAGCGATGAATTACCAAATACAATTGTTTCTTCTGCTGATATTTCCATCATATCAGCCATAAGCTGACGTGCTTCCTGGATACCAAGCAATTCACCATAGTTACGGCAGTCAATACCTGCATCTGAAATAAATGTCGAATCAGGATGAAGTGTATTAAAGAAATCAGCTTCCATATCCAACTGCTCTGCTGAAGGCAAACCTCTTGCCATATTAAGCTTAAGCCCTTTAGCTTTTGCTTCGTTATATTGTTCATTCAAATCTTTTTGTAAAGAAATCAGTTCTTCACGACTATATTCTTTTATATTTTTCATAACCAGGCTCCTCACTTCTATTAATAAATCCGTAATATTTTAGCACATAAATTCGCTGAATTCAAACCATTTCCTCGCCGCCACAATAAAAAAGATTCGGACCATATAGCCCGAATCTTTTAATTCAAGTAATTATTTAGCGTAATCAACTACTCGTGATTCACGAATAACATTTACTTTAACTGTACCCGGATATTCCATATCAGCTTCAATCTTCTTTGAAATATCCCTGGCTAAGATAACCATGTCATTATCATTAACCTGTTCAGGAACAACCATAACACGAATTTCTCTACCTGCCTGAATAGCAAAAGATTTATCAACGCCCTTAAATTCATTGGCGATGTCTTCTAATTGTTTAAGTCTTGTTGTATATGTCTCAAGAGTCTCACGACGAGCTCCCGGTCTTGCTGCTGATATTGCATCAGCTGCTTGAACAATGCAAGCAATAAGTGATTGAGGTTCAACATCACCATGATGTGACTCAACCGAATTAATAACGATAGCAGATTCTTTATACTTACGGCACAATTCAACACCAAGCTGAATATGCGAACCTTCCATCTCGTGATCTACTGCCTTACCGATATCATGAAGAAGTCCGGCTCTCTTGGCAACACGCACATCAAGTCCAAGCTCTGCAGCTAAAAGACCTGACAATAATGAAACCTCGATTGAATGCTTTAATGCATTCTGACCATAACTTGTTCTATACTTCATCTTACCGAGAAGTCTAATAAGTTCAGGATGAATTCCATGAACACCAACTTCCAAAGTAGCAGATTCACCC
Organism: Lachnospiraceae bacterium; assembly: GCA_024403415.1. Lineage (GTDB taxonomy): Bacteria > Bacillota > Clostridia > Lachnospirales > Lachnospiraceae > JAILLW01. The sequence goes on from JAKSRY010000016.1 coordinate 11,818, forward strand.
TCTTCTTTGATAATGGTTTCGACTTCTTTCTGAGCCTTTTCAACCATCTCCTCAATTCTTGTAGGATGAATTCTTCCATCAACAATCAGTTTTTCAAGTGCAATACGAGCAACTTCTCTTCTGATTGGATCAAAACTTGAAAGGACAACAGCTTCGGGAGTATCATCAATGATCAAATCAACTCCTGTAAGTGTTTCGAGAGTTCTGATATTTCTACCCTCACGTCCAATGATACGTCCCTTCATCTCATCATTGGGTAATGAAACAACTGAAATAGTTGCTTCAGCAGCATGGTCTGCAGCACACTTCTGTATTGCAGTAACAACATACTCTTTAGCCTTTTTATCGGCTTCTTCCTTGGCGCGATTCTCCATTTCTTTGATCATCACAGCCGTTTCATGTTTTACTTCGTCTTCAACAATTCTTAACAAATATTCTTTTGCTTGTTCGGAGGTTAAACCTGAAATTCGCTCTAATTCCTGAATTCGTTGTTCGTTTAACTTAGAAATTTCCTGCTTTTCTTTTTCAAGAGCTTCTTCTTTACTATTTAAAGCAGCAATCTTCTTGTCCAACGTCTCCGCTTTCTTGTCGATGTTCTCTTCTTTCTGCTGAACTCTACGCTCATATCTCTGAGCCTCTGCTCGACGTTCTTTAATTTCCTTATCAAGTTCGTTCTTAGCCTTAATTGACTCTTCTTTGATCTCTAATAAAGATTCTCTTTTAGTCGATTCAGCAGTCTTAAGAGCTTCGTCTACTATCTCTCTAGCCTTCTGTTCAGCTGAACCAATCTTGGTTTTACCAATCTTTTCCTGACGCTTAGCTGACAAAATCCAGGCTATTGGAGAAGCAACGACCAAAGTAACGGCGATCGCTATTACAACTTCAACCATCTCTTAAGAGCACCTCCTATTTAATTTTCATTGTACTGTATCTAATATAGAATGATTTAACGCATCCTAAAAAGCATATTACAACATTATCTAGTTTACTTGTTATGTAAAGTTATGTCAAGTAAGAATAGTCAGTCCAAAGAGATTCTGTCTATATCAACAGTATATCCTTTTCTGTAAAGAGAAGCCTTGAGTTTTTGTTTTTCTTCAAAAGGCCATTCTGATGAGTAGTTTTTCTTAATAAGAATTTTTTTAACCTGTTCCAATTCAAAATTACTATTGTTTTCTTCAAAATAAATATCAAAAGCCTCTGAAATAATGTTTTTGGAAACTCCTTTATTTATCAGATCCTGTGTAATTCTCATCCTGCTTCTTCTGTCAGAATAGGTATTAATAAAATCCAGTGCATACTGTCTGTCGTCAAGATAATGAAATGAATTCACATAGTCTATTGCCTGAATGACTATTTCCTGCGGATAACCACCCTCGTTTAGTTTATCCGTAAGTCCCTTTTCGGTATATGGCTTAATTTTAAGCAGATTTAAGGCTCTTACTTTGGCTCTTTTGGGAAGTATTTCCAAAAATATTTTGTCATAAATTTCTTTTGGCAGATACTCACCTTCCTTTATCTTAAAAGACCGCACTTCCCCTTTATAGAGGGGAAATGCGGTACCATCATCCAAATATACTGTCTGTCTGCTTTTATTTATTTCTTCAATTCTCTGTACTAACATTTTCATCTGCATTCAGGTTGTAATACTCTCTTACTTTCCTATCCAGTTCAGCAATCAACTCCGGATGGTCCTTAATATATTGCTTGGTATTCTCTCTTCCCTGTCCAATCTTGTTTCCTTCATATGCATACCATGCCCCTGATTTATTGATAATATCAGCTTCAGCAGCAAGATCCAGCAAATCTCCGACAACTGAAATACCTTCGCCAAATATAATATCAAATTCTGCTTCCTTAAACGGTGGTGCAATCTTATTCTTAACTACTTTAACTCTGGTTCTGTTACCGATTGCCTCTCCACCCTGTTTAAGAGTTTCCACCCTTCTTACATCCATTCTTACAGAAGAATAGAACTTAAGAGCACGTCCGCCGGTTGTAGTTTCCGGATTGCCAAACATAATTCCTACTTTTTCTCTAAGCTGGTTAATAAATACAACCGAGCAGTTAGATTTTGAAATTACAGCAGTCAGTTTTCTTAATGCCTGTGACATAAGTCTTGCCTGCAAACCAACATGTGAGTCTCCCATTTCACCATCTATTTCTGCTTTCGGAACAAGTGCTGCAACCGAGTCAACAACAACGATATCAATTGCGCCTGATCTTACCATTGTTTCAGCAATTTCAAGTGCCTGTTCACCATTATCAGGTTGAGAAATATATAAATTATCTACATCTACACCTATGTTCTTAGCATAGACCGGATCAAGTGCATGCTCAGCATCTATGAATCCTGCAATTCCGCCTCTCTTCTGCACTTCTGCAATCATATGTAATGTTACCGTAGTCTTACCTGAAGATTCCGGACCATATATCTCAATAATACGTCCTTTAGGTATTCCTCCAAGTCCAAGAGCAATGTCAAGACTCAAAGAGCCTGTAGGTATTGTTTCTATATTAATGCTGTTAGCCGGATCTCCAAGCTTCATAACAGCACCTTTACCATACTGTTTTTCAATCTGTCCAATAGCTGCATCAAGTGCTTTAAGTTTTTCTGATCTATCCATTATCTTTCTCCTTTTGTGTAGAACATTTGTTCTATTACATTTACAGAATAAAACATATGTTCGTTTTTGTCAAACATTTTTAGCATGAATTGTTCAAATTCATTCACGCCTTTATTACTACTTCGTTACAAATATAATATAACTCAAACAAAGTACAAATATTTACACTTTGTTCCATTCCCCCGTCTTTTTCTTTCAAAGCTGAAACGTGGTCGAATGACCTGCGAAATAAGAAATAAAAAAGATGGATTAAAACTATCATATGATATCCTGCACTGTCAAGCAGCTATTGATAAAGGAATATCCTTCTGACACGTCAGTGACGGCATCATATATTCATTTTAGCCTTTCTTTTCAACCTGACTGTTCTGATATGATTTATACCCATTGCAATTAAAATTGTCACTGCAATATATATAATACTGCGCCATAATACAGAAAGCCCCGGAGAATAGAAATATCCCACTACTCTGTCAAGACATAATACCCCCGTGCCGACAACCCATTGAAAAATAAAAATAGGAACACTTAACGAGCCAAGATAAGCGGCTGATCTTTTTATTTTTTGAGTCGAAACGACATCCGCTGAAATAATCAGTGTAAGTCCGACCACAAAATTAGCAAGACTCAATGCCATAATATTCAAATCATAAAAAGAGAAAAATACCGTTGCCATCATTAATATATTCCCAAAAGAATAAAAAATAAGCGATATCTTCAATTTGTGTTTTGATTCGAATATCTTCTTTTTCAGAATTTCTGTCACTTCTCCAATCAGAACTCCAAGAAGCATTGCACTTAATCCACGCAGATAATCGTATGGAAAATTCCTTAAATTATTGACTCCAAACACCAGATAACATGTAAGCGGCACAAGAATTGAAATAATAATTCTGATATATTTTTTTTGCAAAATAATCAAACAAATCAGAGGCAGAATGAACAGTTCCACACTCAGATACCAAAGCGGAACAACTCTGGGCTCTGTATATAAATCAGATACTTCAAGAATATCAAAAGGGAGCTGTTGCCAAAACCGGAACAGCGTTACTCCGTCTTCATTTCTTCTATAGGCATATTCGATAATATAATTGATAAGGATGGCCACCACGGTCATCGGAAGAATTTTTCGGAATTTGTTTATAACATATCTCAACGCATAGGTTACTTTATTTTTGAGCGAACCTATTCCGTCCATATCTTTGCTTATGTGAACATATGAAAAATAACCTGTCAAAATAAAAAAGAATTCTACAAAAATAAATGTTAGTGAAAACGGGTAATCTTCCTCTACACCCACATAGTACAGGTGGCACATAAGTATCATAATTGATGCCACAAATCTCCATATCTCGATTGTTGGATTTTTTTCTTTCATTTATCCGACTGTCAAGGCCACCTACATTCCGGTGTCCTTCATTCCCTCTTTTAGATTGCGAACCAGTACTGCATTTAATGACTTCATCATAACAGGCTTAAACAAAACATCATCAAAACCTTCTGCTATATATTTTTCATAAGAACCCTGTGAGGTATTTGCTGTAAGAACAACGATTCCGGTATCTTTATTCATCCCTTCAGCCTGACTTTTGATTTTGTTGCACAGATTCTCGCCGGCAGTATTCCATACGGAATCATCCAGAAAAATAATATTATATTTTTTAATTTCTGCCATGTTCAGAGCTTCCGAAACAGATTCTGCGGTCTCCATAACTATTTCCGTATTCTTAAGCAGGCCTTTCATAACCTTCTGATGCATTTGACTGTCATCAACAACCAGCGCCTTGCATCCGGGAGCATAAACATTTTCTGATTCTTCAAAATCCGAATCATCATCCACCTTAAAGTCTCCTGTCTCATCAAATGAACATACAGACTGTTTTAATGAAAATGAAAACTGTGACCCCAGCCCGTAAACACTTTCAACATTGATTTTTGAGCCCATCATCGTAAGCAGTCTTGATACAATTGCAAGTCCCAGTCCGGAACCACCGATATTGCTGTCATCGTTATATTCGATTCGTTCAAAATCATCGTATATTCTGACAAGGTCTTCTTCCTTAATTCCTTTTCCGGTATCCTTAACAACAAATTTAAGCATAACGCTCGCCCTTCCTTTTCCGGCAAGGCTGACAGAAAGAGATACATTTCCCACGTCAGTATACTTCAAAGCATTGGTCAACAAATTCAGCAATACCTGACGTATTCTCTCTTCATCTCCGATAAGTCTGTAAGGAATATCTTTTCCAACATCAAAAACAACTTTGACATTCTTATCTTGGGCTTTTTGCTTAATAATATGATAAGTATCCCTGATAATGTCACGTATATCATATTCATCCTCATCCAGGTGAAGGTTACCCTTTTCAAGCAATGAAAAATCAAGCATATCATTGACTGTATCAAGCAAATTACTGCTTACACGTCTGATATCTCCGGCATATCCTCTTATATTTTCATCATCTGTTTTGTTTTCTATAACTTCTCCAAACCCATAGACAGCATTTATGGGAGTTCTTAAGTCTATTGAAACACGTTTCAAAAATTCTTCTTTAACATAATTTGCTCTTTGCGCGTTTTCTTCAGCTGTTTTAGCTCTTTTCAGTGCTTCATCAGCTACTCTTCTTGCTTCATTCGCATCCTTGACAGACAAATCAGCAATCATTTTATTTTCTTCAATCTCTGCCAGATATCTGACTGTAGTATCATTGGCCTTTTGAAGTTCTTCTTCTATCTTTTTCTTTTCTTCAACAGCCCGTCTCATATTTTCATAATCCGGAGACTCCAGCGAAAGCTGTAACATCAGAAATCCGTTTACTGACACAAAGGTTCTGAATAGATAATCGTATTCCATGTAATCTTCCAGCAGCGAAAAGACGACCACCATGCCTCCCAGCGACCAGACAGCCCAAAACTGATACCATGTATATAAATTTTTCCTCGGAATAATGTAGATAAAAATAACCACCAGGCCAAGAATTGGCATAATAGAATTGACAAGAAATAAAGGTCCCTTAATAAGGTTCCCGTAAAAATCAACATAACCGATTATATTTGAAAATATATTAATAGTATTTGTAATAACTACAACAAATACTATCAATAACTGAACAATATCCCACTTACTAAATCTGTCATTTGATTCCCAGTTATCATTCAGTTCATGTTCATACACTTGCAGATACTGCATCAGAAGCCATATTTCTACAACATGAAGAGTATTTACGATCGCATACAAAATCTGTACAACCCAGAACGCAACCCATTCCTGATATGACTGCGCAACTGTCAGAATCACATCAAGCAAACACATTGCCAATAAGACATAAGCAATTCTATAGAAGGCAGCATTTGCTTTTGAGGTATGATTGTATTTTCTTTTTGTTCCAAAGAAGGCAACCAGCAATACTCCTATTGCAGCGAGCACAAAATCAATATTATGAACTAAATTAAACATGTTTATTATTTGAATGTTTTAAGAACTTTTCTGTTTTTAATAATATAATCAATCAAAGAAATAACAGTGAGTGCAAGAGCAACATAAAGCACTACCATTGTAATAATTTCGGCCACTTCACCCTTAAATTGAACAATGAGCAGTCCTATAAGGAGCATCTGAAACAGAGTCTTAAACTTTCCCCAATAGCTTGCGGCTATAACAACCCCGTTATCAGCTGCTATAAGTCTGAAACCGCTTATAATAAACTCTCTTCCGATAATCAGAATAACTCCCCAGACCGGAAGCTGTACCGCAAGATTATCATTAACCCCCACAAGACAAATTAAAGCTGAACAGCATAACAGTTTGTCTGCAAGAGGATCCATAAACTTACCAAAATCAGTAACCAGATTTTTCTTTCTTGCAATTATTCCATCAAAGAAATCTGTTACGGATGCAAGAATAAAAATCCCCAATGCGATATAACTTGCGGGCGAACCCTGTTCGCATGCCTTACATTCAAACATTGGTACCAGCATAAATACAATAAAAACCGGTATCAAAACCACTCTGAACAACGTCAGCTTATTGGGTAAATTCATAACAATCCTCCAATCAGGTCATATTCATCCGTCGCTTTAATTTCAACTTCAACAATATCACCGCTCAACAATTCTCTGTCAGCATCTATAAACACATATCCGTCAACATCCGGGATATCTCTATATGTTCTGCCAACGTATATATTTTCTTCCGGAATACTTCCTTCGATAATTGCCCACATCCGATTCCCTACAAGTTCAGCTGTCTTCTCGAAAGAAATCTGCTGCTGAAGACTCATTATTTCATCACGCCTTGCTTCCTTAACCTCTTCGGGTACTTTATCACCTAAAAGAGCTGCAGGCGTGCCTTCCTCTTCAGAATAAGCAAAAACACCGAGTCGGTCAAAACGCAAATCCTTAACCATACCAAGGGTTTCCAGCTGCGCATCTTCATCCTCACCCGGGAATCCGCTTATTAATGTTGTTCTAAGACAAATATCCGGAATTTCTTCTCTTAATTTAGCAACAAGCTCATATATTTGTTCACGGCTTGTACGTCTTCCCATTAATTTAAGTATCTTATTTGAGCCGCTTTGAATCGGCATATCGATATAATGGGCGATTTTAGGCTCTGATTTAATTGTTTCAATAATCTCATCTGATATTTCTTCAGGATAAAGATATAGAACTCTTATTATTTCAAGGCCATCTATTTTACACAGGTTATGAAGCAGTTCCGGCAATGACTTTTTATGATAGATATCAGTTCCATATACGGTGGTTTCCTGCGCTACAAGTATTAATTCCTTAACACCTCTTGCAGCAAGATTCGCTGCTTCCTCAAGCAGGTCCTCCATTGGAATACTTCTATAATTGCCCTTAAATAACGGAATTGCACAATAGGTACAATGCTTATCACAGCCTTCCGCAATTTTAAGGTAATCATAATATCCTCCGGTTGTAATTACTCTCTCAGGATTTTTGACCGGTTTTCTGTCAAGTGGATCAATATACTCTCCCTTAATCCCTTTCACAGCCTTATCAACCGCTTCCACCACTGAATCCAACGAATTGATACCTACAATCGCATCAACTTCCGGCAGTTCATTTCGAACATCCTCGGTATATCTTTGTCCAAGGCATCCGGCAACAACAATTGCCTTTAGATTTCCATCTTCTTTAAGCTGCCCCAGCTCGATAATCGTATTAATGCTTTCTTCCTTGGCATCATTAATAAAAGAGCATGTATTTACAAGCGCAATATCAGCCTCGTTTTCATCGAGCGTAAATTCGTACCCTTTTTCCTTTAGGTAACCCATCATAACTTCCGTATCTACGGAGTTTTTGTCACAGCCAAGTGAAACCGGAAAAACCTTCATAATCTACTTGATTAATCCTCTTCTGACTCTGTATCTTCAGAAAGAATCTTAACCTTTCCTTCATATAATTCTTCTACAGCTACAGAAAGTGGCTTTGGAATATTATCGGTATCAACCATAGCCTCAGCACCGCCTACAAGCTGACGTGCTCTCTTTGAAGTAGCCATAACAATTGAATATCTGCTATTAACAACAGGCTGTTCACCGGGTTCAACCTCACTGTTAACTACGTTCATTAAATCTGAATAAGATGGATGTAACATTTATTTCTCCTTTCATAAAGGTTTATTTATAAACCTCTAGTTCCTTTTTAATAGTTTCTATAAAAGCTTCATTATTCTTAGGATTCTGATGTGCCACAGAAATAATTGTGTTTAGATTTTCAACACATTTATTAAGCTCATCATTCACCAGAATGTAATCATATTTTTGCATAAGCAAAGCTTCTTCATTAGCCTTCTTCATTCTTTCGGCTATAACTTCCGCAGTCTCTGTGCCTCTGCCCGCAAGTCGTCCGTGCAGAACCTCTGCAGATGGTGGAGTCACAAAAATCAAAATTGCTTCAGGAAATTTCTTTTTAATCTGCAAAGCACCATTTGTTTCAATTTCAAGAATAACATCTTTTCCTGATTCAAGCTGCTGCTCCACATACTTCCTTGGAGTTCCGTAATAATTGCTTACATAGCAGGCATGCTCAAGCAATTCATCATTATCAATGGCCTCCTCGAATTTTTCTTTTGTTACAAAGAAATACTCTCTTCCATCAACCTCACCTTCTCGCGGTGACCTCGTGGTCATCGAAATTGAAAGTGAATAATTGTCATAATCACTCATGATTTTTTTAACGACAGTGCCCTTTCCGGCACCTGAAAAGCCTGAAACCACAAGCAGAACACCTTTTTGTATCATTATCAATTCCTTTCAAGGCATATCTCTTAACAATATAAACACCTGCAAACACGTAAATGCCTGCCCGGAAGCTATTCTATATTCTGAATCTGTTCACGAACCTTTTCGATTTCAGTTTTCAGTTCAATTGCTCGACCTGAAATAGCCAGATCGTTGCACTTTGACAATGTGGTATTTGCTTCACGGTTCATTTCCTGCGCCATGAAGTCGAGCTTACGTCCTATGCTTCCACCTTCAATAAGATTGTCCTTCATGGTTTCGATATGTGAGCGAAGTCTTACAAGTTCTTCGTCTACGCATACTTTATCTGCAAAGATTGTTACTTCCATCATAAGTCTGTTTTCATCAATCTGCGCATCTTCAAGAAGATCCTTAACCTTATTAGCAAGTTTTTCTTTATATTCCGCAACCAGAATCGGTGAACGCTCTTCAATAAAGCTTACATGTTCAAGCATTCCCTCAAGTTTGGCAACAAGATCATTCTTAAGGTTTTCACCTTCTTTAATTCTTGTATTGACAAACCCTTCTGCAGCCTCCTTGATTGCTTTACTTAAAAGATTCCAGAGAGCTTCCTCATCAACATCCTGTTCCTCGAGTTCAAATACCTCCGGATAACGCGATAGTGTTGATACTCTGATATCATTCTCAAGTTCAAAATCAGATGCCATTTCTCTTAAATATTTAAGATAATCTGCTGCCACATCTCTGTTATACTTTACTGACACATTTGATTCGGAAAAATCTTCGTAGGTTATAAAAATATCAACTTTTCCTCTTGAAATATATGTCTTTAATTCATTTCTGATGGCAGCCTCAAAGAAATTCAGTTTCTTTGGCATTTTAATATTTACATCAAGATATCGGTGATTAACCGACTTCATTTCGACTGTAATCTTACGATTACCTTCGGCAGCTTCTCCTCTGCCAAACCCCGTCATACTTTTAATCATTTCGTTCCTGCTTCCCCAATATATTCAACTGATATGCCAACCAAATCCCCTGTTTAATCAGCATATTACTTCTACAATATTAATCTCTGACTATCATATTCTCTCTGTCAGCACCGGTTCCGATAAGTTTAACCTTGGTTCCCGTATATTCTTCTATGAATTCAATATAAATACGTGCTGCTTCAGGGAGTTCCTCATATGTCTTGCACTTTGAAACATCACCAAAATCTCCCTTAAATTCCTTATATACAGGCTTTGCATTATTAAGAAAATCCTCATCTGTTGTGAAGTCTGTTGTTTCAACTCCATTCACATTGTAAGCGACACAAGCCTTAAAGGTAGAGAACTTACCAATGGTATCAAGGTGATTAAGATTAATATAATTAACACCATTTAAGTCAATTGCATATTTTAATGTTACAAGGTCAAGCCATCCGCATCTTCTTGGACGCTTGGTAACTGTTCCGTACTCATGTCCAAGGTCACGAATGCGATCACCGATTTCATCCTTAAGTTCTGTTACATATGGGCCTTCACCAACACGGCTTGAGTAGGCCTTAATAACACCATATACATCACCGATATCTCTTGCAGAAAGACCTGTTCCTGTCAGGATACCACCAATTGTAGGATTTGAAGAAGTAACAAATGGATATGATCCAAAGTCAATATCAAGCAAGGTTGCCTGAGCACCTTCTACAACCATATATTTGTCTTCTTTCAAATACTTGTGAATCAAAGTAATAGTATCGCAAACATACATCTTAAGGCGGTCTGCATACTCTTTATATTTCTTAACAATATCTTCAACATCACATTCAGGTTCACCTGCTGCCTTTAAGAGTTCATTCTTAATTGCAACCTGATGTCTTAAGTTTTCTTCAAAGTCGGCCTTATACATATCACCAACTCTCATACCGCATCTTTCATACTTATCGCAGTATGCAGGTCCAATACCATTCTTGGTTGTACCAATCTTGTTTTTACGTCTGTTCTCGAGCATAACATCAAGACTGCTGTGATATGGGAATATAACATGCGCCTTGTCGCTGATTTTCAAATATTTATCAACATCAATTCCGTGAGACTTAAGCATGTCAATTTCACCAATAAGTACTTCCGGATTAAGAACAACACCATTTCCGATAATTGCAACTGTCTTATTAGACAAGATACCTGATGGAATAAGTCTCATTGCAAACTTCACACCATTAACATTGATTGTGTGACCTGCATTGTTTCCTCCTGTTGCTCTAACGGATACATCCGCAAATTGTGCTAAATAATCGGTTGTACGGCCTTTTCCTTCATCACCATAAAAACAACCCAATACTACACTGGCTTTTGACATTTTATTATGTCCCCTTTCAATATATAAACAAAAATAGTTAGAATGTTAAAAACACCCTAACTATTTTAACACAAAGATTAAAAAGATTAAACCACTAAAAAATTATCATCACATCTTAATTAGTTCGTAACCTCTTGTTCCTATTCCGATTTTCTCTGCATGCTCAAGAGTTTCTCTCCATCTTACATTTGGATTCGAATTTAGGAAATGATCTCCAAGCTTCTTCCAGTCAGGTTTTGCCAGATTGTCTCCGAGCTGCGAATTTCTGATAGGATCTGCTTTCTGGCACGCATCAACGCAGGCCTGATCAAGCGCTACCGGATCAAAACTTGCAAACATACCAATGTTTGGAAGAATAGGTGCATCATTCTCTGAATGGCAGTCACAGTTGGGTGAAACATCGACAATAAGGCTTATATGGAATTGTGGTCTTCCATCAACAACTGCCTTTGAGTATTCTGCTATTTTACAGCCAAGAATTTCATTTGCATTTCCATTAGGGTTATGAATGGCATCAAATGAACAGCCACCTATACAGCGTCCACATCCCTTACATAAATCCTGATTAATATATGCCTTGCCGGTTTCAAAACTGATTGCATCAGAACCGCATTCCTTGGAACATCTCTTACATCCTTTGCACATATCAGTATTAACAACAGGCTTACCCTGATTATGCTGATGCATCTTACCTGCCCTACTTCCGCAGCCCATACCGATATTCTTTAACGCACCACCGAATCCAGTACATTCATGTCCCTTAAAATGATTTAATGAAATGAATACATCGGCATCCATAACCGCTCTTCCGATATATGCCTCTTTACAATATTCACCACCCTCTATCGGGACAACAACATCATCTGTGCCACGCAGTCCATCGGCAATAATCACATGACATCCTGTAGTAGTTTCATTGAATCCGTTTTCCTGTGCACAATCCAAATGTTCAAGGGCATTCTTTCTTGAGCCGGGATACAATGTGTTGCAGTCTGTCAGGAAAGGCTTACCGCCAATCTCCTTACAAAGATCAGCTACAGCCTTAGCATAGTTTGGTCTGAGATATGCAATATTTCCAAGTTCACCAAAGTGAATTTTAATGGCAACAAATTTGTTATCCATATCGATAGTCTGCATTCCTGCAAGGCGGCAGAGTCTCTTAAGTTTTTCAGGTAATCCGACACCGTTTGTTGTTCTGAAATCTGTGTAATAAACTTTTGCTTTTTCCATTTTAATTCCCTTCTTTTCCCTCTTTAAACATTCGCATCATTTCATTGGTAAGGCTGAAGCTTCCGGGCTGAAGAACTATGTCTTCTCTTTTCACCCATTCAGCATACTTCAGTTCCTCACTATCCATCGTAATCTCATCTTTGCCATCCACCTCACAGTAGTAACCCAATAAAATATCATTGGCGCTCCCCCATGGCTGAGACTTATAATAGCGTATATTTTTGACCTTAATTCCGGCCTCTTCCATAACCTCTCGCTGAACAGTTTCTTCCATAGTCTCACCTATTTCGGTGAATCCAGCAATAAGAGCATTATGCGCAAATCCTGTTCTGTATCTTGTGATCAGAAGTTTATCCTTATTGATGACTCCTACAATAACAGCCGGCATAATCCTTGGGTAAAATCTCTTCTTACATTCGGTACACTCCATAGCTCTTTCATTATCTGAATGTACCATCTTTCGCCCACATCTTCCACAAAATTTGGTATCCCGATACCAGTCTGCCAGATGTTTACCTGTTATGGCAGCAAACACTTCCTCGTCCGGACCTATTCCTTCTATTCTGATGCCTCTTTCAGCAACATATTCAGTTCCTTCCGGAAGTTCATCATCATTAAGCTGCCCCTCAAGAAGAAAATATTTTTGCTCATCTATAGCAAAAAGATACCTGTATTCTCGTCCTAATCCGAAGTTTTCCACTTTTGGAAACATAACCCTTTTTTCTTCAAATGCACTCTTATATAAAAGCAGTTTACCATCATAAATATTTAGTACTGTATCCCCTTCTGCGACAGTTGCAGTACTGTCATACTGATTAAATAATTTATGTGGATAAATATCCTGAATCATTTCGTATCCATCCTGTTCTCTTTGAATTCTCCAATATGTTTCCTGATTGAATTGAATGCCTTGTCACCCAATTCATGCAACATATCTTCCTCAATATACTCTTCAGGAAGGTACATTCTTAACATTGCCAGTAGTTCTTTTATCTGAATGGGTTTTGTCATAAAGTCATTCATTCCGGCTTCAAGAAATTGCTCTTTCATGCCAACAACGGCATTCGCCGTGAGTGCGATAATCTTAATATCACGTTTATCAGAATTAAAATGCCTTATTGCTTCCGTAGCTTCTATACCATCCATAACAGGCATCATATGATCCATTAACACAAGATCATAATCATTTCTCTCCACCATTTCAGTTGCAATCTTACCGTTTTCAGCAACATCAATCTGTATCTTTGTCGGAGCAACAAGAGCCTTAAACACTTTAACATTAATGACATTATCTTCTGCTAAAAGGATTTTTGCTTTAGGTGCCTTAAATGGTCTTCCGGCATAATCTTTTACACTTTTAATCTCGTCATTTTTCTTTATATCCTGTTCTCGAACCAGCCCCTGTTTTATTGTAAACGAAAACTTGGTTCCAATGCCATACTTACTTTCAACCTTAATCTCTCCGCCCATCAGTTCAATGAACTGTTTTGAAATGGCAAGTCCCAATCCCGTGCCTTCTATATTAGCTGTATTTTCCCTGTCAAGACGATTAAAGGCACTAAACAGCTTATCTATATCTTCCTCTTTAATGCCTATACCCGAATCTTCAACAGAAACATATTCCGTAATTTCTGAATCAGTCATTTCAAGCATCTTAACGGTAAATTTGATAAATCCATCTTTGGTGAATTTAATGGAATTATTTACAAGATTTATAATAACCTGTCTGATTCGCGTCGCATCACCATATAAATATTTGGGTATGTTTTCATCAACATCAATGAGTAAATCTATATTTTTATTACCTATACGCTCCCTAAGAAGTTTCTCAAGAGCATCTATTCTTGCTCTTATATCATAGATTGCCGGTACCATCTCAACCTTTCCTGACTCTATCTTTGAAAAATCAAGAATATCCTTTACTATCTCAAGAAGATGTTCACCTGCATTCTTAATATTGTTGAGATACTCTATTTTTTTCTCATCAGTTTCGTCCCTTAACAGAACCTCTGCCATGCCAACTATTGTGTTCATTGGAGTGCGTATTTCATGACTTGTATTGGCAAGAATCCTGTCTTTTGCTTCATTAGCTGCTTTTGCTTCCTTCGCAGCTGCTTCAAGCTGCTGTTTTAACTGTCTTTCTTCGAGACGTTCTTTTGAAACATTCTTTAATGTTATAAATGCGATAACTTCATTTTCAACATTTTCCATCAGAAGAATGGACTCATTCATCCATATTTCCTGATTATTGCCATCTTTACCCATTATTTCTATATTGAGTTCTTTGGCAACCTCAATTTCACCATTCTTATATAGCGAAATTAATCTTTGAGGCGAATGATTTTTAATGAATTTATCTCTATATTTTTCAACAAGCATTTTATTTGCCCACTTTTCGATAAATTCACTATATTTACATGGTGCCTTCATATTAAGCATGGCGAGAAGATCCAGTTCAACGCCATCAACCAGTTCTTTTAAGTCATCAATCAAAATATCCTTTGACAGATTAACATTATATGCAAGAAATGCCCCTGCTCTCATTGCCTTCTGATATGCTTTTTCGTTTTCAAGCATATTCGAAAGTTCACGTGTTGCCATGGTTACATCGTTAACAAGTCCTACTATTCCTATAGTATTACCATTATCATCCTTAACCGGTTCCTTAATAATATCTGAATATCTAACTTCGCCAAAAATATCAGATTTGAGAACATATCGTTTACCAATCCCCGACTCAAGAATTTCCTTGTCCATGTTTTCTATCTGTTCAATATTGGAGCTGTCACTTCTGATATCTCTGTCAGTTTTTCCATAAATATCATTATCCTCGCCAAGTCCCATCTGTCTGTAGTTATGTGATGAAAAAACATATTTTTCCTCAGTGTCCTTGAAAAAAATGTTGGAGGGGATAGTTTTAAGTATTCGTATAAGTGTATCTTTGTCTATTCTATCTTTAGGCTCCATATATGCTCCTATAATCTCTGTAATGTGTGATATATCTAAAACTTATATGTAATATATTCTCTTAATATACTTATATATAAATTATGCGCGTAAATATATAAAAACGCAATAGCAGGCAGTGTCATGAAGACATTGCCTGCTACCGGTTTGGGTTTAGGTTTTAAAAAGGAAACTGCTATTTGGTTTGGTCCACACAAAACGTCATGTCGTCTAATTCCAATTCAATTTCATCTGTGCATTTTTTACACATAGTTATCATTAATATTATGATTCCCGCTATTATTGTGCTGCCTGCTGCACATATTATCAGTTTTTTCATATATCACATTTAACCTCAGCTTTCCACAGTCTATGAATATTGCAGAATGCGTAAACAGCACATACTTTCTCATCATCGCAAAGGTGGAACTTCGCTACCGGCTTGTCTCCGGGTTTGAAACACCTTCTCATTTCTCCTTTGTTCGTAATGACTTCAATCCACTGAATGTAGTGATGTGCTTCCATAGGATGGTCCTCTTTGCCAATTCTGACCTCAAGTTTATTTTTATCCAGCTTACACTGTGGAACATGAAATTCCACCTTTCCATCTGTTTCCCCCGGGATCAGTTCCTGCATCGTTCTCATACAGCATGTCAATTCATTTCCTGAATCATGAACCTTGTCAACTACGTTTCCGCACACTTCACAGATATAAAATTTCTTTTCTTCCATGGCGATTTCTCCTTTCATCATCTTTTTTCACCATTTGTCTGGGTTGATAATTGAATCATAAGGGATTGATATACACATTTCAGGATACCCTGATAGCCTGCTTTTTACTGTTTTGGAGTAAATATTTTCTTTACCGTTTTTTTAATTGAATTTGCAATTTTTAGTGATAATCTGAATGCATAAAGTCAGTAAAAAAGAAGGCACTTATGAACAGTTCAACATAGTTATATTTTTGAAAGGAGAAGGTATATGGACAATGAATATGTTGATTATTTTAATGAAGAAGACAAATTAAGACTTGCTAAAATGTTAACTCTCGCAAGAGCTGAAAGCGGTATGTCACAGGAAAAGGTTGCTTTGGAATTGGGAGTCGCCAAGAAAACGGTTCAGAACTGGGAAAAAGGTGTAAGTGCACCAACGCTCCCGCTGGCCATAGGCTGGTTCAGAGTCATGAAGGTTGCTGCCATGCCATACCTTATACAGTTTTTATTCCCGGATCTTGCAGGTATAAATTCCATTCCTGATGATGAAGATATACGTGATGATCTGATTTCACTTATAGAAACAGTTCCTCCAGAAGGAATCAAGCAGCTCATGTATCTCTTATATGGAAATCATGGCAGTTCTCCAAGAGCTACCCTAAATATCATGACCGCACACCTCCAATGTCCTATGAGAGACAGATACAGGCATGCCGAAGCAATATTAAGTGATTACAAGCTTGCTTCTGATATGAAAGAGGTTCCTGCAAATTCCCCTATTAAACCAAATGTACATATGATAGAAAATGCTATCAAATACAGCAGGGATGCTATTATATCAAACAATGACAGTTACATATTGGCTGACTAACCTTCGGGACGCTTTTTTAGTCCGATATGTCCCCTCTTTACCGGGCATCCGGTAAGGAGGGGCTTTTTATGCATTGCATATATTTTCCTAATCACAAAAATAATTATTTCTTTATGTAATTATGTTTCAATGATATAATCCATATGAAAATAATAACAGATAAGGAAAACAGATATGATTTATGATAACGTTTTGCAGGCTATCGGGCATACTCCGATGCTTAGACTGAATAAGCTTAACAAACCCGGAAATGCAGAAATACTGGTTAAGTTCGAAGGCTTAAATGTTGGTGGTTCAATCAAAACCAGAACTGCCTACAATATGATTGCCAATGCCGAAAAGGCCGGCAAAATAAATAAAGATACAATAATAGTCGAACCTACAAGCGGCAATCAGGGAATCGGTTTAGCATTGGTTGGCGCCGTCAAGGGATATAAAACCATTATTATCATGCCTGATTCCGTAAGTGCTGAAAGACGTCTTCTTGTCAGACATTATGGTGCAGAGGTTATTCTTATACACGATGCCGGAGACATCGGTGCATGTATTGAAGAATGCTTAAATACTGCTTTAAGAATGGCTGCAGAAAATCCAAATGTATTTGTACCTCAGCAGTTCGAAAATCCTGATAATACCAAAGCTCACAAAAATCACACTGCTCTTGAAATCATGGAGCAGGTTGCCGGGCCAATACATGGTTTCTGTTCAGGAATTGGTACCGGAGGTACTATTACCGGAATAGGTGAAGTTCTAAAAGCCCAGTATCCTGACATTGAAATTTGGGCAGTCGAACCTGAAAATGCTGCTATTTTGGCAGGCGGAAACATTGGCACACACCTTCAGATGGGAATAGGTGATGGTATCATCCCTGAGATTCTTAATCAAAACATTTACAATGATATTTGTATCATAAGTGATGATGAAGCTCTTCAGACTGCGAAGGATCTCGCACGTGTCGAGGGTATCATGTGTGGAATCTCCAGCGGAACAAATGTCGCTGCTGCTCTTAAACTTGCCGAAAAGCTCGGCGAAGGTAAGACTGTTGTTACCGTCTTACCGGATACTGCAGAACGATATTTCTCAACTCCATTGTTTGAAGATTAAATATACCAAATATTAAAGGACGCTTCTTTTGTCACAAGGAGTGTCCCTTTGTAATCATCATTTATTTCAACTCATAAATATCTACGTATGTACGCTCTTCTACCTTTTCATACTCATTAAAATTTTCATCAGCATCAACTAGCTTCTGAATTAGTTTTTGTGACTCATCTGCCCTGCAGGCATATACATACATGCTAGTAGAATTTAATAGACGCTCATCTTTGATGTCATCTTTACTTAAATAATTCATAAAGAATATATCTTTATAATTCATAAGCTCCAAGCTATCATTCCACACCATCCACTCATTGTTTGGATTGTACAAATATACTATCTCACTATCTTTATGCTTATCTGAAAACTCATAATCTGATATCTTTTCAGGATATATAAAAAATACTTTTCCCTGACATAATCCTACTATCTGAAATATTATTGCTAATGATAATATAGCTGTTGAAATCTGCCATTTTTTAATATTCACCACACCCATTATAATTAAAAGAATTATTAATCCGTATGCTGGGCATGGATATCTTAATGCTTCCTGTGGATTACTTGGAATCATTCCTGTCTTGCATACAGTCAGGAAAAACATAATCGTTACTAGCATCAACATTCCAACAACGCCTCGATTGTAACCAAATGCCAGTGCTTCACCTGACTTTTTCTTAAAACGCATAAACAGATATATTAATAGAACTATGATTAACAAAGCAAAAAAACTACCACTAAATGTGAAATCATTTAGCATCTGTGTGAAGAAATCTATTCTCTCAAACGTATTACTAACGTCCGTAAAAGCTTCAGTAGCCTCTAACCCTCTATAACCTCCAAATATATGCGCCAAACAGGCTGGATAATACGCAATTGCGGCCCCCATACCAGCCACCACGCAGCCAGCGTAGATAAATGCTTTTTTTCTAGTCTCTTTATTAACGAATAAATAAATGCATAAATACGCAGCAACCCAAAACATAAACACAGCAAAGTAATAGTGTGTCAAAAAACCAAGACATGTTGCAATAAATGTCGGAATAAAAAGATTTTTCGCAGTATACTTCCTGTCATTAACTGCCTTTAGTCCGATGTATAAAACATAAAAGCACGCCGCTGTCAGCATTACATACATTCTTATAAATGTTATTGTGCTCAAATATCCAGGTGACAGTGCAAACAAAATAATCGTAAATAATGTAATAAATTGATTATTCTTACTAACTAAATCAGATATCTTCCATAACAAAATCAGGCATATTAAATAAAAAACAAGATTGATTGCAAGACCCTGCCACATAGAAAATGTATCTTTCGTGAACCAACAGACTATACGTAAAATATAGTAATAAAGAGGTGGATGAACATCATAACTTTGGCTAAGCTTAACTCCGCTAAAATTTAAGCTATCACCAGGCAATGCCTTAAACTCATTCTTAATCTCTTCTACACTCTTCCACTCACCATCAGTCGGATACAGTCCGTAAGTTACATTAGTTGAATAATAAGAATAGTTTTCATCATAATGCATTCCCTGTTTCTGCATGCAAAAAATAAAAGCCACTACCATAGCTATTAAAATAACTATATAAACAACAATCTTAAATTGTTTTTCTTTCATCAGTTCTTTTTTCATATTCTGTATTATAACATAGGGGCACTACTTGTGACAAAAGAAGCGTCCCCGAATAACTATCTCATTTTTGCAATTACCACACCGAACTTAATCCAGTTATCCATTCCCGGCTTGTCCATACTGTCAACATAGAATGTTTCGCCATAATTATTTAACGGCTCCAGCGAACATGGATTTGTCTGATGAAATTTTCTGATATATGCGCAACCATTTTCTTTATTAATAAAGACCCCTGTATCTCCGTCCCTTGCAGGCCGTCTCGAGATTAAAAGAATATCTCCGAGATTATACACCGGGTGTAAGTGATTGCTTGTAATCTTAATACCGCAGTTAATTATATTTCCGAATTTACTCTTGTATTCGGAAACATTGACCTTTTCAACATTCGTTGAATCATAGATCATTCCATCCTCCATATTACCGGTGGGTATATAGACACTGACATAATCATCTGCGTCATCATTATGTTTCTTAAAATCTTTTTCAAAATCCACGACAGAATCTATAAATGAAATCTGTGAATTTGAAAGTTCTGTGAGCTTACGCAAAATATCGAGCTGTGCGTTCTTTACTCCCATTAATTCATATATAGATTTTCCGGTAAGAACATACAACTTATATATCGTATATAAATCAATCTTTGTTGTGGTTAATGTAATAATTCTTTTATATGCAGACAGTGATAATTCTAATTTGGTAGCCATCTCCTTTTGGGACAATCCGATTCTGACTCTTTCTTTTTCCAGATTATCTGCAAAATTACTGTTAATCTCATATCTTGTCATAACTACCTCCCATCTTCACGAATTAACAAATATAGAAATATTGTTTTTCTAATCTCTATTCTATTCCTTTTCAAATTGTTTATGCCGGAATCTTTTTTCACCCAAATAACGATTAAAACAGTACATTTTTTCTCTCTATATAATATATTACTCCGCATGGTTCAAAAATGAACCATTATCAGCCAATTCTTCACCATTTTTAGTCAAAATAAAGCGCATAAAAATAGAAATTCAGCACATATATTGGTATCAGGAACAAGTTTCATTAACTATAGGTTTAAGGCAAAAAAGTAAACAAATGAATATATCTTAACAAATATTAAATCAGCAGAATGCAAGGAGGAAAAAACATGATCAAAACCTTAAAATACCTGAATCTAATCTTTTTCATATTGATGGTCTGTATAAATATACTGGCAAATATCCTTCCGATTGGATATGGAAATACGGGAGCTATATCAGAAAAATATCCGAATCTGTATACTCCGGCTCCAATCACTTTTTCAATTTGGGGAATTATATACATAATGCTTGGAATTTTCATTGTATATCAGCTGGGATGTTTCAGTATTGAAAAGATATCAGAATGTTTAGTGGAACAGATTGGTCCGTGGTTTATTGTAAGCTGCATTCTGAATATTGCCTGGATACTAAGCTGGCACTACGACCGCATATCATTATCTTCGATAATAATGCTATTGCTATTGTTCTCACTGATAATAATAACAGTAAGAATATCACCGTGCACTATTCAGGATATGGTAAAACCTATAGGAATATCGTTTTTGACAAAGATAAGCATATATGCTTTTGACATCTATCTCGGCTGGATTACCGCTGCTACAATAGCCAATATAAGTGCTTTACTTGTTAAATGCGAGTGGAATCGTTTTGGATTATCGGAACCATTTTGGACAGTTATAATGCTTTTAGTCGGCACTATACTTGGAATACTATTCATTGTTATTAACCGTAGATATATGTCTGCTGCCGCAATTGTATGGGCGTATTGTGGAATATTAATAAAACACATTTCGCAGTCAGGTCATGCCGGAAATTATCCTGTGATTATTACCATAACTATTGTTGGAATAGTCGCGATACTCTCCACTATTGTTATAACAATGATTTTACATAGAAACTAGCCACCGGGGGGGCACTTCTTTGGGGACGCTTCTTTTGCCACAAGGAGCGGTACTTTGTCACGAGGAGTGTCCCTTTGTTGTAAGGAATCCCCCTTGTTATAAGAAATCCTCTTTGTTACGATGAGTGCCCTATTATTATATAATCATCTAAAATCTATACTTTTAATTAGCGTATGCGTTTCATCCAACCCATGTTCCCAATACATGATTCCAAGAAGATCATTATCTTTTATATATTGGCATTTTTCAGCAATGGACTTAGGGTCATCATAACTGATAAATGTTTCTCCATCAAAAAGATATGGTGCCCGGGCAGTCTCATCCCTATGACTTACAAACCCGTTTTTATCAATGTATTCATTTACAAGCTGTGTATACGAAGCTCCATAGAAACCGCATTCTTTTGCCGACATCATAAGGCCATCGGCCCTGTTATCATTTCCTTCTACGCCCTTCCACATTCTTGCATAAAAGGCAGCACCTATAACAATCTTCCCCGCGGGTACTCCTGCTTTCATAAAATTATGTACCGAATCATGGACACTCTTTTTTGTAGTATCATTTGCTCCCGCATAAAGAGCGGTATGATGCCCTGTAGTCGGATATCCGTCTCCTCGCATATCATAAGTCATAATCTGCACATAATCACAAATTTGAGCCACAATATCCATCTGAGTATTATCCAAATAATACTGCTCAGCTCCTGCTGCTATGGAAAGAATTCTGTCATTTCCGACATTTTTTCTAAGTTCCTTCATCAACAGTGTAAAATTGTTCTTATCCTCACCGGAAGCATCAATCCCTGCCCAGTCGATTCCCGGATATTCCCAATCAATATCAAGACCATCAAGTTTATATTCATCAATAAACGATAAGCAGCTGTTTGCAAACGCCCTTCTGCCATTCAAAGTCTTAGCCATTGTTGAAAATCCACCAGCTCCCCACCCACCGACAGAAAGCACGATTTTTATATTAGGATTCCATTCGCGAATCTGACCGACGGCATCCATATGCTGCAGCCCTTCCCTTGATAACAATCCGTTTTTATCAAGTGTTCCAAAAGCAATATTAATATGTGTCAGCTTCCTTGCATCTTCTTCATTGATATTGTAAATACCCTCTCCGTATGCGTATGCAATTATATATTTATCCATTTTCGCTCTTCTCACTAATTATGTTATATGAAGATAAACAGTAAAACTACGATTCCAAGAACAATTCTATACCAGCCGAATACCTGGAAATCATGTTTCTTAATAAAATTCATCAAAGCTCTTACAATAATCATTGAGACGATGAAAGAAACAATAGTTCCAACAAGAAGTACCGCAATCTCTAAACCGGTAAACTCAAAACCGAATTTAAGGACTTTAAGCAGGCTTGCACCAAACATAACCGGAATCCCAAGGAAAAATGTGAACTCTGCTGCTGCTTTTCTAGATATGCCAATCATAATAGCTGCTAAAATAGTTGCTCCCGAACGAGAAGTTCCAGGAAGTGCCGCTGCTATCAGCTGTGCAAATCCAATGATTAAAGCTGCCTGATAAGTGATACTCGAAATAGTATTTGAAGTTGGTACACGGTTTTTATTCTTACGTTCTATAATTATGAATAAAATACCAACCAAAATCAGCATTACCGCAACGATAAATGTTTTAATTGAAACACCTGTTTCTCCGACAGGTTTAGCAAAAGCTTCCTCAACCACGTCATCAAAAATCACACCATATACAATAGCCGGAATGCAGGCAACTATAATTTTTAACCACATTTTGAATGCATCCATACTCAGGGCAATTTTTCCAAAAGTAATATCTTTCTCGGACTTTTTAATTCCGTCCTCCCGCATCGCCATATTGCCTTTCTTATAGAACGGCCATATCTTAAACCAGAAAATAACCACAACAGCCATAATTGCTCCAAGCTGAATAACCACATCAAACATATCAAAGAAATTCTCGCTGGTCTCTTTGAACGGAATCAGCTGCTCAGCTAAAATCAGATGGCCGGTACTACTAATTGGAAGCCATTCCGTAATTCCCTCTATAATTCCGTAAATAATTGCTTTTAGCACTTCAAACATTGTTCATTCTCCTTGTATAGTAACTAACAGTTAATAAATAACTCTTCCTTCCAAATGATTATATTCATCAAACAGTTTCAAACATTCATCACGACCAACCTGCTGCAAATATTCAGACATGGCTGCTCGTCCGCCCAAAAGCTGGTCAAATTTCGCATCTCTGAACCCAATTGATTCATTATCATCGATTGTACAACCATAGTATACCTTGGAAATGTTCGCCCACATACATGCAGCAAGACACATGGGACAAGGTTCCCCTGTCGTATATATTTCTGCCCCCGACAGGTCATATGTGCCAAGCTCCTGCTCTGCGTTTCTGATAGCCGTAACTTCTCCATGCGCTGTAGAATCATTATTTTTAAGAACCATATTATGACCTTGTCCAATGATTTTACCATCCCGCACGATAACACTTCCAAAAGGCCCTCCGTGCCCTGCATGAATACCGATGCGTGCCTGCTCTATTGCAAGCTTCATATATTCTGTTTTCATATCTTTGTCTGAACTGTAATCCATCTTAAAAGACCTCGCTGATAAGCATTGCTTTGATATACATATTATCACAATATGCCTACTTTGGGGACGCTTCTTTTGTCACGAGGAGTGTCCCTTTGTCACATAAAGCTCTGAACATAAAATTTGTTTAAAATAAGAACTGTCTTTGCATATGCTAAGACAGTTCCTTTAAAATATCTTTACCTAATATTTTCTTATTTGTTATCTCGTTTTACTTCATCGTAGCATGAACAATCAGTCTATGTGATCCAATCATAAAAGGAGTACATGTTATAAGTGTTAAATTCTTTCCATCCGTATATTCCAAAACACTTACATCTTCGGGTTCAACAACCTCTATTGAATCCACTTCATACATGTATGTATTATCCATGGTTTCGATTTCTATAATGTCTCCAAATGTGACCTCCTCAAGTCTGTTAAAATATTTACCAAATACATAATTTCTATGTCCGGCAATGCAGCAGTTGCCATTTTCTCCCGGGAATGCAGTGTTTTCAATATGCCCCAGTGCACTTGATAAAACGCTTTTCGTAGAGCCTTCCTTTACGGCTTCCTCAAGATCGATTTTGGGTATCCTTAAAAGACACATCGCAACATCCTCTTCAAGATCACCATCTGTGCCAGACTTCTCAGCTTCATTTTCCAAGTCATCCCTTGAAATCACATTGCCATTATCATCAATTTTTTCAAAAACGATCTGCGCCTTACGACTTTTGAATTCATTAATGGCATTTGCGCTTATAACCAAATCAATTACATTAATAGCTATTACAAATATAATGAGTAAACTGCCGGCTCCGATTAATATTTTACCGGCAGTTTTTCTATTTCTTCGCTTCTTTTTTTCACTCACAACAATTAGTCCTTATTATTTCTTCGCTTTTTAGAAGGCTTTATCAAATATATACCAAACCCAATCATGATAATACCCATAATTGTTGCCACTAGCGAGCCAACCAATCCACCGGTTTTAGGAAGTCTTTTGCCATTAACATCCCCTGACTCAGATGCGTCTGTATCGTCATCTGTATCGTCCATAATCGGTGCAGGTTTCGGACTTGTTTTAGGTTTTGGGATTAATCTTGGAGTCGAATCCGAATCTGTATCTGTACTTGAATTTTGATCCGGACTCAAATCAGGATTTATATTCGGGAACTGCTCCTGTATCTTAATATCTATCTGGCTCTTTTTACAAAGATAATGCTTAACACCATCTACCGTCGTTGAATCAGACAGGAAATCCATTATTTCAACATCTATTGAACTTGGACTAATTTGATATCCTTCCGGCGCATTTACCTCACGGACACTATATGCATGTAATGGCAATCCACTGGCATGAACAATACTGTCCGAAGTGCTTGTTGTCACTACTTTAGTCACCCCATCAGGTAATCCGGCAGTTCCATCCACCCCCTGATAAGTATATTTTCCTTCACTATTCATTGTAAACATCAGATTCTTACCAGCTTCATTTGTTATCTCATACGAAGCAGTCTTACCTAATATAGGTGTATTAGTATCATCTGTTTTGGTTAGTTCGATTTCAGCAGTTTCCGGTATATCGACATACATCACCGCTTTGGGATACAGTTCGGGATTGACTCCTGTTTTTGTTGCTTCCTCTTCTTTATAGAAAACAACACGGTCTTTGTTCTCATAAGAAGCATCAGTGTCTATACCATAAAATTCCGGCAATGACAGCTTCGGTACTGTCTCATATGCAACATCCCAGTATTCTATAGGAGTAAAATCTGTCCCATTCATTGAATAAGAGATTGGCCTTATTTTATAGAAGTACGGATCACCATTTGACATATACTTTCCTACAGGGAAATATGCTGCATAGGGACTGTCTAAAGCTCCTACTTCTGTAAGGTGTCGAGAAGTTCCGTCATTATCAATACGGAATGTTCCGTCCGCATATAATGTCAGATATTTAAGCTTCTGAATTCTTCTCCATACTATTTCAACATCCTCTCCGTAATATCCTTTTTCGTAAGTTTTATCATATTCAGGAGTCTTTTCCATATCCTCATAGCTGGGAACTCCATACAGAATCGCAACTCTGACTGCTTTGGGCCTATGACCACTGATCCAATCAGTGCCCATACCCGAATCATTCCAAAGCTGATCGAATTCAAGATTGAATAATGATACACCTACGAATTTGTAGTCAAGGGTTTCCTCCAGGTAAATTCGTTTTGTCAAATGTCCGGCACCCTCCTGAATATCTACAGCCGCATCCTTGTCAAACAGTTCATCAGTGGCATATGATTCCAAAGATGTATTACCAATATCCACCACTCTGTACTGATAGAACCGAGTCACATCGTAATCACCATCTTTCATCGGATGAAGTGGAAGTTTTTTGAATATACACAAACCCTCTGAGGATTGTTTTTCATAAGGGTCTTTTGTTATCGGATCTTCATTGTTCTCAAATCTATATGACTCAATTGTCACACTCTTATAATCACCCGCTGCCGATCCCTTACCAAAGCTCATCGTATATGAGGAACTTAAATTAATTTCCTTTTCATTTATATCAGTATCCGACTCACCTGTTTGCAAACGGACCGTGACCGGTCCTGAATATATCTGCCAGTCTTTTCCTACACCCGTGTCATTCACCTGCCAGTCATCGCTGGCTGTATCTATGCCACCAATGTCTACAGTATTTTTATCTACTATACGGTACTGCAGCACCACTTCTGCTTTATGAGGTAAGTTTGTCCATGGCAGAGTCGAATCAAAGTGCTCCTTTCCCTCCAGTGTAGAATAATAATACTGCCATGCTGTTTTAGCTTCAAAAAAGGCATTATTATTTTGGAGTCCGCGAAGTTTAAACTTAAATCCAGATGATTTTGTGATAACAGTAGGAATTTTATAATCCGACCAAATATCAATAACACAGTAATCTCCTGAACCGCCTGCATCTCCACCAAATGCCATTGCGCCTTTCTTTTCACCTTGGTCAGAATGTACTCCGTCTAGCATTTCCTTACCATCACCTATACTTTTTCCATATACGTCAGAATCAGAATTATTGTAATATATCTTCGATTTGTCTATCCCGGATATATCGTTCTGCATTACAACTTTTATTCCGTATGGGTTATTCTCGACATCCAATAAAGGAAAATGCACTTCACCTGACTTAACTGTAAAACTTACGATATCATATTCGATACCTTCGTCATTACCAATGACTACATTCCCATATTCATCTTTTCCATCCCAGAAGATTTTGTTTGTACCATTAACAAGTGTATTTGACAAGATAACTTCATTGGGTGTCCCGTGAGCATATCCATACTCATTTTCCAATAGTTCATTACCCGTAAATGTCATAACTATTTCATACGTCGAAGGCAATATCTTTCCTGACTCCTCTGCCGCATCTCTGGTCACGTCGTAATCAAATGAAAAATAACCTCCATACCCTTCTGTTCCTTCACCCGGCGTACTACTGTTAAGACCCGTGAATGTAAAATTATCGTATGCATCCTCACTTGTTCCGATACTATCACTATCTGCCAATTTTTCCGGAACGGTATAATGCTCTAACAACGCAGTGTCTGCTTTTTCGAAGATTAAAAAATACGACTCATCCTTTTCAGTTGTAGGTGTAGAGTTTATATGCACACCCATTTCAATAAGATCATCCAGCTGATTTCTCTTACTCTTAACAGATCTGGCAAATGATCTGTAATGTCCGTCTTCATGATCATCACTGCTTACTAACAGACCTCTTTTATTGGTAAAGAATACAAATCCAAATGGATCCATACCGTTAAAATCAACCTTATATTCAAATCCATCCTTCGTAAGTGCATAGACGAACTCATCCATAATATGTTCTTCAGCACTTATGTTCGCGCCAATTGTCCAGAAAAGTGCATCTGTAAAGGTACGTCCTTTAATTGGAGATGTTGCAGTTGCATTTTCAGTAACAGTAATATCCCATGCTCCAACATAATTCAAAGAAGCCTGTGGAAAATCAGCTGTCTTCTTAGCTTTGGGTGCAACCTTAACATCTGTATACTGTGTGCCAAAGAATCTGAATGTATAAACTCCGGTCATAGGGGCTGTAAATGATATTGGTGTATATCCACCCGGATTGGCGCTATTCTTCGCACCCAGATATTCCTGCTGCCAGTTGTAAATGGTGCCAGGTGCAAAAATATTTGAAGAATCATTGTTTACGTTAGTAATTTCTTCTTTTGTAAACAAATATATATTGGGATCTCCATATGATGTTGAGCTCTCTATTTGAGCACATACTGCTGCAGGATCTGTCGAGCCTGTATAGATGTGATAATAATTCGCCGCATTATTTTCCTGCATTACACCCTTACTATTACTATATGGCAAAGTAACCGCAATGCTGCTCGCAGCGGGATTTGTTGATGCAACACTATAACCATACGAATCGCTTAAGCTTTTTTTAACCTCATTTCCAGGAAGATTTTTAAAAGTACTTGAGCCAAAAGAAATCTGCTCGCCTTCCTTAGCATACACATATATCTTCTGAAGTCGTCTGAGACCGGCAGTTGAGTTTGGCATCCACTCAATATATGTTCTATAGCCAGTTGGCTCCGGGAGGCCATAATAATATGAACCATGAGTAGTTTTAAGAAGTGTAAATACAGAGAAATGCTCCGGTTCAACAGTTACTTCATCTCCTTCAACTGTACTAACCAGGCATTCCATCGACGATAAATCATCCGCAAAGTGAAATACTTCTAATTCCTCTTCTTCCTCAATCTCATCATTTGCGAACTCTATAGATAATTGAATTGGTACTATATCTTCATTATCAATATATTTTGATCTGTCAGGCTGTAATTCTTCGCCTTCAGCATTTAACACTTTAATATCAAAGGATATTTGTTTAAACTCTCCTTCACAAACATCGCTTAATTTGGAATCAATTTCGGCAAGAATTTCCTGATCTTCTATCTTGACTGCGGAAAGCGTTAACTCTTCCTCTTCCGGGAACACTCCATTATATGCTTCTAATTTTATTTTGTAACCTTCAACATCTGTCTGTACAGAATACTCAATGTGAGGATCCTCTAATTCGGTCTCTTCTTCAGCATTAGCCTCTTTCTCCTTGAGAACATCGTCCTCCTCTGTCTCTTCTTCTATTTCAGAATCTTCTTCTGTTTCATCCTTCTCTTCAGGATCCTCTTCTTTATCGCTTTCCTGTTCAGAATTTTCTTCTGCTTCCTTCTTCGTTTCAGGATTTTCTTCCAATCCACTTTCCGGCTCAGAAATCTCATTTGTTCCTTTTTCTTCCGATCCGGTATTCTCTGTTGAATTATTTATGTCAGGTGAGAGATTATCTTGTTCAGATTCTTCCTCGTGTTTAACAACCAGCTCCTGTTCCGTGTTGTTTTCTGCAGATGTCACCGTATATGTCAATGATGAAGCCATAATCATTGCAGCTAACGCCATAGCCTCAATTCTTCTCAAACATTTCTTTATTCTTAAGATAGTAGTTTTCATTTATGTCACCTACCGGCAAATATATTGTCCTCTTGCGTTTACCTTTTGTATTCGACATACTATGTAAACCAATTGGCCAAAAGTATTATAGTACTTTTGAACCAAAAATGTAATACTATATTTGACAAATTTTTCTTATTGTATCTATTGCTGTGAATGTGGCTCTATCACTGTGTCTTTACCGCAAAATACCATCATTATCAAAACCCCCTGTATTTTCAATATATCCTTCATACTCAATAGTGTTACGCATTTCAAATTTTCTCATATGCCATCACATTATGTAAACTTCTAACGATATATTCCTTAAGTTATTTGGAAAAATATAAAAAGACCTTGAAGAGCGTGTCTGTTTAACGCGATTCAAGGTCTTTTTGTTTTATTTTTATCAGCTACGTGTTATCAACATTATGCCTTCGACATGAATCCCGCCAATGCCGTCTCCACAACAGAATTCAAAGATATCTTATGTTCTGTCGCAT
Organism: Lachnospiraceae bacterium; assembly: GCA_024403415.1. Lineage (GTDB taxonomy): Bacteria > Bacillota > Clostridia > Lachnospirales > Lachnospiraceae > JAILLW01. The sequence continues at coordinate 42,043 of JAKSRY010000016.1, forward strand.
ATATAGCTGCATTTTTATGAAGTTCAGGAGAAATCCTTATGTTAAATGTCCCCTTATATGCTTTCTCTGGTTCTGTTCCACGTTCGACACATAGCTGTAAATAATCATCAACTGCCAAATGAAAATCCCTTATCAAATCTTTTGCATTTTCACCTTCATATGAAATCAAAGATCTGATACCTTGAACTTTTCCATAAAAAACACCATCTTTTTCAGAGAACTCTATATTTCCAATATATCCTTTATATTCTATAGTGTTACTCATTCCAGAAGCCCTCCTGCTCTATTATGTTATGCAAGTCTCTTATAACATATTCTTTAAGTTCCTTTTGAGGATGTGGTCTATGCAATAATATATCCGCATGTCCATCCATCACGAATCTAACACGAGATCCACTAGTCTTGCCTTTGTTATCTTGTTCATATCCATAGTGTTCCAAAAGAGTGGTTGCATCAGAAAATGTAATGTCTTTTCCATACACTTTCAACTTCTGTTCAATTATCTTCCAACGCGCCATTCTTCCTCCTAATAATATAATAGATTCAATCTATTTTGCAACTATTTTTGATACCATAACCAGTGATTAATTGTCGTCCTTTTCTTTGTATACCATTGGTATATTTATATTAAATATATACCATTGGTATTGTCAAGATAATTATGTTATCATATAAGAAATTTCAAACCAATATTAGGAATAGGCAAAATGAACACTTTAGATATAGAACGATTAAAAGAATGCCGATTAAAGCTCGGTATAACAAAACAAGAAGCCGCAAAGCGAATACAAATCTCTCAGCCGGCTTATTTGCGATACGAAGCAGGAACCCGCAAACCTTCTGTGCAAATTATTGAAAAAATGGCCGAAGTGTTTTCAACATCAGCAGATTATCTTATTGGAAATACGAAAGAAAAAAATCCTGATAGAATGATTATAGAAAAAGATAAAAATCCATCTCTTTTTTTACTAGCTGAATCATGTAAAAATCTAAATGAATCCCAATTAAAACGTATTCTTGTTTATGCAATCAAACTCTCAGCACCTGAGTCTGATAATTCATAAAAAGAATACTGTTATCAAATTGTTATCATTTTATTGTTATCACAACATAAAAAGTGCAGTATGAATAATAAATTATCCCATACTGCACTTATTTGTTCATATTTATTTAATTTGGCTTATATTGTCCTTGCAAGCCACTAGATACTATTCCATCTCTATACTGTAATCTTGCATTACAGTAAAATCAATTATTCTTAGCATTTATATATCTCCATATTTGCTATCATATTTTAGCAGATTTTTAAGTATGATACCAATTTTATCCCATTTAATTATCAAATAGAACAGATAATAAATGAAAAGAGCACTCAATACAAGTGCTCTTATTATAAACTATTCTGTTAAACTTGCAATCTTAGCATTCTTCTCTGCCTCAGTAATTAATCCCATATTACATTGTGCTTCGATTCTTCTAATCTCTTCGAAGTTATCTACTTTCTTCTGAGCAATGCTAATCTTTAAGTTATACTCATCCTGAGATATAACATCCATCTGAAGAGCTCTGTCAAGTTTTGTTTTCTCAGCTTCAAACTCTTGCTGTGCTTTCTCTTTTGCTCTTAATACATCAGCATCCTTAACTCTCTTCTGTGCTTCAATAAGCTGTTTTTCTAATTCTTGTTTCTGCGTAATCTTAGGATCCATAAGTTTTAACACATCAGACACATCTATGCCCGGCATATCACCTGTATCCATTACATACTGAACATACTTACGACCAATTGTAGCATATGACGCATCTAACTCTTGCTCAATTGTGTTAATCTTCATCTTTAATCCAGCTATCTCTGAATTATCTTGTACTGATGTACCAACATTTGAACCTACTTTAACTGCTCCAGATACAATGCCACTTCCCACATTCTTTGCTGTGTTTGTTATCTTATCAAAAACACCCATTGCTAATACCTCCTAAAATTTACATCCGCAGATGTTACATTTATATGTTTTCCCCAAATCTCCAGCACCATATAAACCAAATGCGTAGACTTTAGCGATTTTTCCAACATTAGAAATCTTGCTAACAGACTTCTTATGGCACACAGGACATTCGAGAGAAAATATAGCCTCTTGTTCCGCTTTTAATTCCTCATTTCTTTTGGTAATAGCTTCCTTTTCTATTGCATCTTTTTCACTTTTAATTGCTTCCTTATTGTCGCCAAGTTCAGAATTGTAATTCTCACCCGATATAATGCTTTCTAACAACCGCTTTCTATCATCTTGGCTCTTGAAAAAACTACCATTTGACATTAAATATTCTGATGGAACTTCCTTGAGTTCATACTCACACACTTTACATTTCTGAACTCCATTCGCATTCTTTATATTCTCAATAGATGCACACTGTTCACAATAATAGAACATACCTCGACCTCCATATAAATCTGGTCAACTACACACATGAATAGATTAGCAATTGTACCTGTAAAAGTCAATACTCAAAGTAGGCGCGTGACCACTTTTAGAAGCCCCCAAGTGGACTTATTTTGCCTACTCTAAGTATGTAAACAACAATGGGAGGTACACTATGAGTTCATTTATTGAAGGACTTCCAGACAGATTAAGAACAAGCAGAAATAACCTTGGTTTATCTCAGCGTGAAATTGCAAAACGAATTGGTATATCATATACAACAATAGGAGCATACGAATTAGGAACCAGAATACCCTCTCCCCAAATCCTATGCAAACTTGCACTAATATATAATGTAACTACCGACTATCTTTTAGGTCTCGAACGTCCAGCTACAAATTTTCTTAACATAAACGGATTAACCAAGGAAGAAATAGACACACTCAAGGATTTGATTGTTATTATAAAAAAATAATATTACCTAACTATATAAAGCATTCTTCACTTTATCTTTAAGTTCATTTCCTTTCATATTTGATTTAATATCAAATAAATATGAAGCACCCTCAAGTATAATAAAAAGACTTCTGTACAACTCCTGGTACCCCTTGGGCATAAGACCTAATTCTATCCCAATCATCAGATACATACCAAGTACCTGATGATGGATGAAATGCGTAATATAGCTTTTGTTTCTGACTCATCTTTATTTCCTCCTTTCTTTTTTACAAAAAGGAGAATGTAAATATTTACCCCTTTTATATATTATACGAAAAACATCTCCAATGTTGTAAACGTTTTGTTCGACAAATTTAAAAAAGTACCCACTAATTAAAGTGAATACTTTCTTAAAAAACTCTATTTTATTAAAGAATTAACCAATTATAATAAGGTTATATACCAGAAATACCCCATTTAATTATTTCAGGCAACTCCAAACCCTTATAAATCAAGTGTCTCTAGTAAAATGGTCACTATTCCATTTCATTTACCCTTATTTTACACACCGTGATATGGCATATAATTCGTACATTCTTAGTGTATCTTTTGATACGCTTTTCATCCTGTCCGTATCGTTCAAAATCTGGTGTACCCAAAATGTACCCAACGACTATTTACTGATGTCTTTCTTGCAATCGCATATGAACATTTGATGCGCCATATAAGACATCTGTCACTGTAACAACTCCCGGATCAACCATATAACAGACAAGATAGTTATCTACTACCATTCGCCTCATCCCCCAGGAATGCTCCGGTTCTAGTTCAAATAAAGCAAATCTATCTGGAAAAGAATCTAATGTAAGAATGGCATCGGCAATACGATTATATTGTCCCATCGCATTCTCTGGTGCCAACAATTCATTTGCAATATACTCATAGATTTTTTCCATATCATCGAGAGCTTCATCTGTAATCTTTACTTCGTATTTATCCATTAAGAATGACTCTCCCTAAATTTTGCAAATGCATCTGCCGCATTCTGCGTTCTGCCAGCCTGATAATCATCATATCCACGCTGAAGTTTAGCATGAAGCTTTGCTTCTGTCATCTGCGATGCATCGATATCTACCGGTGGCTTTGGTACTGTAACAGAAAAAGGAATGCCACCCACTAATACAACTTGATTAAGAAACATATCAACTGCTGTAGACATAGGAATGCCAAGTCTTGTAAGAATTGCTTCTGCATCTGATTTTAATGTAGGATTCACTCTTAAATTAAGTGTTGCTGTTTTTTCCATATTTATCGCCTCCAATATAATTGTAACGACATTGTTGTTACATGTCAATCGATATTCCTATGAAATACCGTAATGTGAATTTTTAAATTCAATACCTTAACTCCATAGGGCGTGCGTCAATATGTACTAGCAGTTACTCTTTCATTTAAAGTTTTAAAAATAACAATACAATTTCTTGTGGGTACTTTTCCAAGTATTGTTCAATCTCTTGTAACATATCTTTCTCCTTAAACATATAATAAATATATGATGCTATTGTACCTAAGCTCACTTTTGTGTGTAATCACTACTCCATCTCAATAAACGAATAGATTTGTACAAATATAATAATGCGAATAAACACATAGCTATAAACGATAATACAGTGCCTACAAATGCAGGTATTGGAACTTCAATTCCCAATTTCCCACTATATACATTTTGCAAGATAACCATAGGTCCTACACATAATAATATGTATAAAAATATAGGAGCAATTTTATAACCTGAATTCATTTTCTTATTAACCATCACCGCACATAATATCATTCCCGGACATAAAACTCCTAAGTCGATTGCATAAGTTGCTTCGGTTGTAAGAACCCCTAAAAGATCTCCAAAATCATTTGCAATGATATTCGGAAGTAACATAACAATCCAAATAAGAATTGTAATAATTCCAGATACAGCAAGACATAAACTTATTCCAATATTTTTATTTTCTTTAGCACTATCTTTAACTTCTATTGTTGCCGCATATCTTACCCATAAAATTATTGAAGTAAAAATGCTCAATCCAAAACCTAATACATATATTAAATAAAATCTATTCATAGATATGCTAAAAACCAAACATGCAAAGTAATAAATAAATGAAAAACATTGTGCCAATCTTAACACGTAAGCCCACATTTTCTTCTTTCCAATTATAATCCACGTCATCATAAGAAGTCCGCTAATAAGGCCCATCCAATCAGCACCTAATCTGCCTGCTACTGTCATCAAAGAATTGTTAGCATATATCCCTTTTCCATACAATACTACCGGCTGACCATAAATATTATTAACCTGAAAAGATGCTCCCCCATCCGAATAAAACAAGCCAATTACAGAAACGCAAATAGCCAGACAGGAAATGAATGTTCCCAGTATCTTCTCTGTTCTTTCTTTCAACATGTTTAATAATCACCTCTTTGAATAACTAATAAATAGGAAGATTTTTATTTTTTCTTAATCGGATGTATAATAACCGTCTTCCATTTTTCTAGATCAACTTTTCTGGCATCCAAAAGAAATCACCTGAAGCGTAAAATAGAATTACAAACTCTTTTTTACCTCGACAATAGCAATATCACAAGGCATTCTTCCACGAACCACTTCATATGTCACATCTTTGTATCCCATTTCCTCAAAAAATTTTTCATATGATCCGGAGTCAAACTGGCGCTTAAAACTAGCTCCAAACTTTCCTAAAATCTTTACAGCCAATTTGTTTATTCCCTCATTCCCATTAATGTATGTTGGGATAATTAATTTACCACCAGCCTTGCAAACACGAGTAAGTTCTTTCATCGCACTCTGTGGTTCTGGCAATAAATGAATCACATTCCCTGCCACAACCACATCAAACGAACTATCTTTTGCCTTTATATTTGTAATGTCTACTTTTTTAATTTCAACATTCTCAAAGTTCTTCAGCTTCTTTTGGGCTTGTTTTAGCATTCCAATAGAATAATCTGATGCAAATAATGTATTACATACAGGTGCAATATACATGCTGATAGCACCTGTTCCACAAGCACACTCAAGCACGCTATCAGTATCTTTTATATATTTTGCAACAGCCTCCCCGGTTGATTGATATACACTTTTATTATAAAAATTTTCAAACAAATCATATACACCTGATACTTTATCCCAAAACATATCTATTCACCTATCACTCTAAAATTTGTAATTTTGAAGTAAACCAAGAGGATTAATGCCCTTTATGCTTTTCCAATCTCTTTCGTTGCTTCAATTCAAACATTCTCTGTTCTTCTGCTTCTTTTTGTTCTTTGCTTCTTATTTTTCGTTCCTGCTTACACTGTTCATGTTGTAATTTCAATGCCTCCTGAGATTTTGTACCCACACCTGTAGTTTGCAGTTGCTTCTTAGCCTCTCGCTGCATTCTTTTTGGATTTCTTTTAGTTTCTTTTACAACAGTTGTCACAGCCGGACTGAATTGCAAACTATAGTAATTTTTTAAGACAAACTCCTGTATCTCATAATCCTTTGGTTCTGCACCAAAAGTCACCTTACATACAGACAATTTTCCGTTTTCAATGCGTTCAAAAACGCCTATCCAAAATGGATTTTCAAAAAATACTGTTAATTTGCCTATCGCTTCACCCATAATAATCCCTTGTGTAATCTTCTATTTTCTTCTTTCTGGCAACTCTTCATACAAAGCCTCAACCAATCTAACTAAAAATCCTCTATCATCAACATCTTCTACCAGCAGCATCTCCTTTGCACCGTCATAAGGAATCTCTAATACAGCATCTGGCATAAGACGCTTTGCTGCCATTACGGGTTTTACCAATAGCCGGTCATCATATATTCCTCCAATAATTTTTCCTCGATAATAAAGGATATATTCCCCCATCATTGCTCTATAAGTTA
>JAKSRY010000017.1 GCA_024403415.1 Lachnospiraceae bacterium
GGGCATGTTCGGGACTTACACCCGTTAGAGCGCGCCCATGGCGCGCAAACAAAAACAGGAGTAACATTTAAGTTACTCCCACAAATACTTTCATTAGTTTCTATCCTAATGGATTAAATCCTTGACTTCCTATGTTCTTTATCTTCTTAACACATTCTTCTGCAAAAGCTTCAGTTTGACTTCTTTCTCTAAAATACATCTTATTCTTTTCACAGGTGAAAAATTCCTCTCTCTCAACACCCATGTCAGCAATCATTTTTTTCAATGTATCTTCTACAAATTGAGTGGTATACGGCTGTTGAAGTTGAATCGACCTTTCCCATACACATGGAAGAATAGTAAGCATAAATCTAACGCCAGCTATCTTTATAGCCGCTCCGGCTTCTTTTGCATTTGATGTGGCAAAATTGAAGTCGACAACATTTTCCCACGCAGTTAAGTATGTCGAAAGAACTTTAACTTCCTGTTCTATATCCATGTCCGCACCCATAATCTGCAATTTTGTAATGCCAGCCTTTTTTATAACTGCCATCAGTTCTTTTGCTTTTATTCCGTTCTTTATTTTTTCAGCACTCATAATAATATGATTTTTAAGAGGATACTCCTCATTCAGCCTATTGACTAAATCATATAATTCTTTTTCCTCTGCTTGTAACATATTTAATTTCGACTTAAACCATATTAAAAGATTATTGCTTACTTTCTCTTGTTTTTCATTACAACTAATAAATATTTTTTGTCTTTCCCTTAGTGTTGGTCTAATGTACAAAGTAAATCCTATTTCATATGTAGCGCTTTCTTCCAAATTACTTATATCTGGCAAAAATGAATATAATCTATGTTGTCCATCCATAACATCGATGGTTTCCTTATAAACCTTAAATTCATCCTCATTATCTGGAAATTCAATATAGTACAAATCTTCTATACCATCTACCTTAACAACATCAAATTTATTATCCTTAGTTGCTAAAGTCAATGTATTAGGAAGAATACCTTTTTCATTAGAAACATAATTACTAATATCTTTCACCCTTTTTTCATTAAGAGGGCGCTGCGCTTCTTGTGTTTCACTCATACCAACCTCTGTAGCAACCCTTACAAGTTTTCTTGGGTCTATTCTTCCAACATAACATTCTTTAGAAAACTGTGTAATCTTTATCAAATATATTTTTTTCATTTGTAAATCATCCTTTCTATATTAATTTCAACTTTTTAGCTATCATATAGTCTGTTCTAGAACTTTTACACTCATTGCATGTTTCACATAATGCTTGATAATTATCTGGCAATTCATCTCCTACTAACATCCATGGAATAATATGATCAACATGAATTTTTGAAGTATCTTCACCCAAATCACACCCACAGGAAAGACATTTACCGTTTTGTATATTTTTCAAGTATACTTTTTCCTCTTTGGAGATAGGTTTCCTGCGATTTTGCTTACTTTGGTTAGCCCTAAACCAAGTATCCATTAGTTTGGCTTCTTCATCGCTCAATTCACAGTCAAAATCTTGCTGAACAATCAATTTTACTGTTGTCACCCTATTATAAGTCTGCTTAAATAAATTACTTACTCTTTTTCTATATTTATCATCTTTATTTGTTCGAATAATAATTTTCTTGAAAATACTTAATAAAACAGCTTTTTTATATTCAGCTATAAAATCATCATCAAGTATTTGCTCTATAGAAATCATAATAGTTCTCCCATATGAAACATTGTATCAAATCAATTCAGTATTTCCAAAAACTTTATAATTCGCTCTGTAAACTGTGCTGAATTATTTCTCGACTTTTAAACGGTAATCTGCATTTCCGGATATTCAGCAACTGTAAGTTCCTCCACATCAGTAACAGTTCCTTTATAGGTAGAATAAAGATATCATGGACTCAATATCAAGCCATCGGCTTGATATCTATAATAATTATGCAGAAGGATAAGTCCATTTTTACGGACTCATTACAACCTACTCAGTTTTCTTTTCCTGAGCATCATCTACAAGCTTATTTATTGCATCACGAATAGCCTCGGATTTAGCAATCTGCATGAGATTACAATATGCTTCCAGTCTGGTCAAAGTACTTTCATCCATGCGTATTGTACATACTTTTTCCTTATTGTTTTCACCTTTTGGTCGGCCCATTTTCTTCATGGCATACTCCTTCCTATAGGTATAATTTTACTTTTTGTATTACAAATTGTCAATGAATTTATGTATTACAAAAAGTATCATCTACTATTCATTTTTTTCATTTTCAATTGACAGATTTATTTTAAATCTACATTCATTATCAGCGGCACACTGTGTAAGACATTTTTCTACTTTTTCTCGTATAAATAACCACTTATTTCCAAACATCATCGCCAAATGTAATTCTTTGTTCTCCGCTAATCTTCGTAACGCTTTTTCTCCTATATTAAAGTACGCAGCCGCTTTCTTTAATGTTAATACATATTTTTGCTCCGGTAATAATTCAATAGACTTTCTCATAGCAATCTCCTTTCCAATGGTAGTAGCATATTGCCATTACATTCATTAAAAAGCAACAAAAAATAGCACCTGCTTTGAACAAGTGCTACTCGCGAACGATTACCCACTACTCGTGAACGATTACTTACAAAAATAGACAATTTTTACTATTACATAATCATTTTTTCTTTTGTCGTTCGTAGTATTCTGGTAGTTAATCAACTATGTACTATCCGCATTATGAAAAAGTTTGCATAATTCTGCCCAACTTTGCATCACATAAAATATTATATATTCTTGCAAATTCTTATACTTTATTAAGCAAAAGGTGCAAAACTATTATGTTTGCACCTTTAAATTCGTTAGGCACTTTTTCCGTTCTTTGCCTCTCCATACTCACGTTTCATTGCTTCTACTGAGACCACCCATTGTTTCCCGAACTTACAAACATCCACTCCATTAATGAGTTTTCCATAAGCAATAGCTTTTCTGAGTGTGCTTTCATTTAATCCCCAAAGCTGCGTTGCATCTGCAAAAGACATAAGGCCATCAAACGGTGTATCTACTTGAACGCCTCTTTCCCAAAGTTCAAATCATCATTCCAAACGATTCCATAACCTCCAACATCAGTTGTCACACCGTAGAATTCGTCTTCATGTTCCTTGAAATATCCAAATACTGGCAATTTCTCAAACAATGGCTTTACATCATATATTTTAGTTATTCCTTCACAAAATTGAACACTCAATCTATAATCTGATAACGCATTTACATTTTTAACTTTATGAAACATCTATCTTACCATCTTCAGAGCTTTCGGTGGTAAATATCCCTCAAGCACGTCACCAGTCATATAATCTATGGCTGCAACATCTTCATTATAGATTGCATGAATATGTGGAGGATTATGTTCACCCTGGAGAAAATACATTTTTATTACTATTCCATAAAATCTTGATAACACCGGCATATTATTCTTCCTCCTTCTTCGATTTATTATATCACGATATCGTGATATAATTCAATTCATTTTATAGCTTATAATGCATAAAGTTCCCATTATGCTTAAATCCAAAATCAGTATATAGCTTTACTCCCATATCTGATGCAGTAATCTGAACAGTACCGCAACCATATTCTTTAGCTTCATTTACTACTCTTGAAAGCAATTCCTTTGCTATACCTTTTCTCCTGTAATTCGGGTTTGTGAACATGCTGGAAAGCAAACCTATTCTTCCAGAAGGGCATCCAAAATACGGTGGTTTTTCAACGAAAGACATTCCACTTGTACCAATAATCTTATCGCCATCCATTGCAAGCCAAGAAATAAATGTACCATCAGCCATATGTCTTTTATAATAATCCATTAATGCAGGAACCAAATCAATATCTTCTGTTGCTCCTTCTTCTCGAAGCTGATTTATTCTCATATTAACGAATACATCTAATACATCTTCCGTAAGTTTTTTATATACTATGTCCATTAAATTAATCTCTCTTTTTATAAATTATATTGCCATATCAGAGCCTATAATTATTAGTAAATTTAAGGGTGCAAATGAGGTGCAAATCATCTATCTAAAAGCCCTTCAAGTGCCCTAAATACTGCATTCTCACCTTTGAGTTGGTGGAGTGCCGTGGCAAACGAATAAGACATGGACTCTTGAGGACGGGGTTAGTGGCTCATTTTTACTATACATACTGATTCTTCCTTTTTCACTATATTTATCCGTACTAAAATCTATTAAATTCTCTTTTTATGGTTATAACAAGTTTCACTATTTCTTTTTCAGGGTCATTTGTTATATCGCTCATTCATATGACCTAATTCTCTGATTTAATAAATTCTTCAGGAATCGCGTAACCATCAACCAAAACATTATTATGTTCCATACAAATCTTAATAGGGTGTTGACCGTCTGAAACTGCTTTATCATAGGCCTCCTTTGCAGACCCGTATGTTTTATAATTCGTATTTAAGCAAACAACATTAATATTGGAACCAGTATAATTACAGTCTTCAGCACAGTACGCATATGTTTCTACTCCATCCGAAGAAGGATATTCCATAAATGCGTCTAAATAACTAACATTTTCCAGATTTTGCCAAAAGAACTCTCTTTCCACTCTTTCACACGGTGAAATAAATTTGCAATAATTCAGGTGGAAATAATTATTTTCCTTGTCTTTGTAAACCTGTTCAACACTAAGCATAGGCTGACATGATGGCAAATCTAAAATACTTCTTTCCAGGTGGTTAAAAATAGGAATCATGCTTTCCAGAATTTTTTTATATGTTGGATATGCTTCATATACTCTTCTTAAAATAAATTCGCCAGATTTATCATTTATTGTCTGAAGCATCAACATATATTCATTAAGGCTTATCACCTCATGACTTACCATAGCACTTATTATTTCTTCCAAATCTTTTACAAAACAACTCACTTTAGGATTAATATCATTTATAGAGCTTATGCTTCCATAAAAAAAGTCACAATATTTCTTATGAGCCGTAATCGAGATATACTCCGTTAATAATTCAAGCGCTTTCGATTGATCTAAATATTCTTTTTTATATACATATTTATTCTCACTATTTTCTTCACTTACAATACCTATAATAAAAAATCCATCACTATCAAACCACAATTCCTCATCTATCCAGCCTGCCCACTCTACTCGAGTTCTTTCAAACACAGGCTTTCTTAAATAGCTTGTTATTTTTTTGCCTATCATACTTATCGATTCGGAACATTTAGGTAAATACCAATTTGTTGTGAGTTTCTCACAGTACACTCTGAATACTCCGTAAGGTCTCTGAAAAACAATAACAGGTATATCAGAATTAACACTATAACTATCCCACCAACCTTCAAACAAAACCTCTATCGGTGACTTACATGCACTGATTTCTTTTTGGAGTAGTTGATCAATCAGTTCCGCCCTTGGGCTACTTGGGGACGGGGTTAGTGGCCCATTTTTAATAAAATTATTGATTCTTTACCTTTTTCACTTTATACTTACATAAACTATCTTTTTACAAATTTTATAGGAGACTATATGCCAAGAAAACCTCGCGTAATAAGTTCTACCGGCATATATCATATCATTCTTCGTTCTGTTAATCAGCATATTATTTTTGAAGAAGATTCTGATTATCAAAAATTTCTTTACATTTTATCAGATTGTAAAACCAAATATGATATTGATATTTTTGCCTATTGTCTTATGGACAACCATATTCATTTATTAATTTATTCAATGTCTGACTCTTTGTCCAGTTTCTTTCAAAGTTTAGGAACTCGCTTCGCCCGTTGGTACAACACTAAATACCTTAGAAGCGGTCACTTATTTCAGGACAGATTCTTTAGTAGCGTTGTTGAAGATGTTCCACACTATCTATCAACACTCGTCTATATCCACAATAACCCAGTCAAAGCAAATATTTGCCAAAATCCGTCAGAGTACCGATGGAGTAGTTATAATGCCTTTTACGGACAAAAAAATCCTCTGATCAATATATCATTTTCACATGATATAGCTGGATCAAAGGATTTATTGATAACTTATTTTTCTAAACATTGTGATGGCGAAGCGTCCGAATATTTTTATAAGGATCATCTTGAAGTCACTCATCATTTAACAGATGATCAGGCATTACAAATATTCAAGGCAATAACAAAATTGTCATCTGCCTCTGAAGTTCAATTTCTTCCTAAAAGAATCAGAAATGACTATATTCGTTCACTAAAACAAAATCGACTAACGCAAAAACAAATTGCAAGGCTGATGGATGTATCAATTACCACTGTCAAGCGAATCTGTAGTATATGAGCCAGTGACTCCGTCCCTTGGGGCCAATGAGCCAGTAACCCCGTCCCCGCAGGGTCACTCCAATTCTTTCATAACACTCATATACGCGGGGCGGATTATTTTATTCATACAGATAAGTTCTTCTATTCTGTGCGCACTCCAGCCAACAATTCTGGCAATTGCAAAAAGCGGTGTATATAGTTCAACCGGAATTCCCAGCATGTCATATACAAACCCGCTGTAGAAATCTACGTTTGGACATACCCCTTTATATATATGCCTGCTGGAATTGATAAGTTTCAGGCCCTCTTCTTCAACAATGTTGTAGAGTTCCATATCCGAATCCTTACCCTTATTATGAGCGAGTTCTTTAACATACTCCTTAAATATAATTTCGCGAGGATCCGATAATGAATAAACGGCATGACCTAATCCATATATAAGTCCTTTATTGTCAAAGACTTCACCTGCTAATATTTTAGAAAGATATGCTCGAATTTCATCGCGGTCTGTTGTGTCACTTATATTTTCTTTGATATTTTTCATCATTTCCATCACTTTAATATTAGCACCACCATGTTTTGGACCTTTAAGTGATGACATAGCTGCCGCAATGGCTGAGTATGTATCTGTTCCTGCAGAAGTGACTACTCTGGTTGTAAACGTTGAATTATTACCACCACCATGTTCCATATGAAGTATAAGGGCAATATCAAGAATATGTGCTTCAAGTGGTGTATATTTTTTATCCGGCCTTAACATAAGCAGTATGTTTTCGGCTGTTGAAAGATTCGGATCCGGTCTATGAATAAACATACTGTCATAATTTTCAATGTGATTATATGCATGATATCCATATATTGCCAACATAGGAAACTGTGCAATTAACAATAAACATTGTCTTATGGAATCTTCCAAAGCCATAGAAGATATATTCTCATCATATGATGCCAGCGTAAGTATGCTTCTGGTCATACTGTTCATGATGTCCTTAGACGGAGCCTTCATTATAACATCACGCGTGAAGTTGGTGGGTAATGTGCGATTTTCAGATATTATTTTCGTAAATTCAGCATATTCTTTATCCGTTGGTTTTTTACCAAACAAAAGCAAATATGCTACTTTCTCAAAGCCGAACTCCCCGGGCTTTATTTCATCAATTAACGAGTTAACTTTATAACCTCTATACCACAATTCTCCTTCAACAGGTACATTCACTCCATCTACATTTTTCATAGATGTAATTTTTGAAATGTTGGTAAGTCCTGTTAATATACCTTTTCCATTAATGTCTCTAAGCCCCCTGTTTACAGAGTACTTCTCGTACATATTCTCTGTGATATTGTCGTTTTTTAAGCAGATATCTTTCTGCTTTGTTGAATAATCCAAAATGTTTTTCTTTGCCATGTGTTTGTTCTCCTTTCAATCAATCCTATATAACGCAAAAAACCACCATAAAGGTGGCAGGATGAATAGCACGCATGACAAATAATGCTGCAAATCCTCTGCCTGACGAAATTAGCTGACGGGCTGGGCTGAGGTAGCCTTCCTATACAGGATACGCCCCAAAAATTGGTTCTTCCGCTGCTTAAATAAGCACTCGACATTTTTGCTTTTTGTAAGTTCATTATAATATATGAGTTCACAGTACTCTATGAACATATTATTAACAATTTAAAAATTTTTATTAAGAATGCAATTAGATTCTTTGAATATTAAAAAATCCCTCCTTTGAAAAGGAGGGATAATAAAAGAATATCGCTATCATATTTCTAAAAGACAGTACAAAACTGATGGCATATTAAATACTACCGTCATACGAATCAGTAGTAAATGAGCCAGTAACTCCGTCCCCAAGTGGTCCACCAGGGTTAGATCACAAGGTGACTCATACTATCCGTAAGTGTCTCAACCTGTTTATCCAGATCCCCTGCTTCATCAGCAAGCGATACTGCTGTACTAACCTGAGAAGCAATTGAGTCAGTCACGTTTCTTGCAACCTCAGCTGCCTTTTCTGATACAGTAGCTATATTGGTTATAGATTCAGCAATCACTTCCTTATCTTCTACCATCTGACCTACATTATCTCTAATCGCGTTAAGACCATTAACCATGTCATCAACACAGGTAGCAATGTCTGTAAATACTGCATTTGTATCGTCAACTGCATCTCCCTGTTCTTTGATAAATTCGGTTGTATTCTTAGCCGAAGCTGTAGCTCTCTGCGATACTGCACGAATATTGGCAAGTATCTTATCAATCTGTGCTGCTGCCTTCAGTGACTCATCAGCAAGCTTTCTGATTTCTTCTGCAACTACTGCAAATCCACGACCTGCTGCGCCTGCTCTTGCAGCTTCGATAGAAGCATTCAGTGAAAGCAAATTGGTCTGATCTGAAATATCATTAATAACACCTACAAAATCTCTGATTTCATTGGTCTGATTTATAACAGCGCCAATTTCCTCTGCAAGCTGATTAACAAGTCCTGTTGCAACTTCTGATTTCTCATTAAGCACAACCATTGCATTACGTCCCTTCTGTGTTGACTGTAATGTTCTTTCAACAGTTTCGCTTATTCTGTCGGTGCTCAATACCACTTCATCCATTTTAGCTGAGAAATTGTTCATCTGTGTTGCGCACAAATCAGCATCCTGTGCCTGGCTTTCAGATCCCTGAGCCACCTGATCCAGTTCTGCAGAAATATCCTGCATGATTGTGCTCATATTATCTGACGCATCATTAACCCTCTTAGCTGAATTAGAAACATCGCCACTGAATCCCTGAACGCGTTTCATAATATCATCTATACCGGCGACAGTCTCATTAAGGGTATCAGTAAGCAACCTTAATTCGTCTTTTCTCTTAGTCTTGAATGTTCTTGTAAAGTCACCGTGAGCAACCTTTTCAAGATCTCCACATACCTGATTTAATGTTCCACTGATTCCTCTTGAAATAACAGATCCAACCAACAGAGCAACAATTATTCCTATAAGAACCATGACAATTGTTACTGTCTTAATTCCGGCCATTTCCTGAGTAATATTGTCACATGGAATTAATGCACAGAGTGCTATTCCTGTATCATCAATCGGATAATAATAGTAGTAATGATCTACACCATTATGTTCAACTACTTCACCTTCAATTATTTCACCCTTTGCAACGGAATCGAGATAATACTGCTGGCTGGCAAACTCTGATTCACCATCAGGAAGGAATGTATTCTCTATCTGATCACCATTCTTCTTCTGAGCCATGGTAATCTCCTCCTGATCCTTAACTACACCGGCAAAAGCTCCGTCACCAAAGTCAAGCGATGACAGCATGTCTCTTACGTTCTGTGCATCAAGGTCAATGATTACAGCACCATCATGAAGCATAAATAACTGAACATATGCGAATTTATATGAATCAGGATCACCAAAATACAACTCATCAATGAATGGATGCTTGGTTATCCAGCCATTCATAACTGTACCATCCTTAAATAAACTTGCTTCCGGCTTATCCCACCATTCAGCAAACCTGCCATGATCTGACTGTCTGATTTCTGTTTCACTTCTATTGATGTTCATAAAGGCTTTGCCTCGCTCACATACAATATAAAAGTCAGAAACATAGTCTGTATCTTTTACATAGACACCCATTTCATTGGTAACGCTGTTAAAAGAATCCTTTGCTTCTTTGGTATCCTTTTTATATGTTACCTTAAAGTATTTTGTTACCGTCTGATTTCCATTCAAACTGGTTGCTTTAGTTTTAATGGATGAAAGAACCATCGAAAGATTGTTTGCTGTGGCATTCATTGCAGAACGTACACTGCCGGTATACTTGTCAACAACAACCTTTGATGCAGTATTATAAGAAATAATACCCAATGCAATAATAAGAATAACCGGAATGAAATATGCTCCCAGCAAAGTATTACTAATTTTATAATATCTGGTTCTTTTAACCAGACTTTCGCTCGTATCCTCTGCCTTTGGTGTACTACTTTTTTTCTTAATAAATTTAGGCAATTCTATTTTAGGCATCTTGAAATTGAATTTCTTTCCTGCCTTCTCAGTTTTGTTCTTCTTAATCCCCTTCATTTAAGTACCTTCCTAATAAATGGTTATAGTTTACCTCAATTGATTTATTATACCATAATAACTGTAATATATGTACATATAAAACTCCTATATCATCGAATTTTTATGCCATCTTCCACTCAGGTAATACAGCCACGTTATTGTAAATCCTACTCCAAAACCAAATAATTTCCTACGATAATCGTATCTACCGTATTATATAATTGTTGTAATAAAGATCCGAGCAGTACAGGCAGTGCAAATTTCACCACATGTTTCCATGGCGTACCCTCTGTCATTATATTTTTCTTCATTCAAGGTAACTCCGTCCTAAAAATAACTATTTTTATAGATCAGTCACTCTCACCCTCAGTTTTTCTCCTTTAGCAACATCCTTTTGGCTAAAAGAGACAATCTTTGCGGTAATATTATTCTCCTGCGTATTCATGATAGTACTGATTGACTTTTTATAAGCCAAAATCTGCCCTGCATATTTTCCGCGAAGTCGACTTTCGAAACTTTCTTCATCCGCATATTTCTCATCGACATCTGATTTATAATCTATAATTCTGTAGCTTCCATCCTTCATTAGCAGTACTAAATCGGCCGTTCCATGCATCCACACATTGCCTTCCCCGGCATCCTCGTAGAAGAAAGAAAAAGGTAGCTCGGTGTATGTCTTCTCTATCTTTTCATTCATTTTCTCAGCATACCACCACTTTCCATAGGCCATAAGTACTTCATGAATGAAGGTTTCATAATCCTGAAGTTCGTTTGATGGAATATTCACTATATTTTCACTGATTGCCTGATGATAACTTGCATCAATTATTTTCATCGCATCCAGATTGGCTGCATCCATCTGCTCTTTGGTCAGTGTAATCCTGTTAACCAAAAGTTCAAGCGATCTGTGCATTACCGTACCAAACACGCCGCCTCTTGGCCGAGCCATTGCTCCTTTTTGCCCCTCATCATTCGTCGGTTTTCCTGCAGACTCATCTTCAAATTCACTTGGACTGTGAGATGTAAATATAGGATTTTTGCTTTCTTCGGAACACATTTCGTCTCTTAGAATATCTAATTGAGCTACTCCAAATGTATTCACCGGCAGAATATTCTCATGCTCATCAATAATCGTATCTACCGATGGAAGTAATTCCAGATCATAACCTTCCGAAAACAGGCAGTGGCTTTTGGCATCCAGTCTGTCCATAAAAATAAAGGCCTGCTTTGCTCGCGTACATGCAACATATTCCAATCTTATCTTTTCTGCTGCATCTGCCATGGCAGCTCTTGTTCTGACAGCTTCATCCCTGTTGTATCCTACCCACGCCAGGGTATCCCGGTCCTTAATCTTATATGTAATACTCGGATAAAAATTATTTCCCTCACGAAATGCATTATCTCTGAATGTTGCATTTTCCTGACGGTTGGCCCATATTACAATATTTCCTTCAAGCCCCTTAGCTTTATGAAGGTTCATGAATCTGACCGCATCCAGAGAATCATCCATAACCAGCTGATGCTCAAGCTTTGTATAAATATATACTTTCATCGCATCCAACAGAGCAATACCATTTGCCGCGGTATTGTTAAGAACCATTTCTGTCATCTGTATGACTTTGGTCGTAATATCTGCAACTTCATCCTCGGTATACCTCGTATCCATATCAAACAGAAGATTTATATGATTTCGAAGATAAATTAATTTACCACTGTCAGAAAGGCTTTCTGTTTCATTCTGTAACAGCATAATCAGTTTATCTGCCGTGTTTTCATCCATGCCGGCGGTCTGAAATTTTTCTGATACAGCAACTCTGTTTTCCTTAACATACGGATTCAGTAACCATTCATATATTTTGCAAAAATTATTAAGTACTCTATTTGTCGTAAGGTCTGTTTTGGAATCCATCACAAGAGGTATCCCATATCTTTTCAGCGTATCTGCATAAATGTCCATATCAGTCATATATGCACACATTATCAAAAAGTCTGAATATCTTATTTTTCTGGTATAAAGATTCCCCTGCTCGTCATAATCCACAATAGTGTGATTGCCACCTGTCAGGTTCAGAATTAAATCTTTAATACTCTCCGCATCGGCTTCGCAGCACCCCTCAGCGGCAGCGATTGGATTCTTATATTTATACACTCCTGCTATAACATCGGCAGTCATCACGTTGGCCGGAATCTTCTTTACTGCATTCATCGGTATATAGGGACTTCCGGGAGTGATATCTTTTGCTGCATACTCCTTATTAACCCAGTCTATAATGAGTTCATTGGAGCGATAATTGTCAGCCAGTTCCAAAACTACGGCATTTTCCATTGCTGACATGTCTGCCTTGGTTGAAAAATATACATCCGGTTCAGCACCACGGAAACGATATATTGACTGCTTTGGATCTCCCACCACAAAAAGAGCTCCATCACGAAGTTTTTCCCCTGCTTCGTCCCTGCATATCAATCGAATCAAATTTTCCTGAACATGGTCAGTATCCTGGAACTCATCTACATAAATACACTTAAATTTGCCCGCAAGATATCTCCTGGCCTCTTCGGATTCTTTAAGCAGTTCCTCCGTCTTCTGGATAAGCAAATCGTTATACAAAACTCCGGAAGGCAACCTGTCAAAGAAATAGTCTGCCGCCTGTTTTGCATATTCAATATACGGACGATTGATATAGTTCTCATAGCCGCCAAGAAGATTGTTCATTGCCGCAGCATTACTCTCTGCATAAGTCCTTAATTTCATAAGTTCTTCCGTATACCCGGCAACTTCTTCCTTTGCAGTCTTCTTATCCGCTCTCTTATTTTCAATCAGATACTTTTGCGAAGGATTTTTAATAATATATGAAACCGTATCCGGAATATTTACCATAAGTTTCATTATTTCCAGCTCATTACCATCTATAAGCGCTGCAACAATCTTTTTTCCGTATGATGTCAGATATTCATCAGATATCTGATCAAGGCTTCCTGCGTTTTGGTGATAAACATATGCGATATCGCTGATTATCTCGTTTTGAACATACGCAGCATATGGTGCAGCTCCATTGGCAAAAGCAACATCATCAACATCGGGTAGGGATACAGTAAAATTCGTATCCTTTGAAGCAGCTATAACCTGATCAGTAATGCTTCTTAATCTTTCAAGTACACTCTTTTTATATTTTCCGGCCTTAAGTAAAATGTCCCAGTCTTTTCTTGAAAGTCCTTCCGCAAAATGAAGAAAACAGTCATCTTTAAGCCTTTTTATCTCCTCCTCTTTAAGAAGATTCAGTTCCATAGGCATGCCTGCGTCCAGACTTCTCTCTTTTAACAGTCGGTTGCAAAAGCTGTGAATTGTAGATATCTGCATCTGGTCGATGCTGGTTATCACTTCTTTCATGCCCTCAAAATCCGACTGTTTATGTACTTCCTTTACAACACGCTCCTTTAATTCTCTCGCGGCAGCATTTGTGAAGGTAATCGCTACGATTTCCCTTGGCAGTAATCCATGTTTTAACTGATTGATAATACGGCCTACGATAAGTGTCGTCTTTCCTGCACCGGCACCGGCTTCAACAAATATATTTTTATCCAGTTCAGATACAATCAGTTTTCTTTTTTCCTGTTCCGTTAATTTGTTTTCTATCATAACCAGCACCTGCAAACCTTTGTATATTTACAATACGTACAAAACTCCCTGTTGTTTTCTTTACTGTACATTGATGCCTCTGTCGCAAAAGAAAGAGCCTTTTCTTTCTGTCCCTGCTGCGGCAGGCCTACAAGAATTGTCAAAATATCTGTAATTCCCTGTGGAAGCTTAAAGTCAGTTGCTTTAACATCTTCCGTCACATCAATTTCTCCTATTTCTTCATCATAAGGGAATACATATTTAACATTTCTTATATTTACGTCATTTATTTTGGCATTAAACTGTTTTTCCAATGCAGATTTATTTTTCACAGCCCAGTCCAGCATAGCTATCGGATAAACATAGTGCTGAATCTGAACACCTGCATCTATCTCTGCCTTCTTATGACTGCTGGTACCGGTCTTATAATCAATAATATCCAGCTGGAGTACACCATTTTCATCCACCTGTCCGTCCAGTCTGTCAACAGAACCGCGGAAAGACAGTTCAAAATTGGAATCTTTATATATTACATCTGCAAAATCAACTTCACATCCTATAATCTGTTTATCCGAATCGTTCAGCTCGTTCAGCAAAGCTCTGATATATCTGAGAATCACTGCCTTCGCTTCCTCTTTTTCTTCTTCAAAGATAACCTGTGAAGGAACAGGATTTTCTTTCACAGCATTTCGTATCTCCCCGTCAAAACATTTGTTAAAGACAGCTTCATCAAAATCATGGTTTTTATTTGTAATTATTGCCTCATTCACGTAGTTTTCCAGTGTATGATGAAAAACATTTCCTTTCTTGTGTGCCGGCAGCCATCGGTCCGCAACTCTGTCGATATGTTCAACAGAAGGCACATGTAAAATATGTGCATAATAGTATTCCAGCGGACATTTCAGCATTTCCTGCAGGCTGCTTGCACTAAAGCTCCAAGGACACTGAACTTCGCGCTTAGTATATATTTCTTCCAAAGACACATCCTTGTTAATTGCGTTAATACTCGTCACATCGATGGTTCTTGCGCTGGTATCAGTTAGGTACTTGGCAGCTTTAACCTCTTTTTCCGTCATTTCGGACTCTTCCAGTTTGTCCAGATATAATAATGATGGAGAACAGGTTAGCAGCGATACTGTATCATAATAGCTGTAACTGTATATTATTTCCCTGGAAGCATTGGTTTTAAGTGTTCTCTCAAATGCTTCTCTCTTACGTTTATTTGCTTCCATCTGCAAATTCACTTTTGCACCCGTGCACTTAACAAGTTCGTCATCGCAAAGAACAGGCGATTCAACCAGCGTACCTGCAATGTTTTCATTAGAGAGTCCAAGCACATACAGATACTCTCTGTCTATCATTATTTCTTTTCCAAAGGGAAGTAATGATACTGCACCCGGATATTCAGGCGTTTTGCATCTCAGATTTTTAAGATAGTCCAGTATTATATCTAATGATTCCTCAAAGTTTTTACTATCCAGTAAAGAAAGTGTTTTGATTTCATCCTGCAAATCTTCCTTCAGATACATCCTAAACAGGTTCTGGTTATCGGTATAAAGATTTACAAGTTTTACCAACTCAGAAAAAATCTGACCACATGACTTTTCAGGATCAAAACATGTAATAACCGCATTAATAAAGTCTGCAAAATCGTCGTCCTCTGATTTTTTCTGATACCTGTCGATAAAATCCGCGTATCTTTCTCTCCTAAAGCCTACTCTTTCATCAATAAACCTTCTGTATTTCTTACGCTTTTCTTTCAGAATGAAATCTGTATTATCAATTACCGCTTCCAACAGTCTTGCATCAAAATCTGCTTTTGCAAATTCGATAAGACTTATCATAAGCTGAATATAAAGCGTGCTATTAGCCGAAAATCCTTTCGGGAAGGTATATGTAATACCTGCTTCATCCAAAACCGCCATAAGACATCTTTCATATTCCGGAGAAGGATATATGATTGCAACCTGTCCTAATTTATAACCCTTTTCAACAATCTGCCGTTTAACGGAATCCACCTCATTAAACACACCGTAAGCCTTCATGAACGACGCTGTTGAAGCAGTTTTATTATTACTTAAAAATATATCTGTCTTCATGACTTCCGGATTTTTTCCAAGTTTAGTCAAAAGTGCTTCCAGAAACTGTTTTTCAAGAAAACTCATCCTTCCATAATACATATTTACAAAGTCGGCATGAGTATATAACGGCAGAAGGATGTCAAGATTATTAATATTATTCAAAATCTTAAGGCACTCGCCATACAGCATCACTTCATCAAGCTCATTATTATCGGTAAGTGCCTTTTCATAATCGGAAAGCATTCTTCTAAGCTCGGATATTCTTATATCCTCTGAATTAAAAAAATATTCGGAAGGAGCATTCATTCTTATTTCATTCAACACCCTTAATATTTCCGTAACAGATCCCAAATCCTTGGATTTTTCAGAAAAAAGCCTGTAGCTTACTTTCTTTAAGGCCATAAGCATCCTTACCTGAGCTACGCCGGGTTTTACCACGTACCATCTTTTTCCGGGAGAATACATGGCACCATATGCAAAAAACAACTCTTTAGCTATTTGCAAAAGAGATACGACATCAAAATTATAAAAAACAGCCGCTTCATTCTTTACCGTATTACGAAGATACTTATTCGTTTCGGCAACATTATTGGTTATTATTATTTTCTTTGAATCACAGTTTAATAAGGAGTCCATTTTCACTATCCTTTCTCAACCAAACAACACACCTATTATACTATATTTCTTTACAACAAAAAGGCTGACTTTCATCAGCCTTTTTGCCTTTTCAATTCACTTCTCTTCATTTCTGTTATATTGCAAATCCGAACTTTTCAACCGTCATACCGTTTTGCTGTTCACTTGCATCAGTCATTGTGGCAATTGCCCTTTTGATATCTTCTATTTTCAGTTCTTTCATTTCCCTGATACTTGGCTCACGCTTGTTTTGGGCAAGCCTCTTAGCGGCCTCTACAACAGAATTTTCCAAAAGGCTTCTGGCCTCACGACCATTTCCAAAGTCACTGCACCTGTAACGCTTTTCAAAGAATTCTTTAATAATCACATCCGCCCGACTGCTAACACGGTATTCAGCCTGTTTTGCATGTTGGCGGAATATTTTTACCATTTCATTGGGTGTATATGAATCAAAATAAATTGTTGAGTTAATACGAGAACGAATACCCGGATTTGCATTCAGGAAATCCTTCATACGATTATCTTTTTGCGACACGCGTTTTCCTCCGTATCCTGCAAAGATAACCAGACGGTCCATTCCATGCTTTTCAAGTTCGATTATCAGCTGTGCAATTGCTTCCTGACTGAATGAATCTGAACTTCCATCTTCTCCTGCCGCAATTGCATATGCCTCATCAATCAAAATGATGTCATACTGGTCAAAAAGTGCCTTTACCTTTGGTGCCGAATGCCCCACATACATTCCTTTCAGTTCTGCTCCGTTAACCGATATAAAGTTGGTCCCATTTAGCAGTTTTTGATCTGACATCATATTTCCAAGTATCTCGGCAACAGTAGTCTTTGCAGTCCCCGGTGCACCAAGCATGAGATGTACATTGTGATAATCATTCCCGGATAAACCAAGCTTTTTCCTCTTTTTTTGGTATTTCATCACCTGAACAATTCCCTGAATCTGCTCCTTGACGCTTTCCATTCCAATAAGTCCGTCCAGCCTCAGGGCAGTCTTTTTTTCGGCTTTCTTTCTGTAGCTGCCTATCATCTTAAATTTTTCAAAGATATCAAAATCCTTTTCTTCAAGGCATTTTGGTTCGGGTTCATGCTTTATGACGAACTTAACAACCTTTTCCAAAAAAGCAGCTTTATCAGAGCTAATGGATGATGTAAGCAGCTCATTTATCCTTTTCTTATCAAACCCTTTCCTGAGTGTATATCCATATTTTTCCACCCAGTCTTCCAATATTCCAAAATAGTAATCGTTTTCTGTCTTTTCACTGAGAATAGCATCAACGCAACCTGCACAGTATTCAAGAATAATATTGGAAATTCCCTGGTGCATTGCATCAAGAGTATCTGTATCATCATCCTCAGAAACAATTCTAAAGAAGTTGGTATTATCCTTTTTACCCGAAGAGTAAGCAACAAAATACACATGCCTGTTTTTGCTGTATCTTTGAAAAGCTCTGACAAACTGCTCCTCATTCACCCCGAAAGGTGTCGCAAACTGTCCTATGTCACAGGTAATACATATCCCCTCACGTCTTGTGTAATGCCAGAATGGCAAATTATTTTTGGTTTTATCCATTCCACCCATGGACATGTTTCCCATAAATAAAGAATTTATATTATTGCCTCCACCCAAAAGAAGCTGGTTCATGGTTATTACCGGTATTCTCCAGGGAGATTCTATCCAGATGCTATCGCTCTCCCAGTCTTCCTGTCCGTAATCGTTTAGGGAATCGTAGTCGTCAGCCCACAATACTTCCGCATCTTCATCATAATCATCAAATACAAGTTCAAAACTGTCTTCCATCTCACCGTCTTCATAATCATCGGGAGGCAACCCTTCCCTTTGATTATAAACAGATGCGATATACGATACTGCCATCAGACCGGTTTCCTCATTTGAGCAGTTAATAACCGTAAATCTTGATGGCTTTTCCTTCAGGTAATCTCGTGTGTTACCAAAATGTGAGGCTCCGTTTTTGATATCTTCTTCCAATTCTTCTATTGTCAAATTCTCAGGTATCTGAAGATAAGTTACTTCCTGCCCTTTTCCATCGTTCAGGTATCCGGTATGTATATCAGGCTTAATTAAATTAAATCTGCTCATTATGACTCTCACTTTCTTTTTTAACTAATATCAGTCTATGTAAAGCTGAACTGTCAAAACAGGTGGGGTATTCTTTTGCTATTATTTCAGACAAATCGGTCTTTATTTTTCCCTTTTCATCTCTTAATTCCTTATATTCCCATTCTGAATTTTTACCGGCCTCCTGAATTGTCCATCCGACACTTAATAACTCAGAATCCTCATTCTTTTCATAGTCCCTGCCTTCACTGTCTTCATCTTCAAAGATAGCCTTGGGAGTAACGTAATCAAGGATTATTTTTTCCGGCAATTCATCCGGCACTTTGGAATTCAGATAGTTATAACTTCTTATATATCTTTGAATACATAGGCCACTGCAAAAGCAGTTCTCTTCACAATCATCATCCGTATATGTTTTCATCTTCCAGTAATTCATCTTGGGAAACCCTCCGCAACAGTCACATCGAAGCAGATCTCCCTGCACCGAAGAACAAAGGTCAAAGTCCTCTACCTTTTCAAATTCATAGTTCATCGGCTCATATTTTTCCGGGGTATTACACAAAAGTCCGTTGGATAAAAAACTTGATGTTCTGTTAGCCACTATCTTTTTCACAGGAATATCACCAACAAAATGTGAAATCTGTGTGCTGATTAAAAGTGATCCTCCCGCAAGAGCCACGCTCTCATCCATTACAAGTTCCGTCAGCAGTTCATCAAAGCTAAGGCTTTCTTCCTGACCTTCTATTTTTGTAAGATTCCAATAATTGCTCATCGCCATCCTCCTTATTCAATGCTTTACTTATCTTTGTCTGTATGATAATTTAAGCATTTCCTTGCGGTGAAAACTGGTCAATTTTGTCATATTATGATATTTTTAAAATATGAAATCCACGTTTGAAAGGAAACCGGCCGGACAGAATGATAAACACAAATATAAGCGAAAAGATAATTGATAATAAGGTTTCATATTCCCTTCATGAAAAGGAATTTAAGGAAATAAAGAAAATATATGAACTGATACTTTTGTATTATGTCTTAAAAACCAACACAGATTATAATAATGCTCTGTCTTCCAATCAGATTACATCCTTATTAAATAACCTGTTAGCTGACAGCTCACTTATGAA
Organism: Lachnospiraceae bacterium; assembly: GCA_024403415.1. GTDB lineage: Bacteria > Bacillota > Clostridia > Lachnospirales > Lachnospiraceae > JAILLW01. The sequence continues at coordinate 19,916 of JAKSRY010000017.1, forward strand.
CGATAACGATGAGTACACGCCTTTTAGCGAAAGAACAATAAACAGAAAGCTGACACAGCTTGTTAATCTGTCAGCCAATCCTTCTATGTCAGAAGATTGTTCTTCCGATTTACTCAGCAGCATTATTATGGGTGGGGTCGTAAAAACCAAAAATGCAAATGGTGTTGATAAAAAAGGATACGCCCTTCGTAATGACAAAGCAAAAAGACAGAAAAGATACTATTTTGAACCTGTTCTGACTTCCGGCGATATGAACATGATCATCGGTTCAATCCTTTCCAACAGATATTTGTCGCAACCCGAACAGGACTATCTTGTAAAACGCCTGCAGATTCTTCATGAGTGTAACGATTATGACTCTGCATATTTTTATAATGAAGAGGGCACTAAAGGGGTAGATTCAATTTCAAATCTTCCCCCACTCCCGATGCGTCCTGAAAATCACACTAACCAACCGGTTCCCCCGCTTCCTGTTGATTCTGTTCAGCTGTTAGCTCATATTCAGACATTAAATGATGCCATAAAAAAAAGAAATCAAATTGAAATCACATATGGAATATATGATGCGGATAATCAAAAGAATAGAAATCGCATAACTTTCACGGAAAGAGCAACCTCCATCCTTAATCCTTACGCACTCATGTGGAATAATGGTGGATACTATCTGATTGCCGCCAATATAAAGCATTCAAATCCTACCAACTACAGAGTTGACAGGATTATTTCTGTCAAAATACACTCTGAAAAAAATGAAGCAGGAGCAATTGTTTATCCCACATGGAAAGAAGTTCCGACCACATTAAAAGATTTCTTCACCTTAAAGGGTAAAAAAACTCTCATTTTTGACTCTATCGCATATGCCAACAGGTATCCCAATATGCGTATAAGCCAGACACAAAACCTTATTGATTTAAAGATAGAATGTACATCCTGGAGTCTTCAGATTCTGGTAGATGCTTTTGGTACAAATATAAAGATAGAACCATCTCCTATGGAACATAGCGAAGATGAACTTGATTATAATGGAAAACCGCAGCAATTTTACGTTGCTACGGTTCGTAAGGTTCAATATGACAATGCCCGGGATTTCTGCCTGGCGCACCCTCAGTATTTAACTGCGCTTGCCCCGGTGGAACTGGTGAAGGATGTTAAAAATATATTATCTGAATCGGTTAAAAAGCTTGAACGGGTAAAATAATATCTTTATTAAACATCCACAGCATCACCGAGTTTACCCAACAGCCTTAACTTAGCTATGAAGTTATTAATCTTTTCATTCATCGCATAATTTAAAATTTCACGATAGCATCCAATAATACCGGCTATTTTTACTTCCCAGTTCAGTTCTGCTTCATCTGCGTTGATCTCAAATGACAGCAGATTATTAACATTGTTTATACATTTCTTACCGCTATTATCAACATACCCAATATAATATCCGTATTTATTCTGAAGCTGCACCAGTATCGGCCAGTCCGGTAATGACTCTTTTTGTTCTTCAAGAAGGTAAATGTCTCCACCATTACAAAGATCCGTAACTGTCTTGAAATGAACCAAATCTTTTCTCGAAAAATATATTTCAACACCATTAACCATTTTCAGATAGTACGCGGAACAAACCAGAAACAACCCTGACATATATTCTGAAATCTTCTCGACAAAATGCTCCCTTTCACATGTCAAAAGCTGTTCCAGCAATTTGAAATTACCTTCAGGCCCTCTGTATCCTATTATTTTAAGTCCGATAACCGGAACCTTCTCATCCCTTTTTTGAAAAATGAGTTCTACATAATCACCCGGCTGTTTGTCCTCATTATCTTTTGAGATAATAAGTATCCCACCCGGAGTCTCATCGATTCGCTTATATTCTTTCTTTTCCATAACATCCACTTCCTATTCTTCCTCGCCGGGTCCTACATATAATATACCAAGCAATGGTCCCTGATGACATGTACAGAATACAGCCTCCGCACGATTAAAACATGTCAAAAATGTCGGTTTTTAAATATTATTATCTTTGTTCATTACTGCTCTGCAGCCAAGCTTGCTCTTTATTACAGACGAAACCACACATATTGTGCTATACTATACCATATTATTAAGAATACGAGGAAAAAATATGCCTGTTTTTGATTTTAACCAAATGAAAAAAGAAGAAGTTAAAGCAGAGAAGACCTATGAGCTCATCTATTCTAATGAAAGATTTTCAGATGCCAGCCATCCGATTCTCATATTGGAGGACAAAGATAACAAGCTTGTGCATCATTCATCCGGTATGTTTGAAGCTCCTACGAAAGGCACTGCTTTTATATATGAAAGAGATGGCGAGAAGTCGTCACATAATATCACTTTAATAGATGCCCGTTTTGAAAATCTGATCAAATGGCTTGGTGATAATCATATTATGGTTCGTCTGAGTGGTAAAAATACCGACAATGGCTATGCAGTATATAAGATTTTTGAACTTGGCGTTGCTGTCAGAGGCTCAAAGCTTGCAGGTGAAAACGGCTTCCTACAGTTTATGATTGAAAGACTCTTCCAGAGTGAAGCTCCTTCAAAAGAGGTTGTTGACATAGACGATATGGAAGATTCTGACGATATGAAGCTTACAAGCATTCAGTCAATCACAGACTATATCACCTGTGCCGGAAGTACACTTCCGGACAATATCAGACTGTGGGCAAGAAGAAACCTTGCTGTAGCAAAATCTCAGGAAGTAACTCCTGAAGAAAGGCGCCATGCTCAGCGTGCTCTTTCAATAATGCTTAATATCCAGTGGAAAAATACTGAATTCCAGCCTATAGACCCTGTTGAGGCTCGTCGTATTCTTGACGAAGAGCTTTATGGACTTGATCAGGTTAAGCAAAGAATCATCGAAACCATCATCCAGATTAATCGTACTCATACGCTTCCTGCTTACGGCATCTTGCTTATTGGTCCTGCCGGCACCGGTAAATCACAAATTGCTTACGCAGTTGCGAAGATATTGAAGATGTCATGGACTACTCTTGAAATGAGTTCCATCAATGATTCTGAACAGCTTACCGGAAGTTCACGTATTTATGCAAATGCCAAGCCCGGACTTATAATGGAAGCATTCGCTAATGCCGAAAGTTCAAATCTGTTATTCATTATCAACGAGCTTGATAAGGCATGCTCCGGAAAAGGAAACGGCAATCCTGCGGACGTATTGTTAACATTACTTGATAACCTTGGTTTCACAGATAACTATATTGAATGCAACATCCCGACAACCGGTGTTTATCCGATTGCTACTGCAAATGATAAGAATGCCATAAGCGCACCGTTAATGTCGCGTTTTGCTGTAATTGAACTTCCTGATTATACCCTGGAAGAAAAGAGAGTTATATTTACCAATTTCGCCATGCCAAAGGTATTAAAAAGAATTGGCCTTAAAAAGGAAGAAATCACTATTACCGACGAAGCTCTTGATACAATCATGGAAATCTTTAAGTCAACCTCCGGTATTCGTGATATCGAACAGGCAGCTGAACACATTGCCGCAAATGCACTCTATCAGATTGAAGCCGAGAAGAAGGCAAGTGTAACATTTGATTCTGAAATGATAAAAAAATTATTAGCATAATATGATAGCAAGTCATCTATGATTTGCGGTCGCCAAATGCCTTTGCGCTGCGCTTCATGCCAGCATGGTGCATCGCCTCTGTCACTTGGTTCGTCGCAATTAATATAAAAAAAGACGTTTTAGCCTCGGTGTCCAAAATAGCACCTGACTAAAACGTCTTTTTTATTATTTAGTATTTTCTTTCTTCAACTCATTCATTCTCATTGCACGAACTTTGAGCGGAAGTCCCCATAATGTGATGAAACCATCTGCATCATGGTGGTCATACATATCACCTGTTGTGAATGAAGCAAGTGACTCTGAGTAAAGTGAGTATGGAGAAGTTGTACCATTCTTAATGATGTTGCCCTTGTAGAGACGAAGCTTAACTTCACCTGTTACATACTGCTGTGTAACATTTGTAAATGCTGTGATAGCTTCACGTACAGGAGTGAACCACTTTCCTTCGTATACGATGCTTGCAAGCTTGCTTCCAAGATCCTTCTTTAATGCGATTGTATCTCTGTCAAGTACAAGTTCTTCCAACTGCTGATGTGCTTCCATAAGAATTGTTCCACCGGGAGTTTCATATACACCACGGCTCTTCATACCAACAACACGGTTTTCAACAATATCAACAATACCTACACCATGCTTTCCACCAATCTTGTTAAGTTCACGAATGATGTCAGCAACCTTCATCTTTTCACCGTTAAGTGCTACAGGCATACCCTTTTCGAAGTTAATTGTAAGTTCCTCTCCTTCTTCCGGAGCCTTTTCAGGTGTAACACCAAGTACTAACATGTGATCATAGTTTGGAGCAAGTGCAGGGTTCTCAAGTTCAAGACCTTCATGGCTGATATGCCAGATATTTCTGTCACGGCTATATGACTGATCTGTTCCAAAAGGAAGGTCAATTCCATGTGCCTTACAATATTCAATTTCAGCTTCACGTGAATCCATCTTCCACTTATCATCTCTCCAAGGAGCGATAACCTTAATATCCGGAGCTAATGCCTTAATACCAAGTTCGAAACGAATCTGGTCGTTACCCTTACCGGTTGCACCATGACAAATAGCAACTGCATCCTCTTTACGAGCGATTTCAACAAGCTTTGCTGCAATTGTTGGTCTTGCCATAGCTGTTCCCATAAGGTACTTATGCTCATATACGGCACCGGCCTGTACACATGGCATAATATAGTTTTCACATAAATCATCTACAACATCTTCTATATAGAGCTTTGATGCACCTGAAAGTGCAGCTCTTTCTTCAAGACCATCAAGTTCTTCGCCCTGACCACAGTCGATACAGCAACATACTACTTCATAACCATATGTTTCCTTCAACCAGGGAATAACTGCTGTAGTATCAAGTCCACCTGAATACGCTAAAATAACCTTTTCCATTTTTCTTCCTCTTTTCTTCTATAAATAAAATCAACAGAATTCTCAATTAGTTCATTATAAGCATTGTTTCTGCATTCTTCAAGTAATATCTAGAACCATTCACTAAAATAGAAGTTTCCATAAATATCCTGCAATACAACTCTGCATATAGAATCATCAATCACACCTGTAATGTCACTGTATCCAATATTAAATGAACCATTTGCTCCGGCTACAACTGAAAATGCGTTTTCTTCAACAGTTTTCTCAGTCAGAGAACTGTCAAAGCATATATAATCGAAAAACAGTTCGTCCCCTTCATCTGCTGTATATAGATTGTCCTCATAGTACCATCCCATGCAGTCCCACTCACCGCTTGAGATATTATATGTTAAAACAAGTGAACCATCCATTCCATCATATCTTGCCGGTACTTCGTACAAACCGTATGTCACATCATTATCGTCTGTTGTTTCACTCAGATACTCCGCATATACAACGTTACCATCAATGGTTATCCAATTTCCATCTGATAAAGCATAAATGAAGCCTTCTTCGTCACATGCAGCATTGTTAATCATACCAAAATAATAGATTTTGCCATCACTTTCAACAAGCAACTGCGTATATAATTTATCTGTCTGGCTAAACTGTTCCCCTGTCAGCTGTCTTCCTTCATAACCGTCTTTTTCATCACTCATTGCAAAGGTAGGCTCAATAATGGCATTTTCATTATTTGAATTATCACCTTCGTCAGCCAGTGAATCATCATTCCTTCCCTTTCCTGTTGCATATCCTTCAAGTCTTGCAACAAAGGAATCAAAAAATCCAAAGTAAGCTCCTGTATATCCGATTTTCTCTAAGTTATTTCTAACTGTAGGATATTGTTCTATCTGATTACCTGGAAAATATATTGCCAGTCCATTGGCATGCTTTGAATCATTTCTCTTATATACAATACAATCGTTTACCGCCTTCTCCCAGTCGTACATATTTCCTGATGGGAGTTCGGTAAGACTCATATACTGCAGCAAATCAATCTGGTCATATTTTCCATCACCAAACTCAAAACACTCGTTTCTGGCTTTAACCATCTTAATCCAGGCTTCATCACCACTGATAAGATACTTCGACATTTCTGAATACATCTCACACATGGCTTCATAGAGCGCATCTACCTTTGACAAATCTATTAATGATAAGGTTGTTCTGCATTCATAAGAATCATGCATTAAGTCTGCCTGGTCAGGATTTGAGTAAAACTCATAGGAATCAAAATAGTTGTCGCAAATCATACGTCCCAAACCGGTATGGTTATTTTGATCATCCATCACCATATCCGGATTCTTACACAATTCATCAACCCATTTCGTATAAGACCATGTAGCACACCCCTTTTCAACACCTACAATCCGCATACCTTCTTCTGTGAGACTAAACTCTGTTTCCTCAGAAGCCAGATAATAATCTGCATAATCCTTAAATGCATAGGCATACTCCATTGTTCCCATAAGACAGGCATCAAATCCAATAAAATCAAAGTGGATTCCTGTTTCTCCGCAGGCATCTGCAAAGGCATCATGAAACTCAACAATGTCCAGACTTTCTTCGGGGAAAAGTTCATCCACGCCAAATCCATACATTGTTCCACCGCCATGGTCACACATAATAATGCCATATCTTTCTGCGGGATATTCCTTCGCACAGAATTTAATAAAATCAGTAAGGGCGCCCTGTGTTGCCATTGGAGCTGCCGGTGCTGAATATATTTCGGTTAGCGAGGAATTTCCACCCGGTGTGACCTCAAAGCGCTGCATCTTACCGGCATCTATTCCATCATAATGCCATTCCTTTGTTCCACCAGTCTGAACAATAATGTTAACATCGTCAGTCAGATTTAATTTTTCAAAGTCCTCAAAATCTCTGGTAAACAAAGCGCCTTCGCTCTCAAGATTTGAACCCAGCAGGTATACCATAAGCGTCCATTTATCTTCAGGACCATTAACTTCTGTTATTCCCAAATCTCCGTTTGGTGTCGAAATCTGTATCTCATTATTCTTATTGTCGTTTTCGCCGGTAGCAACATATTTATCTGTATCACTGCTGCCACTTCCACTCATTCCGATAGCCACACCACCGGCACCGATTCCAAGTGCCCCAATGATGGATGCTGCTATAATCAAAGCTTTTTTAGGTTTCTTTTTAGGAGTTTCCGCATTCACATTCTGCGCATCATATGTTTGCTGTCCCATTGACTGTGAGTTGACTGCATATTGCTGATCCGGTTGCGCATACTGCTGGTCTGGCTGCATATACTGTGCATCAGTCTGCTGCCATTGTGTCTGGCCATCCTGATTCAGCGGCTGTCCGGTATACGGATCATAATATGAACCTGCCTGCTGATCTTGCTGCGCATACTGCTGGTCTGGCTGTATATACTGTGCATCATATTGTTGCCATTGTGTCTGGTCATCCTGATTCAGCGGTTGTCCGGTATACGGATCATAATTTGAACCTGCCTGCTGATCCGGTTGCGCATACTGCTGGTCCTGTTGCATATACTGTGCATCAGTCTGCTGCCATTGTGTCTGGTCATCCTGATTCATCGGTTGTCCGGTATACGGATCATAATTTGAACTTGCCTGCTGATTTTGCTGCGCATACTGCTGGTCTGGCTGCATATACTGTGCATCAGTCTGCTGCCATTGTGTCTGGCCATCCTGATTCAGCGGCTGTCCGGTATATGGATCAAAATTTTGTGCCATCGCTCTCTCCCTCTTTATTCCTCATAACCATTCAAGTTTTCAATCACGAAACTACTTTATACTGATTATCTATTTATCCTGTTACCAAATAATAATTTTAACATTTTTTATTTCATAAAAAAACTGTCTTCTTAAATTTTCATTATTTCTTATATCTTATGAAAACACATAAATTCATTGTTTTTCGACGCCTGACTAATTAAGTTTTGACATGATATCATCGTATGTCATTTCACCGCAGATAGGTTTATATTCTCCGGGAAAAGTATACTTCAAATATTCTTCATATGTTATATTCTCATCACCATAAAAATATAAGACTTCGTCTGTCAGTCCACCCTCTAAGATATCAGTAAAATCAGTAACGCCGTCGCCATTTATATCGTAATAAACATAACGCATACACAATTCTTCATCGTAGGCATTTTCAAGATTCTTCGCTTTAGCGTCCCATTTCCAATAGGTTTCATACTCTTCCGCACCCGCTGAATCTGAATTACTGTTATATACGATACCCTGCTTTTCAAGATAATCATATCCACCATTTCCACCGGCTCCATATGCCCAGTTATCTATAATAACAACAATCTGTCCATCTATGACAGTATACAGATCAACGTAATAACCACGCTTACCCATAACCAGTTCCGGGACATCATCTTCATCAAAATAAATCAAATCAAAGCGATATTTAGAAAGATCTTCTTCTGAATTACCTTTTGTAATGACAAAATTCTCAATTGCCTCCTTATACAAATCCACATAAGAAACTTCTTTAACTTCTTCCTGAACAGGTACCTGTTCTTCTGCGGTTTCATTAACTTCTTCTACTACTTCAGCCACGTCTTCCTTAACCTGCTCGGGCTTTCGTTCAATACTTACTTCAGCTGCTTTATTGCTATCGTTTCCACAACCTGTCATGGCAGCACTCATAACCAGAACAATACTCATAAAAGAAGCTAATTTTCTTATGATATGATTTTTCATTGGCAATCTCCCGTTTTATAAAAATATTTTATGCTTAATTATATACTTTTTATGCCCTGTTTTCATCTGATTTCAGCATATATCGTCCTTAAATTACATATACTTGGCTCATCGTCTTAACAAAGCAGGCTGTCGCCTGTTCTATACACTCGTATACCATCTCAATTTCGCTTCGCTCATCGTGTATAACATAGATGCAACACGCTTTGCGAGTAGCATCTATGATTAGCGGTCGTCAAATCTCCTTGCATGCAAGCATACAGTCGATTTTCCTCGTCGCCATAACAAAAACGGCACCTCTTTTACAAGGTGCCGTCTCTCGTGACAATAAGTGAATTGTCACATGTTTATAATGAAATGTATTGTGGACTAAATATTATCCTTCAATAGCTATACATTTGTCGGTTTCAACCTGTACAGCCTGCCTTTTAGGAATAATCACTGTCAGAAGTCCATGCTTAAACTTAGCTTTTATATCATCCTGTTTAAGATATTCGCCTACATAGAAGCTTCTGCTGTATTCTCCCTGATAGCGTTCTCTTCTGATATACTTTCCTTCGTCCTTTGCTTCCTCAGATTCAGCTTCATCCTTTTCCAATCCTTTCTTTGCACAAATTGTAAGATAGCCGTTCTCGAGTTCAGCTCTAATGTCTTCCTTCTTAAATCCCGGAAGGTCGATTATCATCTCATACTGATTCTCCTCTTCCTTAATGTCGGTACTCATAATATTCTTGGCATTGTGTCCATATAACTGTTTACGGGCATTCTGTAAGTTGCGATTGTTAAACCAAGGACCACCGAACACATCATCAAACAAATCAAAATCATTAAAAAATAAACTGGGCATTGTTGTCATCATAGGTCATCCTTCCTTTCTAAATATGCTATGTATATTTTCCTTTGAACTAAGTTTTGTTCCTTGTTCTGATTACGTTATAGTCCCAGTTTTAGCACTCGTCAATAGAGAGTGCCAATGTTTCATAAAAGCTTTATAATCATAATTTTGGCTTAATAAATATTATAAATTTTTAATAAAATAGCCCATGTAAGTCTCCTTACATGGGCATCATAAATCCGATACCATCGGAAATATTTCTTGCTCCCTGATCAAGTCTGCGAATCTGTCTACGCATTTTTTCAGAAATAGCAAGCCCTGCGGCAACAAGATTATGCGAAATGACCATCCCAGACCTCCACAAATACCTATACGGCATTTACATCGGATATGTTGTGAATATTCTTTACCTCTGTACTATATATTCTTATATTTAAGCAAATGAGTGACTTTTTCATTTTCACACATTCGAAGACACCGTTTATATTTTTTCATTAAAATAATATTACTGTCTTTTTCATTATATATGGAATAAACATTTAATTATCATATATAATATTACATAATCTTAAGCAATTATATAGGTGATGTCTGTCATTGAATAATGATATCAACATATACTTGCTAACTGTTTGAACGGAGAAATATATGGGTCTTGAAAATATACACTATGATGCGTTTATAAGTTATCGGCACGCTGAATTGGATCAGTTTGTTGCAACCAATCTTCATAAAAAGCTTGAAAATTTCAAACTGCCAAAATCACTTATCGGTAAAGTTAAAAATGGCAAAACGAAAATAGAGCGTGTTTTTCGTGATGAAGATGAACTACCCTTGTCGGATAATTTGTCGGATCCCATTAGCGAAGCCCTGGCCAATTCTGATTATCTGATAATTATATGTACTCCAAGATATCCGCAGTCAAGATGGTGCATAAAGGAAATAGAAGTATTTCTCCAGACACATGACAGAAAAGATATTCTTGTCGTTCTTGCTGAAGCCGAACCATCAGATTCTTTCCCGGAAATTATCACCTATGAAGAATATTCGGAAACATTCTATGACGGCACCACCATAATAAAAAGACGAGAGCTTGAACCCCTGGCGGCCGACACTCGTGGGGCAACGCAAAAAGATATTTTGAAAGCAATGGACACAGCAGTAATTAAACTATGTGCTGCCATCTTTGGCTTAAATTATGATGATCTTCGTCAACGTCATCGCGAACAAAAGATGAAGAAAATGTTTGCGATTTTTGGCACAATAACAGCAGTGATGAGTGCCGTTGCTATTGTTATGCTTATACTCATGATGACAATCAGTTCTCAAAAACAAACAATCCAGGCTCAATATAATGAGTTAGAGGACAAATATGCCGGTTCCATGGCGGTTGCTGCAAAATCACTTATTGGCGAAGGAAGGACTATGGATGCTCTTTACGCTGTAAGAAGTGTACTACCTGAAGACGAAACCAACAGTTATAATTCTGAAGCCTATTATATGCTTAATCGCGCCATAAACACCTACCTTACCGGAGATGGATATATTCCTCTTAGCGTATATAATCTCACAACAACTGTATTTGATTATAAAGTTTCCAAGGATGGAGCATATCTGGCTGCTGAAACCATAGACGGCAGTATTTATCTGTTTAATGGCAAAAATACACAAGAGCCTGTTTGTATAGAAAGGTATGATGATGCTGATTTCGATGTTTTTGCTTTCACATCCGAAAACATGCTCATCTACACTGACAAAGACAAGGTCTACAAAATAGACCCTGCCGCCACAGAGCCTGCCGTAATAACAGATATTGGCTATAGGGGTAAAATATATTCTGATTCGGATAGTGATAGTCTCATTTGCTTTGGAGACGATTATCTGTATGGTGTCGCACCTGATGGAGATATCGTCTATAGAATAGATTTAGTTAATGAAATAAATGCCGGTAACCTAAAAATTATTGATGCCGCTTTTGATAAAGAATCATATACCTGCGTATTAACAGATGACAATGTAGATTATGTATTGTGTTGCAGTGACCTTGGGGATGTAAAGGTTTCATTTTGGATAGATCATCACGAGACTAACAAGATAGCCTTACATGATGACATAATATATTTATGCCAAAATGATGAATATTCTGATTCAAATAAAAATGCAAAAGTGTATGCCATAGATACAAACACCGGCATGACCCTGTGGATTCAGGACTTTGCTAGTTTTACATGCAATAATCTAATTGCAAATGACAACTATATATATGTTTGTGGTGACTATTCAATATCTGTATTTGATTCTAAGTATGGAAAATTATATAACTCATACACATATGCAGATGTCTTGGTGGATTCTTACAGCATAGATGAAAAACTATACCTTATAGATGGTCGCGGACATATAAACATAGCAGACAGAATATCTTCTAATGATTATACCTATACCCTTTTTGAAGAATTACCCGGAAGATACATAATAAACAGCACTCATAACGATACTGCCCTATACTATCAGTTCCTTGATGCAAATTACATAGTAAAATATGCTTCCGGGGATAATAAACATTCCAGGATTCTCGATGATTCAACCTACAAAAATAAAAAACTATTAAAGAGTAAATCTGCTGAGGATATAATAGACAGTCTTCCGGATATAAATATTGATTATGTCAAAAAAGCATTCTATTCAAATGATGAATCAATAATTGTTGTCGAATACCTAGATGACTCAATTATTATGTATGATGCTCATACTTTTGAAAAGAAGAATACACTGTATGATTACCATTATGAGTTTGGTGAGATGTTACATGCCGAAGATATCGATGCGTATATATTAACAGCTTATTCGCTTTCATTAATACTTAATAGTGACTTAGAGGTAATTGCAGATTCAAAACCGATATCCGAATACAGCAATGGAGATTTTATCATATCTGATGAAATGCTATATGCCATTCCTTATGTTCCATATGCAGAATTAATAAAACGCGCTGATGACATTCTGGGTGATTATCAGCCATCTGAAGAAATAAAGGGAAAATATAATATTAAATAAATACTTACTAAATCAATATATTATTCGTCAAATACAATATTATACAAATATCATATTAAGCAAAATAAAATCTCCTATACTAAATCTATCGTAAGTATCTCTCTTGTTGGCCAAAACGCACACAGATGCAGTCTGACTATCTTTCCGTAAAAAGGATGAAAAGATTCTGCAAAAATCGGTAATGCTCTTGCTACCACATGAGGTTCATCAATAATCATTGTTGAATGAGGAGTCCATACAAACTCTTCAATACTGTCTTTCATCAGACTTGCTTTTTGAAGAGACATCAGTTCGTCACTCATATCGGGCGCTCCAAACAGCACTTTTCCTCCCGGAAATACCCCTATATGACTGATATAAACATTTATCTTTTTGAAATCCTCTGCAACTTTTTTAACCAGTTCAATCGCTTCCTGTTCCTTCTCAACTTTATAAGAAGCAATACTTATATGAAACGGTAGTCCATGTGTCTGAACGCCATCAAAGCCTGCGTCCTTAAGCTTATCATACCATTCGGACATTAAATGCTGTGATTCCTCATCCAGATCCGCCATTAATGTCAAAAACTGCTCAGCCATATAACCTCCTACCTCTCAACTACTATAAAAGGAATTGTCATCTCTTCTTTAGTATATCCGGCATGAACCCCCTTAAATTTTTCTGCTTCTTCATAGGTATTAAATACAGTAAGCTTTGTTGTCGCAATTGCTATATAGTCACCGAGCATTCCATCTGCATTAATATGCTTTGTTCCGGTTCCAAAAAGGTTCGTGTCGTATACTTCCTGCTTAGTCAACAGCATGAAGTCATTCCCAAAAGCCTTCCTAAATTCTTCTTCAAATATCTTCTCTTTTCCTTTTTTGACAAACATATTCAACGTTCTTGGTTCAATGGACGGATTTCTCTCAAGGCAATCCAAAATTTCAGGATAATCCAGGATGCAAACATTTTGTCCATCCACATGTCCATGATCAGCAGTTATTATCAGAAGAGTGTCTTCCAGATGCTCAGCCATGCTCTGCACTTTCTCTTCTAACGATCTGAGCATATTCTTCGTTTCTTCAACATAGCAGCCATATTCATGCATTGTTGTATCCGGTTCATTCCAGTATGCATAAATATATTTGTTTCCATCCTGCTCACATAAATCTATAATTCTCTGACATATTGCATCCATATTATTAGGATAGGGATCTACAAAAGGAGTTGCGTTATATGCTTTCGTTCCATTGCGATTCAAAATATCGCAGACAGATTCATATCCGCAGTACTTATAAGCAACAGATTCATCTGCAACCTTCTCCTCAGTTCCCTGTCTGGTATTCAGGAACACCGTCACATTCTCATCAATCTGTGGGTAATAACAGTCCCACCCAAACCAGGCATGTTCAATAGGCTGTAATCCACTCCCAATTGATGTCGTTGCTGCAACAGTTGTTGGTGGATAGACCGTCTTATAGGAATCCACCAAATGACTTCTGAAGAAGCTATCTTTAGGAAGGTTCTTTTCCAAAATATATGTTCCCATTCCATCAAGAAGCAGAACAACTATATTTTTATAATCCTTTTCCATATATTTGTCTGCAATATCAAGCGTATTACCTACAGTCTCAACTTTGAATTTCTTCAAAACAGAGTTCGGTAAATTAGCTATACAATTGTTATAATTCAGCAATTCCAGATTTATCATTTTGGGGCCTCCTTATGTTTTTCTTTTAGCATAAGCCCTCCCCTAGGGGCAGAGTCAAAGGAAAAATATATTAGTCTGCTAATTCATCAAAAAAATCCAGAATCAGAGCATTTACGTTAAATCCACAGCTTGCTTCTTCCGGCCAAGAATGTCTTCCATTCTCAATTAACACCTGCCATACCTGTTTAGATTTTGTTCCGGCATCTTCTGAATATCTCTTAATAAGTTCTGACTTTTCAGAGAGCTTCTCTTTCTTCATATCAGTAAGTAAATTGGCTGTGGCAAAATAATCCATTACGTCTTCGATTGCAGGGGCCTTTGAGTATTTAGCACTGCCGTTACTATTCATAGGAACGACATCGTCTTTAGTCCCGTTAATCTGAAGAATTGAAACATCTGATGCCTCAGATTTAATATCCCACATTGCCTCAGGCATCATTCCTGCAACACTGGAAACACCGGCAAAACAATCCTTTCCTTCAACAGCAATCCGATACATCATAAACCCGCCATTGCTGAAGCCTGCGGCAAAGGTCTGCTCTCGAGTCAGTTTATATTTATCCTGCATATAAGAAGCCAGTGTCTTAAGAAATCCCAAATCATCCCTGTTCGAATTTCCTATTCCGGAATTCCATCCGGTTGCTGAAGTCTTATCATTGTCATTTGCCATTCCGTTCACATAGACGACAACATAGCCTCTTTCGTTTGCAGCCTCATCCAGCTTAGTTTCCGTGCGAAATGATTCCGCTACATTTCCATATCCATGGAGCATGAAGATTATGCCCTTGGCTTCCCCTTCCGGTGCATACTCCAGATATTTCCGTACATCACCATCATATCCACAAGAGTACTCATTATTTCCTTCATCCTTAACATCCATTCCCTGCACAAAGAAATTGAAGAATAAAACAACCGCACTTGTCAAAACCATTATTCCGCCGGCCATTCTGCTTAGAGTCTTCTCTGATGCTCGGTTAGCAATTACTGCTGCAATTCTTGCCCAGATAAGGGTAAATATAACACACAGTACAAGGCAGAGGGTATCCGGCATCCCACCAATATAAAAATGGCTTCCACCACCGATAAGCGCAGTAAAAGCCATAATAAACACTGACGTTCCCACGGCTTTATGCATTTCATATCCAAGAAATGAAACGAGTACAAACAGAAGCATCATTCCGCCTCCTGCACCCACAAAGCCACAGATAAATCCAACAAAAATTCCGCCAATGACAGATTTAATTATTCTTTTTTTCTTACTCTGGTCTTCAAATCTGCCTACCTTCTTTTCAGGTTTAAGCAGGAATTTGATACCAATGACAAGCAATCCAAACTGAGACATATATCCCATAGTCTGGTCCGGAAGAAAACTTGCAATAAAGCTTCCAAATATTGTCATGGACAATACGCAGCTTAATAAAACTAATGAATTCTTAACATCAAGATTTCCATGTTTCTTATATGTATAGGCGCTGACTGCACTCGCAAGAACGTCGCTTGCAAGTCCAATTCCGATAGCCTGATACGCAGGAACGCCACAAAAGGTTAAAAGTAATGGCCCAACAATTGCTGCCGCACTCATACCTGCAAAGCCCGTACCAAGACCGGCTCCTGCTCCTGCAAAAAAACATATCATCAGTTTAAATAAGAATTCTGTAAAACTCACCTGTTATCCACCTTTTCCGGATTCATATCGTGGTGCGTCATCCTATCCCAAGCAACCTCTTCCCATCTGGTTCCGGGTTTTCCATAGTTGCAATATGGATCAATTGATATTCCTCCTCTTGGAAGAAATCTTCCAAGCACCTCGATATACTTAGGATCCATAAGCTTAATGAGATCCTTCATGATTTTGTTAACACAGTCCTCATGAAAATCTCCATGATTCCTATAAGAAAAAAGATACAGCTTAAGTGATTTACTTTCAACCATCAGTTCTCCGGGAACATATGATATTGTTATTGTTGCAAAATCAGGCTGTCCTGTTATCGGACAAAGACTTGTAAATTCAGGACAGTTAAATTTAACAAAATAATCATTTTCGGGATGCTTGTTACTAAAGGTTTCAAGCAATGAAGGATCATAATCTGTTTTATATTCTGTTCCCTGACTTCCAAGTTTGGTTAAATTTTCTTTTTCACGCATATAATAAATACCTCTTTTTAATCAATATATATTTGTCAATTATTTATGTATACGTATTCCTGATATTTGTCCAGATATATACATTTCGATACCAAAAGTATTCCGGCATGTAAATATACAGGCATATGTTTATTCCTGACTTTCCAACGCTTTAGCTACCGACTCACTTATAGGCTTAATCTTTCTTGCAATATAAATAAATGGTGTGTCGAACAAAGCAACTACTGCCTTAAATACATATGTTGTAACAAGAATGCTAATGAAAACATCCAGTGGATATGTTCCCCAAAAAGCAAGTGTTGTAAACAAAACCGTATCAATTGCCTGGCTTATAAGAGTACTGCCATTGTTTCTGAGCCAGAGCTTCTTCTCACTTCCACCTGACTTACTCCAAATCTTATGATAAAGAAATACATCGATATTCTGGCTGCATACATAACCAACCAGACTGGCAAATGTAATTCTTGGAGCAAGACCAAATACAACCTGAAGGCTGTCGTTAATGTAATCATTTCCATTTGGAGTAAACTGCAAAATAAGCTGAGTTCCGATAAGCCAGATAAGCATTATCGAAAAGCTGTATTTAACTGCCTTTGTAGCTTCTTTCTTTCCATATTTTTCTGACAGAATATCAGTAATAAGGAATGTCGATGCATACAATACATTTCCACAGGTTGTTGATGCTCCAAAAAGATCTACGCACTTACATACTGCGATGTTTCCAAGCAGGGTGCCGAATATTGAGAATGCAAATAAACCATTCTTGCCAAACAGCTTATAAAGTAAGAGCACACACCCCAAGTAAAAAAATACACATACAAAAAACCATAATTCATTCATTTCTTTTCCTCTTTCCGGTGAAATCACCACTTGAATTCCCCAGGGCGTATTTCTTCGTTACCAACATAGATGCAACACGCTTTGCGAGTAGCATCTATGATTAGCGATCGTCAAATTTCCTTGCATGCAGTCAATTTTCCTCGTCGCCATAATAAAAAAGGCTTTGCAAAACGCAAAGCCATAATCTTAATCATAGTACAAATATAATACGCATAAGTTATAGTCCTGGTTTTGTTTAACGACAGGATGGTACAAACGAACTGTCGCCTGTTAAGGGTTAATATTATTAAAAGCAAAATGAAGTATATCAAAGATATCTGAATAATACAACTATTATTCCTGAGGCACTACTATATCTTTCTCCTCAAGATGATCAAGAATATCTGCATACTCACTGGTTGATGCATGCTTCATTGATGACTGGGCCTGATGACTCTGAATCGCTCTTGCGGTACTTGCTATCGGCTGTATAGTTCCGGCTCCGGCTACACAACCACCCGGGCATCCCATTCCTTCAAGAAGGTAACCATTATATTTACCGGCCTTGGCAAGCGTCAGAAGTCTTCTACAGTTTTCAAGTCCATCCGCCTTCTCGACCTTCAGTTCAACATCGGGATAGTTCTCCTTAAGGTATTCAGAAACAGCATTAGCTACTCCTCCACCTATAGCAAAGCCTCTTCCATCTGCTGATGCACCGTGCATTGAATGGTCAGGCTCAAGCTTCTTGAAATCAACTTCTTTTGCTTCGAACATTCCCATTACTTCTTCAAATGTAAGAACGAAGTCAACATCTGAACGAATGGATTTACGCATAGCCTCAAGCTTCTTAGCTGAGCAGGGACCTATGAAAGCAACCTTACATCCTGGGTGATCCTTTTTAATAAGTCGTCCTGTAAGTACCATCGGTGTCAATGCCATGGAAATACATTTTGCCTGTTCAGGGAAGAGCTTCTTAGCCATCATAGACCAGGCAGGACAGCAGGAAGTTGCCATGAATGGTATCTCATCAGGAACCTCTTTAACAAACGCTTCTGCTTCTGATATGGTACAAAGATCTGCTCCGATTGCCACCTCGACTACATCCTCAAATCCAAGTGCCTTAAATCCTGATCTTATCTTCTGAGGAGTCATGTCAGGTCCAAACTGACCGGCTGCTGCAGGTGCAATCGCCGCATATACGGGAACATCACTCTTAATCGCCTGAATTGTCTGGAATATCTGTGCTTTATCCGCGATTGCTCCAAACGGACAGTTTGCAAGACACTGTCCACAAGAAACACACTTATCATAATCAATATCCGCACAACCATTTTCGTCAGAACCGATTGCCTTCATACCACATGATTTAACACAGGGACGATCCATTTTCAGGATGGCACCATATGCACAGGCATCCTTACATTTACCACATTTGATACATTTTTCCGGATCGATATGTGATTTTCCTTCGTATATTCTGATAGCATCTCTCGGACATACCTCTTTACAAGGATGTGCAAGACATCCCTGACATGCGTCGGTAACCTTCATAACATTATCTGGACATTTATGACATGCAAACTTAATAATATTTACAAGAGGTGGTTCATAATATGTTTCAGGCTTGGTACACTCCTCAACACCCTTTGTTATAGAGTTATATTCTTCAAACGAACGAAGCGGAAGCCCCATCGCAAGACGTGCACGTTCACGAACTATTGCTCTTTCAAGGAAAGCACTGTCTCTGTAGGTTGCAACAGTACCCGGAATAATATGATAGGGAAGCTGATGCATAACCTCCATATTGAAACCATCTTCATACTCATAAGACAGCTTCGCAACCTCCGCAAATACTCTCTTACGAATGTCATTTACATTAGTATAAATTCCACGCATTACCAAAACCTCTTTTACTTAGTTTATTCACACTTATATTTTAAGACGTCAGTACAATCTCTTTTAACTAACACGACTTAATTGCATAACTATCTTTACGGTTATTGCACTTCACAAGCATATATTATAAAAATGCTTCACTACCCCAGGAAAACCTTAACATTAATCGCCTTGTTTCCGGCAACTTTCTCAATATCTCCCTTACCAATTATGACATATCCGTCATTTACCGTTCCTGTCAGTCCATCAGCTTCAACTTTGGTTACACTATAATCTCCGACTTCAAGCCTGCTCTCATTAATAATTTCAATCTTAAAGTCAGTTCCTCCGAATGTCAAAGAAATATATGCTTTACCCTCATCATTAAACTGACAGTTGAGAAGCTTAGGATTAATAACAAGATTTCCGTATTCACCTCGCACACCAAACATCTGGGTAACAACCGTAAGCATATACCAGCTTGCTGCACCGGTAAGATAATGATACAGACCTCTTCCACCTCTTCCAAAATATTCAGGAATACCGGGATAAATTCTGCTGACACCAAAGTCCATCGACTGAGCATACAATGCTTCAAGTGATTTGAAACCTTCTTTTGCAAAGCCTCTTCTGTAAAGAGCATTCGCATACATTACAGCCATATGAGAGAATACTGCTCCGTTTTCCTTTTCGCCATATGCGAAACCAAACATTCTTCCCATATCAGTCTTAACTTCTTTGAAGTCTGTGTTGAGCCTGTATCCACCGCATGCTCTGTCATAAAGATATTTGTCTGCCGACTTAACGATATCCTTAACCTGATCGTCAGATGCAGTACCTGCCATTATCGAAAATACCTGACCTGTAAGCATCATTCTAACATTATTACCTGCGGTTGCTCCTTCGGCACTGTTTCCATTGCTGCTCGCTGCCATGCCTTCAGCACCGTTTCCATTGCAACACTGTACTATGCCTTCAACACGATTTCCGCTGTTATCATAATATCCGTTGAACCATCCGTTTCCTTCCGAATCCTCAACCCATTCCGTCTTACGAATGTTTTCCTTAAGCCATTTTGATTTTGACTCCAAATCAGCTATAAGCAAATCAATATCTATATCTTTGTGCGAACCTTTAATTGTGTGTCTGCAGGAATCCACATATTTAGCAAGAATTTCAAGTTTAGTTTCAATGCTGTCATATACCTTGACATCCGAACCCACAAGCGCAGCCATTTCTTCAAAAACAGATACACCGGTCATTCCATCTTCTTTAAGCTTCTTCAAAATATCAGCAAGCGTCTGAAGATTCATGGCATAAGCATTGGTAAAGGCAACACTTTCACCTCTTTTTGATGCCATATCGATAGCATCGTTCCAGTCAGCGTCACGAAGACGTATATGATTGTGCTCACCAACCTCATAGAAGGCTGCCAGATTCTGTAACAGCAGGTGCTCAAGAATAGTACCTTTGTATTCCTCTCCATTCACATCAAGCTGCCACTTTTCATTATTCCACTCTGTATCAATCTGGGTTCCACGGGCAACCTGCCTATCCTTAAAGTACGGAACCTTTTCAAGAAGAATATTGATATCTCCTGTCTGATCTATATAAAGCTTAGTTGTTTCAAGAGGCCATACACCGTGATCCATCCAGACTCTGGTGATTGAATTTCTGTCTGCCTTGAATTCACCCTGCTTCTCGCCAATAATCGTTGCATTGGTACCATCAACTCTTACACCGCCGAAGTTACCGATAAGCATCTCTCTTACACCGGCAGGATTCATGATAAGAAGCGCCAGACAATCCTGCCAGAGGTCTCTCCAGCCACGTCCACCCTTTCCGTAATCATGATGCGGAAGGAATGAACATCCAAACAGTCTTCTGAGTTCAGGCTGGAAGTTAACCCAATCCATAAATCTGTCAAAGGCCACATCTCCTGTTTCGTATTTAACGGTACATTTCTTTAACCAGTACTGCTTACAATATTCCAAAGCTTTCTTTGCCTTGTCTGCAGTATTATAAACTTCAATCTCTTTGTCAACACTTTGTTCTTTAGAACAGATTCCAAGAAATACAACGTACTCAGCTGTTTCGCCAGGCTTAAGTTCTTTCGTGCCAAACTTAATTGCTCCGACAGTTTCCTGGCCATCGAGACTCAAATCCTCTCCGTTCCAGATATATGAAGGCTCTTTGTCTGTGTATACAGCTTCAGGTCTAATAAAGCTTCCACCTTTTCCAATAAAATCTGCAACCTCAGGGAAAAATCCCACGGGTTTCAATCCATCTCCTTCCATTCCGCATACGTAGTATGTCATATCATTAACATTATGTCCGCGTTCGTCAAATGAAAGAGTCGGGGTTACCTCAACTCCATACTCTGTGATTCTGTCTCTGTGAAGCATAGCTGTAACATGTCTGTGGTCTCTTATATTATCAGCACTTCTTCCATACAGCGGGATTGCCGCAGTCGGAGTAATTTTAATGCTGTCTGAACTTTCATTTTTAATACCGACAAGCATAATTTCAACGTTGGTCTCTACCGGAATGAAGGATGTGATTTCAGCACTCACTCCGTAGGACAAAGATATACGTTTAGTCTTATGCCACATAATACCGGCCTCAACCTGAGACTTGTCCTGTGCCTCAGTACCTGCCATTGCTTCCTGAAGAGCAGACATACCTGTTGCCGACCAGATATCTGATTTATCATTCCTGTCAATTTTAACCCAGAAATTGCGGGTGCTTCTGTTGTTATGAAGGTTATCAGCACTTACCGGCTCAAGTAAGAAATGATTCTGATCAATCTTTGAGTCACCTCCAAGATTAGGCGTCAGTGCACTCTTCAATCCCTTTTCACTTGCAAGCGGAAAATATAAGCTTCTGTCACTTTCTGCATTTTCCATGATGAAGCTTCCATTTTTATCTAAAAATTTATATTCAGCCATACTCTTCTCCATAACTTATAAGCCACATATCAATATAAATATATCGACAACATATCAGTAAATATACCAACAAACATATAAGTAAGTATACCAGCAAACATATAAGTAAACATACTGACAAACATATCAGTGACCATGTCAAAAAGTTCAAAATCAATTTTGAAACATCATTGTCTGTTGTAGTTACTTATCTGTTCCCTCAACTACACTCATTGCATATCTGACAGTTGCCATCGCATCCTTACCATAAAAATCTGCACCTATCATATCTGCATATTCCTGAGTAAGAACTGCACCACCAACACACACCTTAACCCAGGGTGCTTTATCACGAAGCTGCTTGATAGTCTCTTCCATTGCAGGAACTGTAGTTGTCATCAAAGCACTTAATCCTACAAGAGGAACATTATCCTTAACTGCTGCCTCAACGATTGTTTCAGGTGGAACATCCTTTCCAAGATCAATTACATCAAATCCGTAATTTTCAAGAATCAGTTTAACTATATTCTTACCAATATCATGAATATCACCCTGAACTGTTGCTATGACAAACTTGCCTCTCGTTGATGCATCGCTTTGAGATTCTGCCATCTTTTTCTTAATCTGCTCGAAAGCACACTGCGAAGCTTCTGCAGCCATAAGAAGCTGTGGAAGATACATTGTTTTATTTTCAAATCCCTTACCTACGATATCAAGGGCAGGAATAATCTGCTCATTAACAATTGCAAGCGGTTCCTTTGTTTCAAGCAGTTTAAGTGCTACATTTGCTGACTGCTCCTTAAGACCTTTAACAATAGCTCTCTGGAGTTCATCCTCCGGTGCTGCCGCGTCTGCATCTTTGGCATTCGCACCACCTGCAGCACTACCAGGTGTACCAGAAGCTGCCACCATTGCATATTTTTCTATATTTGTAATGTAATCCGTACAATTATCATCAAGACCGTGCAAAGCTCTGAATGAATAATATACCTTCATCATCTCTGCTGAATTAGGGTTCATTATTGCTGCTGACAAGCCATTTTCAAGAGCGATGGCAAAGAAAGAAGCAGTAATCACCTCTCTTAACGGAAGTCCAAAGGATATATTTGAAACGCCAAGAGAAGTATGACAGCCAAGCTCATGTCTTATCACATTAAGAGCTTTTAATGTCGAAAGAGCGGCTCCCGAATCAGCACTTACAGTCATTGCAAGTGTGTCAAAGATTAAATCTTTCTTCTGAATTCCGTACTCTGCGGCTCTTTTAATTATCTTCTTGGCAATTGCAATTCTGCCCTCAGCCGTTTCGGGAATTCCGTCCTCATCAAGTGTAAGACATACCACAAGTCCGCCATATTTTTTAACAAGAGGGAAGATTTCACTCATTACCTCTTCCTTACCGTTAACGGAATTAATCATAGCCTTACCATTATATCTTCTAAGAGCTCCCTCCATGGCAACCACATCCGTGGTATCAATCTGAAGCGGAAGGTCAATTATCGACTGAAGCTCATAGCTTACAGTCTTAAGCATTAACGGCTCATCTATTTCCGGAAGTCCTACATTAACATCAAGTACATGTGCACCCTTTTCCTGCTGGGTAAGTCCTTCCTTAAGAATGTAGTCAATATCATTGTTTCGTAATGCTTCCTTAAACTTCTTCTTTCCGGTCGGGTTAATTCTCTCACCGATAAGAATAGGTGAATCGGCAAATTCAACAGCATGTGTATAAGAACTGATAAGTGTTTTTCCTTTATCGGTAACCGGCACAGGTGTTAAATCTTTAGTCGCTTCTACTGTTGCCCTGATATAGTCAGGGGTTGTTCCGCAGCATCCTCCTGCAATGCGAACTCCCTGTTCAACATACTCTCTCATTGTCTCTGAGAATTCCGGCGGATAAACATCAAATACAGTCTGTCCGTCCACACTTCTTGGAAGACCGGCGTTTGGCTTAAGAAGAACAGGAACTGAGGCATACTCAAGATATTCCTTAACAACACCTGCAAGCTGCTTTGGTCCAAGTGAGCAATTCATTCCAATCGCATCTGCATGCATACCTTCAAGCATTGCAACCATTGCCGCAGGACTGGCACCGGTCATCAGCTTACCGTCTTCTCCGTACGCATTTGAAACAAAAACAGGAAGGGCACAGTTTTCCTTGGCTGCAAGAAGTGCCGCCTTGGTATCAAGTGAATCATTCATTGTTTCAATATAAACAAGATCGATGTCATATTTTGCACCGATTCTGACTATCTTTGCATAAATATCCACAGCGTCTTCATACTCGAAATCGCCATAGGGCTTAAGCAGTTTTCCCATTGAGCCTATGTCAAGCGCTACGAATTTCTCCTGTGTTCCTGTGGATAGTTCTGCTGCCTTACGAACATTCTCGACACCTGCTTTGATTACAGCTTCAAGCTCCTCGTCATCATACTTAAGTGAGTTGGCTCCAAAAGTATTTGTCGATACAATATTTGATCCTGCATCATAATATGCTTTATGAATTGCAATAACCTTATCCGGATGAGAAATATTCCATCTTTCCGGTAATTCACCGGGTTTCAGGCCTTCCTTTTGAAGAAGTGTTCCCATACCTCCATCAAGGTAAACTATATGATCTTTTAAGTAATCTAAAACTTTCACTTATTTTCCTCTTTTGCCCTAGTTCTATTATATTGGTCTTCTCTATTAGTCT
>JAKSRY010000018.1 GCA_024403415.1 Lachnospiraceae bacterium
TCCATTCCGGAAAGTAGAGCATTTATTTCGTCTTGTGATAACATTCCATCCATGCTTTACTCCTCCTCTCTAACTACCGTCGTAATTCTTACGGCATATTTATCCTTGCTCGAACCCGGCAAGGCAGTAAATTTTTTAATATTACCTACATATATGTCCATCTCAGATTCAACTGACGAATCAAGCCTTATCACATCGCCACGCTGCAATCCAAGAAATTCGTTAACCGAAACTGAAGATTTACCAAGAACAGCTTTGATTGGAACATCCACACGTTTAATAAGTGACTCGATGTGTTCAACATAGTCAATCGAATCATCTCTCTGCATAGTTGAAAACCAGTACTTGGTATTCAGCTTATCCATTACTTCCTCAAGCGTAAAATACGGAAGACAGATATTCATAAATCCTTCCGTTTCACCTATTCTGATATTCATTGTAACAATTGCAATCATATCAGAAGGTGCAATAACCTGAGCGAACTGCGCATTAGTCTCAATTCTCTCCATAATCGGATTAATATCTATAACATTACGCCATGGTTCTTTCATCAGCTGCATACAGATAATCATCATTCTCTCGATGATTGTCATCTCAATTTCCGAAAAGTCTCTGTTCTTCTCGAGCGGATTCCCCTGCCCTCCAAGCATTCTGTCTATCATGGCGAATCCCAGATTGGGAGACAATTCAACCAGAATATTTCCATTCAATGGCTTAAAATCAACAATTCCGAGTATTACCGGATTTGAAAGCGCATTACTGAATTCGGAAAAGGTAACAGTTTCTGAAGATGCTACCGTCGTCTGTATTGTTTTTCGTAAATATAGCGGCAAATTCGTAGAAATAAGTCGCCCATAATGTTCAAAGATAATTTCCAGAGTTCTAAGATGCTCTTTTGAGAATTTCGCAGGTCTTTTGAAGTCGTAATCTTTGACCTGTTTCTCGTTACTTTCTTGCATCTGGTCTACATCCAGTTCTCCGGATGTAAGTTGCGAAAGCAGATTATCAATTTCGCTTTGGGACAGTACCTCGCCCACGGATTCTCACCTCCTTTTCACCCGGCATCAGATTATTACTGATACAAAGTGCTACTGAAGGTAACATCAAAGATAAAATCAGACTCGTACAATGCCTGTATTTTCTTCAATATTTCTTCGCAAAGTACACCCGTGTTTGCTTTGGCCTCGTCAATTGTATATGATGAGATAATCTTTATTATTTCACCTTTTATAAGGTCTTCCTGCAAAGCAGAACCATACTCAAGGAAATCCGGATGTTCTTTATTCATTGAAAGCGCTACCGAAGCCAGCATATAATGATCCTTTTCATCAACACCCTTCTTAAGAGGTATTGTCATATCACTGATAGTATATGTTTCGATATTTTTCATCGAAACCTTATCCGGTGCCTCTTCACTTGCAGGATCATCTGTTGCAATTTCAAGATTAATTGTTGTAGCAATATCCGAAACCAGCTGAGCAGTCTTCTTGTTAGTGCTCATAACACTAAAAGCCATTATTCCTGTCAGAACAAGATTCACCAACAGCAATGCCAAAATGGCAACTGAAATCAAATTCTTTTTCATTTGAATACTCTCCAAATAATATATACTGTTTACTTAACCGAACTCAGCGAATTATATATTCTGATTTCTACTCTACGATTAAGTGCGCGTCCTTCAGGCGTACTATTATCGGCAATAGGCTGGTATTCACCTCTTCCCGAATGCTTAACCATACTCATATCTATAGTGCTGTTATCTCTAAGGTAATTAAATACCGAAAGAGCTCGTCCTGAACTCAGCTCATCATTGTTTGAATATTTAGCGCCTGACATAGGTACATTATCGGTATGACCTTCTATTTCAATAATACTTTCCGAATATCTTTTAAGGATAACTGCTATCTGATCCAACATCGGAATAGCATCTTTTTTAAGTTCAACCTTACCTGAATCAAACAAAAGTGCGCCATTCAATGTTAACTGAACATATTGTGAGGTAAACTCTATATCAACTTCATTTTCAAGTTTCGCCTCTTTCAGTGCTTCCTCTATCTTTTCAGCAAGATCTTCAGATTCTTCAAGTTTTGCCTTATCTACCTCTTCCAAAGCCTGTTCAAGATTTTCAGGCATAACTTCACCATCGTTTTCACGCCCTGTAGAATTAATGTAATTGTCAAGTTCGTTTAACTGGCTGACACCGTTGCTGACAAGCATTCCGTCACCAATAGCGGTTGCACCGCTTGTAAATATACTGAATGTCTGATTAAAAGACGCAACTATCAATTCAAACTTCTGCGCATCCACAGTTGACATTGAAAACAACAATACGAAGAAACACAGAAGAAGATTCATTAAGTCAGCGAATGTCGATTGCCAGGCCGGAGCACCTTTCGGGGGCTCGGGGGGCTTTCTTTTAGCCAACGCTACCACCTCCGTCATCTGCTGTGGTTCTCTCTGCCGGAGCAAGGAATGATTTAAGTTTTTCTTCTATTACACGAGGATTTTCACCGGCCTGAATAGAGAGAAGTCCCTCTATCATTATGGTTTTAATCATCATCTCATTAGCATTGTTCAGTTTAAGTTTATTCTGGACCGGAGCACAAATCCAGTTGGCAAGCAACGAACCATACAAGGTTGTAATAAGTGCTATCGCCATCTGCGGACCGATACTCGAAGGGTCATCCATGTTATAGAGCATGTTAACCAGACCAACCAGCGTACCAATCATACCCCATGCAGGACCCATACCGCCAAGATCTTCCCAGAATTTACAGTTTGCATTATGTCTGTCTTCGCAGGCTACCATTTCGGTTTCAAGGATACCTCTTACAAGGTCCGGATCAGTACCATCAACTATAAGCAGAATTCCCTTTTTCATAAATGCATCATCAAGATCATTTGCTGCTTCTTCAAGTGAAAGCAATCCATCTTTTCTGGCAACATTGGAAAGTTCGATAACTTTTGAGATAATGCCTTTAACATCAAATGTAGGGCTTTTAAAAATCAAAAGTAAGCTCTTTAAGCCGCCTGTGTATCCCTTGATGGAATTCATACACAATACCGCAAAAAAAGCACCACCGAATGTAATAATCGCTGATGGCAAATCCAGGTAATGAACGGCACCTTCAATTCCTGCAGAGGAAAGGATACCATAAACTACCATGCCCAAACATAAGAAAAACCCTAAAATTGACGCTAAATCCAAAGCTCAAACCTACGATTCTGCCCCAAAAAAGTGCTATGGAGCACAAATTTCCTTTCTATACGATTTTACAAGATTTCTAATCTCTTGTCTACCTTCTTTTACTATTATCTTGCGCCCGGTAGTGAATGCCACCACTGTATCGGGAGTCTCTTCTACCAGTTCTATCAAATCAGCATTCACCAGTACTTTCTGCCCATTAAGTTTAGTCAATTCAATCATATTGCCTCCCAATACTAGTCCCATACGTTGTGATGAGTCGGTCATAAAAAAACTTCCGTATAGCACTCAAGGGGAAACTTCCCGTTTCCCCATAAAAGTACTATTAATTACTGATTTTATATTTTTATCATGGATATTATACTATCCAAATCATTCAGACTGTTACTTTATTATCTCTTAAGGTTGGTCAATTCCTCAAGCAGTGTATCTGAAACTGTAATAATTCTTGAGTTTGCCTGGAAACCACGCTGAGTTGTAATCATTTCTGTAAATTCAGCTGAAAGGTCAACGTTTGACATTTCCAAAACGCCTGAGTTCATGTATCCGCCACCGGCTGTAATATCAACACCGATATTATCAAAATCGCCGGAGTTCTGTGTTGCTGAATAGAGGTTGTCTCCTCTCTTTTCAAGACCTGATGCATTAGCAAACTGTGCTGTTGCAATCTGTCCTAACAATCTTGACTGACCATTGTCATATGTTGCGTAAATCTTACCATCCTTCTGGATAGAAACACCTGACATTTCTCCAAGCTTACGTCCTGATCCAACACCGTCTGTATCACCTCTTGTACATGTAATTGTTGACGCACCATTGTTATTGTAGTCAACAAGTGTCTTACAATCGATATTTACCTTAACTCCTGACATTGAATCTACACCTGCAGATGTAAAATCCAGTGTAAGGCTTAAATCTGTTGAAGTTCCGGCATTTGTAATCTTACCGGTTGTTGTATCAAACTTTAAGAGTGTATCCTTGGCAAAAATGCCCTGAAGATCTGCATCCGTCATAGCAGTGCCGTCTGACTTCTTAAGTGGTTCGCCTTCCGAATCTGTGATATCTGTAAGATTCATTGTGAACTCGCCATCCTGTGTTGTGCTGTTAACACGGAATTTAGCTGTATATTTGTAACCGAGCTTATCATAAAAATCAAGTGTTACAAGTTTACCTGCGTTAGTAACATTTGAATCCTTGCTATCGATAATTCCTGACAACTGAGCCTGAGTTGTTTCCTCAGGAGGATATGTCATATATTTAGGAGACATAATCTGAAGCGGCTTAACAATATCCTGCTTAATCTTTCCGGTAGAATCATCAGCAAGCCATCCCATAACATTGTAACCTGTTGAAGTCATACAAAGGTTACCGGCTCCATCTACATAAAAGCTACCATCTCTTGTGAAGAGATTCTCTTTACCATTACTAACAACGAAGAAGTTTTCACCTGTGATCATCAAATCAAATGGGTTTGATGTTGTCTGTGAAGCACCCTGAGTTGTAATTGCTGTCTTTATAGATCCGGTCTTTGAACCAAGACCAATCTGTCTTGCGTTAATACCACCTGTTCCGGTAGTAGGGTTAGCACCTGATGCAGACTGAGTTGTCTGGTACATCAAATCAGCAAAAGACATTGACTGTGACTTATAAGCTGTTGTGTTAACGTTAGCAATGTTATTACCAATAACATCCATTCTTGTCTGGTGTGTCTTAAGACCTGCAACACCAGAATACAATGATCTCATCATAATTTTGACCCTCCTAAAATAGCTTTTAGGCTTCACCGTTTCCTTCATCTGTCAGTCAGAAGGATTCGCCTCCATAAGGTCCGGCTAAATAATTACGGCTCCGTCTATGTTTGTAAAAATATTGTCTTCAGTCTCATCACTGTTCATTGCTGTTACAACCGTATTATTTGGAACATTTACAATAAACGCAAGTGAATCAACGAGGACCAGTGATTCTCTGATTCCTTTCATCTGGGCTTTTTGAGCTCCCTGATTCAGTCTGTCCATCTGCGCGTCCGTAAGCTCTATATTTCTCGAAGCCAAACGGTTTGCAGCATGCTTGCTGAATTTAACTTCAGTATCTTCAATAGACTTTCTTGTCAGAATATCCTGAAATGAATTTCCTTCGGAAGTCCTTGAAGATACGTTCTGTTTCTTATCATTATTCAGGTAGCGGTTCTGAAGCTCTTCTATGGATAGGAATCTGTTTGTATTAATATCCATATTGACCTCCCTGTCATATGACCTAGGTTGTTAAAGGATTCTTTGTATCATCCTCAGCTTCTTTTTCTTCCACATTATTTACATCGTCAGATTTTTCAGATTCTTTAGTATTTTCAGCAGTTTCTTCGGATTTTTTTGAATCTTCAAGCATCTGGGTTATCTTATCAACATACTCCTTGAGTTTATCCACATAAGACGAATCAATCATAGACTTCTGATACGGAGTAAGGGCATCATAACCTGTAGCCAGAGCTTCGATTGCATCCTTATGACTCAAATTAATTTCAGACAAATCTGGAAGTTTATTAACTGTATTGGCAAAAGCATTTGCCAGGGTAACCGCATCATTATACGAACTGTCAATAACCGCAATAACAGAATCCGCAGGATAAAGTTCTCCTCCAACCGAAAGATATGCCTTTCCGCTTTCATATTTCACGTAATCAACAACACCTTCTACAATCTTCTGTTCCTTGCCCTTTTCAGATGCATCAATCTGAACTGTCTGACCAACATAACCTGATGCTCTTCCAAGATCCATAGATGATGCCATATTCTGAAGCTGTTCAACCTGCGAGAAAGTTGCATACTGATTAATATACTCAGTATTCGAAGTAGGCTCCAGCGGATCCTGGTATTTCATCTGTGCAACAAGAATCTGCATAAAAGCATCTTTATCATATCCCTTGGGACCTGTCGCCTTTGCATCCTTGGCAGCTGCCTGAGCTGTCTGAGCTGTGCTTTCAACAAGTTTTCCATCTTTTACAATAGCGCCAACTGACATATAAATTCCTTTCTGCCCGGAATACTATGCCGTATAATCGACTGTACTTCCTGTGGCCTTCATCATCTCTCCGGCAAGTCTTTCTTCTTCAGAAGCTTCTTCCATAAAGAGAGAATCCAAATCGTTTAAGTTAATTCTTCTGGGCTTTCTGTTCTTGCTTTCACCGTTTTCATTTGATCCGTGTCCTTTGCCTTCCCAAAGATTCGAATCAAAACTTTGCATTTCAACAGAAACCTCAATTGCTGTAACTTTTGTACCCTGAGCCTTAAAGGTCTCGTGAAGGTCATTAAGCTGTGCCTCTATGGCAGCTCTGACCTGTTCATTCTGAACCTTAAACTCAGCTGTAACTTCACCTGCCTTAGAAACAAGATTTACTTTTACATTTCCAAGACTGGCCGGATGTAACTGAAGTGTTATCTCATCAGCTTCAGGCTTAATGTTAACCTTAACATGCTCCAGAATCTGATCCATAATGTTTCTTGTTTCTTCAGAAACATATGGCGTTTCAACAGCTACACTATTTGTGTTATTCACCAAATTGTCTAAAATCGGATTCTTAACAAGATTTGTCTGGGCGCCTGCAGAATTATTATCTGTTTCCTCACGCTCACTGACATTTTTTATAACAGAATGGTTATCTGTATGTTCGGATGACTTATTCTCCTGAACCGATTCGCTTTGACTACCTGTTTTCAAGGTTGTTTCTTCATCATCTGTTTCAGGCTCTTCTTCATAAGTAACATCTGTAACAGGATTTGCCATAATAGATTCTTCATCTGAATTAGCTTCAACACTCATTTCGCTATTCGCTGCATTCATCTCTAAAGAATTCATTTTCTCAAGAAAATCTTTTACATCGAGTATCTCCACGTCCATATCTTCGGCTAAGTCCGCTATAGTGGCGTCCACTACAGTTGTCAGATTGTTAACGAAATCCATCAGGTTTTCATCTGTTACCAATACCATGGGATCCTGTTCACCACTAAGTTCAAGAACCATGTTACCCATATTGGAAGCATCCAGCAGTGACACAAAAGAAAGTGCTAACGTTTCCATTGCCTCTTCTACCTTTTCAACTGTTTCATCAAAAATATCGGCAATTTTTTCTGCAACAGTCTTTCCTGCTTCTTCAAAGGTTCTTACATTTTCCTCATCGTTTGTGATTCCAACCGAATCATCTTTAACCTCGACTTTATTGGCTTTAGTCTTTGAAACATCCATTTTCTCGACTTTGCCATCTTTTTCAGGCTTACTGATGGGGTTTGGCTTTTTCTCGAGCTTAGAGTCTTTAGATCCAATGTCTTTCATTCCCTGGCCATCTTCTGCCTTTGTCATCATATCCGAAAAACTCATTTTACTCTTAATACCATTATTCTGAGTTTTTCCGGTATTGACGAAAGTCATTATCGATCCCAGGTCCTTAATTGATCCACCGGTCATTTACTCTCCTCCTTATTCAATTGTCTTTCTGCACAAGGCAGTTTTTCAAGGTACATATATATTATCGGAGTCCCCGATTCAAAACTTAATCCTCAGGGTCCATAATTTTTGTAATTTTTGCAGCAATCTCCGAATTCATTACTCCGAGTATTTTACCTCTGTCGGTAGCATCCATAACTCCCAGAATTCTTGCAACAAGTTCAAGATTATCTGTCATCATTTCAAAGATAGCTGCTGCCTCCTTCGGTTTCATCTCTGAATATGCCTTGGCATAATCCTTTATTTCCTTCGTTTCTTCAAGCTGTAGTGCTACCTGTTTATAAAGATATTCTGCCGTAGACGGATCCATTGATTCATAAAACTTTTTATATGCATCAAGTCCTGGGCCTTTATCTGCATAAACAACCTCTTCATAGAATTCATTTTTTATTCTCTGGAATTCAAGTTGAGCATCCTCGAAAGTTTTAAGTCTTTCGATTTCTGCTTTCATGGCCGTGATATCCTCTGAATTAACGTCATCATTAACCTTGGCTCTTTCCAGTTCAAGTTCAAGTTCGTGCACTCTGTCCACAGCTTCCTTCAGGTCGGAATATCCGCCGTAGGTTCCTTCTCCTTCATCATCAACAACAGTTTCATCAGCATCCGGAAGAATAAGATTAAGAACCGGAACATCTTTAAGTATTGGTCTCAGCACTGAAGAACCAAATCCGCCAAGGTCAAGTTTGATAACCAGACACAGAATTGCAATCCATATGATAACAATAACAAAAGTAACCGCAAATACAGAACCACCGCCACGTTCCTCATCTTCTTCTATTCCGGCTTCCATGGCTGCAATCTCTTTAGCTCTCTTCTTTGCTGCCTTCTTCTGTTCCTGCTGCTCTTTGTTAAATTTATTTTTCTCTTCTTTAATTCGTGCGCGTTCGGCTTTAGCCTGTTCAGCGCTCATTGGTTCGTTAGCCATTTATTCACCCTTTTTCTGACCATAGGTGTAACTTGTCAGTTCATCCACTTCTTTAGACTCTGCAGCATTCAGTTCCTTCTTAAAGTCTTCAAAAGCCTTCTCTTTAAGCTTATTCTGAATCTTTGTTTCCTGCATTGCCTCTGTCAGTTTGATTCTTGCATTCTCAAGTTCACGCTCCGCGCGTTTAACCTGCTCCTGCTGCCTCAAAATATATTCATCCATTTTTTCAATGGCATAATCATTATTTTCGAGATCCTTTATATTTATAGCATCCTTACGGATTCTTCTTCCTTCTTCAACATAATCTTCTTTTCGTTTTTCCAACGCTTGAAGCTTATCTGTCTCCTCATCAAGATGAAGACGTGCCCTTGAAAAATCATTTTTTGCCTGATCTTCAAGTTTTTCCTTAATGTTCAAAATGCTCTGCATTCTATACTTGAATTTAGCCATCTTCTACCCTGTTAATCAAACAGATTCTTGAGCATATCTATAGTTTCCTCAAGAGTAAACTTCGCATCAGTTTCCTGCAAAAGAAATCTGTTAACCGAATCTATCTTCGAAATAGCATTATCTATATTCGGATTTGACCCTGCTCTGTAAGCGCCTATATTTATCAAATCCTCTGCTTCATTATATGTTGCCAGCACGTTCTTTAATTTACCTGCCGCAGCCTTATGTTCTTTAGTTGCAATCTGTGACATACAACGGCTGATTGATTGAAGAACATCAATAGCAGGATAATGATTTTTATGCGCCAGACGCCTGTCCAGCATAATATGTCCATCCAATATGGATCTTGCAGTATCGGTAATCGGTTCATTAAAATCGTCACCGTCAACAAGTACTGTATACAATCCAGTAATTGATCCCTTATCCGAACATCCGGCTCTTTCAAGGAGCTTAGGCAGTTCGGCATATACCGAAGGCGGATATCCTCGTGATACCGGTGGTTCTCCGGAGGCAAGACCAATTTCTCTTTGTGCCATGCAAAAACGAGTCATCGAATCCATCATAAGAAGAACATCTCTTCCCTGATCTCTAAAATATTCAGCAATTGCCGTAGCAGTTTGCGCCGCTTTTTTTCTTTCAAGAGCAGGCTTATCAGATGTAGCAACCACAACTATAGACCGCTGCATACCTTCCGGGCCAAGGTCTCTTTCAATAAATTCTCGAACCTCACGCCCACGCTCTCCAATCAAAGCAATGACATTTATATCAGCTTTAGTGTTTCTTGCAAACATGCCCATGAGTGTAGATTTTCCTACACCGGATCCTGCAAATATTCCAATTCTTTGTCCCTTACCAATGGTAATAAGCCCATCAACCGCTTTCACTCCAAGTGGAAGAATGTCACTTATTATCTTACGGCTCATAGGGTCAGGCGCGGGTGCTTCAACCGAATACTCAACCCCAGGCATGTTTTCGATGCCTTCCATTCGGCCAAGGCCGTCAACAACACTTCCCAATAATTCCTCACTCACCTTAACAGTAAGTGGATTACCTGTATTTTCAATGCTGCTTCCGGGTCCAATTCCCGTGACAGGCTGATACGGCATCAAAAGATTCATCCCATCTTTGAAGCCAACGACTTCAGCCAAAGCCGGTTCTATACTTTCACTTATTTCACTTGGATAAATATAACAAAGATCTCCAAGTTTTGCCTGAGGTCCCATAGCTTCAATGGTAAGTCCTACCGCATTCACAACTTTACCGCGAACCTTATATAACTTTTCTCCGAATATGCTGTTATATTTATCAAAATCTATATTCATAAAGATATATTCACTTCATAAAAATATAATCTGTTTTTTATTCAGGTTTTTGCTTACGTTTTTCGCGCAAGACCAGTATTTAAACCTTTCTGTAAGCAAGAAGCATGAGTTTTTTCTTAAGTTCCTTAAGTTCCGTTTCAAGAGAACAGTCAAAAACTCCGTTTTCCGTTTCAATCATACAGCCGGATGGTGCAAGTGTTGCATCCTGAATAAAATCCACGTTATCTTCGAGCAGACCTGTTTCTGCAAGTAATGCCTCTTTTCTTGAAACAATATCCGGATAACATTCTTTTGAAATATGAATCACAATATTTTTCGCTGCTCCGGAATCATTAATTGTATTAGTCAGGATATTAAAAATGATTCCGCTGTATGAATCAAGCTCAACCTTAAAGATTCTTTCATATATATCAGTCACAAGATCCATCATCTGCGGCTCAATTTCTTCCATTTTAGCCTGATAATCTTCTTCCAGCTGCTTGCAATAATCCATAGCCTGCTGCTTAATTTCTTCAGCCTCTGCCATTCCCCTTGCATAGCCGTCCTGATACCCCTCTTTTGAGCCATTTTCGTATGCCTGTTCTTTAAGTCGTTCGGCTGTCTCATTTGCATCATCCAGAATATATGAAGCTTCCTGCTGAAGTCTGTCCAGTTCTGATTTTGCAATATCAATCTGCTCATTCAAGGCATCAAGTTCCGATGTATCAACAGCAACAGGTTCTGAAGCCTTGATAATTCCATCACCTGCATTCTCATCAAGAAGAGCATCAATATTCTCTGCCATAATTCCGGCAGTAAACCCGTCACCATCTTCCTCGCCATTCACCTCGTCATCATATCCGATGTATGCGAGTCTTCTTCGTCTTTCCTCTTCTTCCTGTATTCTTTTGGACAGTATTTCTGAAGTTTCAACAACCCTTGAATCCTCATCAACGGCTACGAAAAAGCCTTTCAAAACATTAGACAACTATCTCGTCACCTCCGCCTCTTGAAATAACGATTTCGCCGGAATCTTCAAGCTTACGAATAACTGCAACTATCTTCTGCTGTGCGTCTTCAACATCTTTCATACGCACAGGGCCCATGAACTCCATATCTTCCTTTATCATTTCTGCAAGTCGTTTAGAAAGATTATCGAAGATTGCATTCTGTACCTGTTCATTTGCACCCTTACATGCAATTGCAAGATCTGAATTTTCCACATCACGAAGAACTCTCTGTATAGATCTGTCATCAAGCAACAGGATATCTTCGAATACGAACATCTTCTTTCTGATTTCATCAGCAAGCTCGGGTTCTTCGATTTCCAAAGTTTCCATGATATGTTTTTCTGTTCCACGGTCAACTGTATTAAGAATTTCAACAACAGCATCCACACCACCGATAATTGTATAATCCTGGTTAACCAGTGAAGCAAGTTTGGATTCAAGTACTTTTTCAACTTCTTTAATAACATCCGGCGAAGTTCTGTCCATTACAGCGATACGCTTTGCGACATCCGCCTGTCTGTCCGGCGGCAATGCCGAAACAATAAGGGCTGCCTGGCCTGCCGGAAGATATGAAAGAATAAGCGCAATAGTCTGCGGATGTTCATCCTGAATAAAGTTAAACAGCTGTGTTGCATCCGTCTTACGTACAAACTCAAACGGCTTAACCTGCAATGAAGCCGTAAGTCTTGTAATAACATCCACCGCCTTTTCATTACCAAAGGATTTTTCAAGCAATTCTTTTGCGTAATTAATACCACCCTCCGCAATATACTGCTGGGCAAGACATATCTGATAAAACTCCTCTATTACCAATTCCTTGGTTTGTGGAGTAACTGCTCTTGTGTTGGCAATTTCAAGCGTCAGCTCTTCTATTTCCTCTTCTTTAAGGTGCTTAAACAATAAGGCCGACTTTTCGGGACCCAATGCTATAAGCAGAACGGCGGCCTTCTGAATACCACCTAATACTTCTTCCTGAACTCTGGCCATCATTTACCCCCATTCTTCGTTAAGCCAATTGCGCAAAAGCTGTGCTGCGGCTTCCGGATTTTCATCAATGAATTTTTCAACCATAATTCTGGTTTCTGACTTACTTTCAAGTCCAATATCCTCTATATCTGATTCAGGCTGTGACTGAAGAAGAGTTTCCACTGTAAGTTCTTCCTCTTCCTCCGGTTCCTTCTCTGTCTTCATGCTTCTTAATACAACGAATAACAGCAGACCAAGAATTGCTACTATCAGAACAATGGTCATAATATCCGTCATTTCAATTCCGAGACCTTCCTCATCAAGACAGATATTTTCAAGATATCCAACAATCGTGATATTATTCTTTGGGAAGCCGGTAGCATTGGCAACCATATCATACATGCTGTCATCAATTTCCATAGGTTCTCTTACCGAATTTGCAAGCTTATATTCATCCCAGGAAATACCATCAAGCAGTCCCTGTGCTTTAGCATCCGCTTCCTTAATAAAATTACACTTTGTAACAGCTAAGGATATTGAAGAATTATTATAATCAGGGGCTCCACCAGGTGTTGTTTTATCTGTAATTCTCTCTGAAGGCAAATATTTTCTGTCTGCTTCTTCTACCGCTGATGATGAATGCTGATTATCTCTCCAAACATATTCGGTATCCCCATTGGTATCTGTTCCGGGAACATCCTGATTTCCATTTTCAGCTTCAGATGTATAAGTTCTTTCGGAAGCCAGATATCCCTGTGTCTGACCATCCTCTACATAATACTGATGATCTGTTTCTGAATATGTGCTGAAATCGACATTTAAGTTAACGGCAGCTTCAACCTTGTCATATTCGCCGGTTCCAAGAACTACCTGCTTAACCTCATTTTTGATTTTGTTTTCCCATTGAGATTTGATAGATAATTGAGAAGATGCCACACCAGACACACTATAATTATCTGCACCTGAAAAGAGAACGTCTCCATCAGTACTGTGCACAACTATGTTCTCATCTGTTTTATTTCCGAGTGCAACCGCAATTGCATGTGCAAGACCGGCTGCCTGTTCCGGGGTCATTTCTTTTCCTTCAAGATCAAGAACCACCCATGCAGATGACTCTTCTTCTTTGGCAATCAGAGTACCGTCATTCTCCGGAATGTACAATTCAACCGTAGCGCTCTTCACGAAAGAGAACTTACCAAGAATATCCTGTGCCAAACGCTTTTCAAGATATACCTCATACTTTTTCTGTTTATCAGATTCTGTTGTTGAGAATCCACCATCAGTAACATTATCAATAGTATACGCACTTGACTGAATATCATTGGCTCCAAGCAAAAGGTTAGCCTGTGACTGCTGATTCTGATTAATCTTAATTAACAGTCCATCATCTGAGATTGTGTAATCAAGACCTTCTCCATTCAGAAGCTCAGTTACTTCCGAAGCTTCCTTTGTTGTATCACAATTAATCAGCGTCACATACTGTGGTTTGCTGATTACTGAGATAACAATTGCAAGAGCAAGAATAATTCCTGCTGCAGCAGCAATAATATACGTTTTTTGTTTTGTAGTGAATTTATTCCACCAGTCAAGAACCTTTTTAAGCAGGTTTTTAATTCTATCAGCCATTTTTTAGCTCCCAAACCATTAAATCTGCATCTGCATTATTTCTTTGTACGCTTCAAGCACCTTATCCCTGATTGCAACAGTGTACTGAAGTGCCGTACTTGCCTTCTGCAATGCAATTGACAATTCATGCGTATTGTCTGTTTCTCCGAGTGCCCATCTTAACTCTTCGTTCTCTGCATCAGACAAATAGGAATTGGTAGTCGAAAGATTTTCAACTGCCTTGTCAAATAATGAAGTAAATTCCCCCGTGGGCTGTATGTTGGCAATTGAAGAGTTTTCTGCTGCCTTTTGAATGGCGCCGGAACTTATATTGTAAAAACTGGAAATATCCATATTTTATGCTCCCATCACTTTACGTTAATAAATTTCCTTACAGGTGACTAACCTGTCATTTCATAAATCTGTTACGTTGCTTGCCATGGCTTATCATGAACCTGCCATTTCAAGTCCCTTCATTGCAATCTCTTTAGATGCATTGAAAGCAGTCGCATTTGCCTCATATGCTCTTGAAGCATCAATGAGATTAGTCATTTCAGTAACAATATTTACATTGGGATATGTTACATATCCGTTCTCATCTGCATCGGGATGTGCCGGATCATATACCATGTTCATCTGTGTCCAGTCATCCTCAGATACTGAAGAAACCTTAACTCCCTGACCTGTATATTTTTCTGATGCATGACCAAGATATGCCTTAAAGTTAGCTGGTGTTGCATTCTTTTCTTCAAAGGTTACAACCTTACGCTTATAAGGTGTTCCATCTGCGGTACGTGTTGTATTTGCATTTGCCACATTCTCCGCAATAACATCCATACGATATCTTTCAGCAGTCAGACCTGACGCATTAATATTAAAAGAATTAAATATACTCATTTATTGTCCTTTCTAAAAAACTTATCATGATTCCAATATCTACAAACATCAGTTTTCAGAATTTATTTTATAACCATCTTCAAATTGGCAAATTCCTGATTGATACCTGTAATAAGTCCCTGATATTTAAGCTGGTTGGCAGCAAGTTCCACATTCTCTGTATCAATATCAACATTATTGCCATCGATACGATATGAGAAATTGGCTGCATCCGTATACACCCTCGGTTTAAGTTCTGTCGAACTCAGATGTGCCACCTTTGAATCAACTGTCTCATATCTTGATTCTCCAAGAGCTATTGAAAGCTGACTCTCAAAATCAATGTCTTTCCTCTTGTATCCCGGAGTATCGACATTGGCTATATTATTTCCGATAACCTGATTTCGCTGCCATGCAGCATCAGCAGTTTTTTGAAGAACATTAATGTAATCAAATACATTTGAATTAATCATACTCTCTCCTTATTAATGGGCATACTTCACCCACCATATTTATTATAGATAATCCACCAAAAAAGACAAGACATTTTTAATCAAAAACCACATTATGTAGTGGTAGTTTGTGTTAACATAATACCATATCTTGTCGTTGTTGTATGCCTGAAAATGCCGATTTTTCAAGCTTTTTGGCCACCGGCCTAGTAGTTATTGCTTAACATAACCACTATATATTGTATTAATATGACATAGATGCTACACGCTTACCTCATCGCAATAACATATAAAAAAGGATTTATGAATGAACATAAATCCTTTTATACCTGCCAATCCATTATGCCATATTAATTTATAAATAGCCTCTAGTGCATTTTCTCTTCCTTCAGTCTCTTAATCTCATCAAACACCAGATCATTAAGTACCTTGATATACGTTCCCTTCATCCCTGAAGAACGTGATTCAATGACACCGGCTGATTCGAACTTACGAAGAGCATTAACAATAACTGATCTTGTTATACCTACTCTATCGGCTATCTTTGATGCTACCAATATTCCTTCAGTACCATTTAGTTCGTCAAATATATGAACAACTGCTTCCAATTCGGAATATGACAATGTGTTCAAAGCTGACTGAATAACATTCAGTTTACGAACTTCCTCCGCATTTTCTTCGTTAACAGCTCTTAACATTTCAAGTCCGACCACTGTCGTTCCATACTCGCATAATATTATATCGTCAATTTCGTACTGATCTATAGCCTTATATATAAATAAAGTTCCCAATCTGTCTCCGGAAATTTCGATAGGCGCAATTATTGCTCGAAACTTCGTAACTGCATCTTCATTAAATCCCAGAGTCTCCAGATTTACATTCTCTTTAGTGGAAAGAACGGAAAGGAGTCTCTCATTAAGCATTGAATCAATAAAACCACCAACATTATCAACAATAAGTTCAGTTATCGAATCAACCTTATCGGCATCTCCTATACCAAGCACCTTTCCCTTTTTTGAAATAACAAGCACATTCGATTCAAGTATTTCACACAGAACGGAACAAAAATCATTAAATACAACTTTGCTTGAACTGTTGTTATGAAGAAGTTTGCCAATTTTTCTGGTCTTATCCAATAATTGAACACTACTCATAAAAAATACCTCCGAATGTGAAAAGTCACTTTACGAAGGTATTGTATCACGATTTATATAATTTTTCAACTAATTGTCAGATAATTCAAGATATTACAGGTACTTTTCTGTCGTTTTATATCTTTATTTGCCGGCAGCCTCAACAGTATTATCTGTAGGTTTTGTCCAGCTTATAAAATCACACTCAGGAGAATTAATACAGCCAAAGAATCGTCTTCCCTTCTGCGAACGCTTAATAACTACTTCTCCACCACACTTAGGACAGGCAACACCTATCTTCTCAAAATATGGTTTTGTATTTCTACATTCAGGAAATCCCGGACATGCAAGGAACTTGCTTCCCTTTGAGCTGTACTTAATTACCATCTGACGTCCACACTGTTCACAAACTTCATCAGACAGTTCATCCTGGATTTTAACCTCTTCCAACTGCTTCTCAGCTTCCTTAACCGCATCGTCGAAATCGCCATAGAAGTTTTCTATTATCGTCTTCCACTTAACAGTTCCTTCCTCAACACCATCAAGAAGAGTTTCCATATTAGCAGTAAAATTCACATCAACAATAGCCGGAAAAGCTTCCATCATCATCTGATTAACAACTTCACCAACTTCAGTCACAAATATATTTTTACCTTCCTTAACAATATAGCGTCTTCCAAGAATAACACCTATTGTAGGAGCATAAGTACTTGGTCTTCCGATTCCGAGTTCCTCAAGCGCTCTTACGAGACTTGCTTCTGTGTAATGTGGAGCAGGCTGTGTAAAATGCTGTTTTCCTTCAACATTTTCAACCACGAAAACATCTCCCTTTGAAACAGCAGTCTTAAGGGTTTCAGTCTCTTCATTATCTTCTTCTCTTGTGTATACTTTCATGAAACCATCAAATTTAACACTTGATCCCGAAACTGTAAATCTATGCTTTCCTGCATCAATTTTAACGGAGGTGGTCTCATAAACTGCAGACTCCATACGACTTGCAAGGAATCTCTTATATATGAGCTGATATAATCTCAACTGCTCCCTGGTCAGAGAATCTTTGATTTCCGAGGGTTCAAATTCAAGATATGTAGGACGTATTGCTTCATGCGCATCCTGTATCTTTTTATCCTCTTTGGCTGCCTGCGTTTTCTTACCGGCATACTGTGGGCCGAACTTTTCGATTATATATTTTTCTGCTGAATTCTCTGCTTCTTCCGAAACTCTGGTAGAATCAGTACGCAAATATGTAATAACACCAACAGTTCCATGACCTTTAATTGCAATACCTTCATAGAGCTGCTGCGCTATACGCATCGTTTTCTGTGTTGAATAATTCAACACCTTCGAAGCTTCCTGCTGAAGAGTCGATGTAGTAAAGGGAAGTGGAGACTTCTTTACACGTTCACCCTTCTTAATGTCCGAAACCTCAAATTTGGCATCTTTCAAGTCTTTGATGATGGCATCAGCCTGTTCTTTGGATTTAATATCAATCTTGTTATCAGCTTCTCCATAGTACTTTGCCGTAAAAGGTTTCTTTTGACCTTCACCTTTAAGTACAGCCTCAAGCGTCCAGTATTCTTCAGGCACAAATGAGCTGATTTCATTCTCTCTGTCGCAAATAATTCTTAAAGCAACAGACTGAACTCTTCCTGCCGAAAGACCTCTTTTAACCTTAGCCCAAAGGATCGGTGAAATCTTATAACCAACTATTCTGTCAAGTACACGTCTTGCCTGCTGTGCATCAACAAGGTTCATATCAATATCCCTTGCGTTCTTAAGCGATTCCTTAACAGCCGTTTTTGTAATCTCATTAAAAGTAATTCTCTTGACCTTCTTACCTTCCATATTTATAGCCTTGGTAAGATGCCAGCTGATTGCTTCCCCTTCACGGTCAGGGTCCGTTGCAAGATATATAATTTCAGCTTTTTTAACTTCTTTTCTTAATCCTGCAAGCAAATCGCCTTTTCCACGAATTGTAATATATTTAGGGTCAAAATTATTCTCCGGGGATACTCCAAGCTGAGACTTTGGAAGATCTCTCACATGCCCCTGGCTTGCAACAACCTCATAATTAGAACCCAAAAATTTTTTAATTGTATTCACCTTTGCAGGTGACTCAACTATAACTAAATACTTTGCCATTTTTAATCCTTTTGAACAGAAAGTAAATAAAAAGCCCCGTAGGTTCCACGTTTTTCAACATTCCAATCCCTACGGGGTGCTATTTTATGTCATAAAAGCAATCTCTGTCAAGATATTTTGTCGTTATTTATAAATATATAATAAATTAACAGGTCATTCATACCAACAAAGATGCGACATTATTCAACAGGCCCATCATCACAGTAATATCCTCTGTTTCTTTTTTCAGACCATCTTCCATCCTTCCATAATTGCGTCCAATCCTCACCTGATTCCATTTCATAGGTCATGCCCAGTCTTTCACCGGTTCCTCGACTTAGAATTGTAATATGGTCAATGTATATAGTCTCATCTGTGAATCCACACCTTATATACTCATCATCTGACATATGAAGCCAGAATCCTCCGACCTTCGATCTTTCAGTTTCATTTCCATAAACAAAAGTCAGATATATCTTATTATCATCCTGTTCATAAACAACATCATAAGATTCCTTCCTTTTGCCTCCATGCGAATCACATCCATATATCATTCCTTTACTAAAAGCATCTTCTACCTCTTTATCGTTGAAAAGGCATTTTTCAGCGTCAAATATATAGGTTATTTGGTTGTAATCAACAACCGTCGCCTCTATTC
Organism: Lachnospiraceae bacterium; assembly: GCA_024403415.1. Classification (GTDB taxonomy): domain Bacteria; phylum Bacillota; class Clostridia; order Lachnospirales; family Lachnospiraceae; genus JAILLW01. The sequence goes on from JAKSRY010000018.1 coordinate 19,197, forward strand.
CCCAGATATTATCTGAATCATATTTCATCCAATGCGCGTCACCTGAAATATCTGCGTGAAGTCCACTCCTCGATGCATAATAGTTCTCACTGCTTCCACATGCTGTACATGATATAATCATAAGCCCTGCAAATGATAATGATATTAATCTCTTAAATAAACTTTTCATATTTCTTCTCCATAATTTTGGCCTACTGGTTTTCAGTATTTTCAACTGATGCAGCCTGTCCATCCATTTCAACACTCTGTGTATCCTGCAGCACTGTGTTCTGCACATTTTGCTGTGACATATCCATTGTGGTCTGCTGTGCTATTCCCTGTGCATTCTGCTGCATCATATCCGGTGCGTTCTGCTGTGCTGCAAGTCTTTTTGCTGCCTTTTTTCTTGCTGACTTAATGCACGTTCTGATTATAATTACTATAATGAGTGCAATTACTCCAAGGAGTAACAAAATAGGTAATGCTTCAATGAAAAATACAGCAAATGCCTGAAGAAAATCTACAAGATGTTCCCAGCCTGAAGAGAATGCACTCGAAATCTGATCTCCGAAAGTCTCGGGTTCAGGTTCTGTATACTCTTCAACCTCGTCAATGCTCATATATATAGTTGTATATTCAACCAGATTATCATATGTCTTAAGTGTAGAAGTTAATGACTCAATTCTGTATCTAACATCAGCGAGACGCTCCTCGATATTGAGCATATCTTCTACCGTTTCAGCCTGTGACATAAATTCAAGCAGACGCTGCTGCTCTATTTCAAGAGACTTCTTACGGGTCTCTGTATCTACATAATTCATTGTAACATCTTCAACCCCAACACTCTGGTTAATGATATTAGCCTTGTCACCGACAATTTGTAAAAAGTCATCTACTCTGTCCACAGGAATTCTGATTGTCAGATTTGAATACTTTCTCTCTTTTTGTCTTGCAAAACTGCTACCGTTATATTCATTCATATCCTGAATATAACCACTTAGTTCTTTAATCTTATTCTGAATAAACTGGTTAAACTGTTCAAATTCTTCGGTTTCAACAGAGAGGTTATATGTTTTAATAAGCTTTCGTGCTGAATCATTATAATTACCTGCTGAATTATCTGCAGAGCCATTCGCACTGTCGGATGGACTTTCTGCATACTCTTCTGCAAAAGCCTCCTCTGCTTCATACATGTCATAACCATAATCTCCTGTTGCCAGTGCTTCGGTTGCGACTGCTTCCTTAGTGTTCGCATATCTTGAACCTAATGTTTTTTCTGCTCTTGCTGTGTCACTATAAGATCCTCCGCAGCCTGTAAGCGAAAGTGCAAATGCCGTACCTATTGCTACAGCAACTATTCTGCTCTTTTTTAATATACCTGAATTTTTCATATTTTTCCTCCTTAATACCGGTTTGCTATTGCTTTCTAATGCTTTCTTTTCAGCTTCTGATATAGATACGTATGAATGAAATCATTTTTATGGTGTTTTTATAAAAATTTTTTTAATAAAAATGGCTGACGATTGGTCCAACACCTCGTCAGCCACATAGATACATATTAATCTGTGTTCAACAATATCGATAACATTATTTCAACAACACATTTCCATTAGTATAAGTCAAACAGCTTGGTTACGTTAATATCCAAGCCCTTAATAATCTCGGTAGGCTTCAATGCTTCAACAGAACCCGTACTTAATTCCTCTGTTCCAAGATGAACATAAATAGTAGTTCCATCCCTGGGCTGTAATCCACCGACACCTCCAAGGTTCAGGTCACTTATATTAAAGGTTGCCTGATATACACTAAAGTTCTTAAGAACGTATGGTGTTGAATGCAACAGCAACGTTCCATCCGGAGCTGCCACCTTAAATGAATTCTTCATAGATCCATCCAAAATTGGTACTATTTCTTTATAATAGTCCGAACCTACTCTAAATGTATAATCATCCACACTACCTTTAACATAATATCTGGCATTAAGTTCAGCACGGCTTTCTCTAAAGTTATTATTCAGGGTCTTAAAGTTAACCTGAATAGTCTCATCGAGCCACTCGCCCGTAGTTGTCTCACTATTAGCATTTTCCTTAACCATATCATACGGAATATACTTATTTAAGATGGTAGGCGCACTATCCCAAGGGTTTTCCTTAAACTCCAAATCCGGACGATGCTGGCCACTCTGGTATGATGCAACAAGAGTATTAACGAAGAGTTTTCTTTCCTTATCAAGGTTTTGTCCATCGTCCTTCGCACTCATATAACTATGTCCAGATCCGGTATAAATAATGTTTCCCTTACTATAAATATAGTAGTTATTTCGAACATCATTATGCAAAGCCTTATAATACTCATGCTCTGCGGTCATTCCATCAGAATTATCGTCTTTATTACTGATAGCAAGCCATACAACAACATCATCATCTGTATAATCATCAAAACTTGATGTATCAAGGTTAAGCTGGAAGTACTGGTTATGCGTTGAAGCAACATTAAACTCAGGATGATCGGCATCCGCAATAAAGAATGGATACTGAGTTATCTGACCTTCATTAATAACAGTAACCTTCTCATAGGTTGTATTCCTGTTATTCGGAACATATGGATTAACCGGATTATACGTTCTCGTTTTTTCTATAGCATTTACACCATAAGCTGAGGCGAAATTTCTTACGATAGTTGAATCAGTATATCCGTAGTTTTCCCCTGTATTGACTCCATTAAGCAATGGTTCATCATACTTTGACTCATAATTTTCAACAACAGTACCTTTTCGGAAAGGATCAACTGAATAAGTAAGATCAGTCAGATTCAGCCTGTGGTACCTATCCATTCCCATAATATCTCTCAAATAATAACTTGGATAATGAGAATGCTCGTCAACATTGTCCTCTCCCCAACCATAAGTAAATGTCAGGTCATGTGTAAACAGAATACTTCTTCCCGAAAGGGCATATTCTCTTATTGCAAGCATAGCATCTTTCATAATATCCTGTGGCCGGCAATACATAGTTGCCGGGGATCCTGTAGAATCTGCGACGCCATTCTTTGCAGAATAAATAAGTGGTATCGTGCCATCAGCTCTTTTTGTTGCCTTAAAATCAAACCAGTCTGAAAATCCGATAACAACAATGTCATACTGGCAAAGATAATCATAATATGACATTGTATATTCCTTATCATTTCCATTACCATTATTGAAACGAGTAACAAAAAAGTCTACAGGTTTTGAATCTACTTTAATATCAAAATCATAAACCTGAGTATACAACTTATGCATCTCCGGATCCTTTTCACCATCCAATATAAAATTGTTCGTATTATATTGTTCATCGGAAGGCGGTGTTAGCTGCAACACTTTTATTTCAGGCTTGACAGTGTCCGTAGCCGGAACTGCAGAGAAACCTTCAATAGCAGTTCTTACCGTTGACAAACTGTTATTTGATCCAAACTGCTTCTGATTCTGAACAAAAACAAGCTTCCATGCCAGGAATCCTACATAGTTCTGTGGTACCGCCTTTGAAATAGTATATTCATTACCGCTTCTAAGCTGATATACCCCATCTTCGGAAGGCAGAACTGTACCATCATTAACAGAAATACCTATCTGCAATTCATCGCTAAAGAAGTCAATGTTGCCGTCACCATCAGTATCCACACTGTCTTCAAACTTACCATCACCATCAAGATCAAGATATAGCTTGACATCGTATGTCATCTCATCACTTGTTCCAATGTTAACAGCAGCATCATTCTGAAGCTCAACTCGGTAGTTAAGATAGTATAATCCATCTGAAGATTTTGACAAATATTTATTATCAGAATCCCCATTGTCATCAACCGAATTGTATGCAACAGGTTTTTCCTTAACTATCAGTCTAAGCTTAGAGATGTTAAGGTACTTAACAAAAGTCTTTCTTGCAGAAAGATATGAACCAAGATTCTTTTCAAGCGCGCCTTTGCGGAATGCATTCTTTCCCCAATAAATATAGTTTCCTTCGCCGTTCTTCTGTAAAACAACTTCCTTAACAAACTTGTACATATTGGAAGAAATATCCAGATGCGTGGTATTAATCGGAGCCTCCGAATTAAGACTTCCATCGGGATTAACATTGAAAAAATCATCTGACAAAAGCACAGCACAACCTGCCTGAATATAATTTGTCAAAGAAACAAGCTTATCCCTGGTAATATCATTTCCGGAAGCATATCTGCCATTATACGGACCATATTCACCGGTAAATCTGTCACCTACATGTGAATAAACAAGCCCGTCCATAGACTCCTGGTTATACTTGGTTTTCTGAAGACGATATCTAGCATCCCCTGTACCTTCTGTATATGTGTTCATCATTATCCTGTCCATACCAATGTAAATCATATCGTATTGGACATTCAAATCCTCGTTTTTACCTATAAACTCCTTGGTTCCCATCTGTTTAATATAGAGATTTTCATCATTTCCGGTAAACTCAAGATTTTCCTTAACCCAGGCCTTATCGATATTATCTCTCTTCATATTACGAGAGCTGACTTTTCCGGTTGGAGTATAGGCCATAATTGCTGAAGGATCTATATACTGAGCGGACTCCATAGGTTCAAGGTCTAAAATTCTAAGTTGAGTCTTAACAGCATTTCTGTCATTATTCGCATTAAGAATATATCTTATCGAAGTAGCCTTATTGTAAGCGGAATTGAACTGACTCCAGTCACTGCTTAACTCGATAATCGGTCTTTCATTTTCATACTCTTCGCGAATGGCCATAAATCCGCGAGTAATCTTCTCCTCTGAATACTGATCAAGGAAATCTCCGCTTACTACCTTAGAAAGAGTTTTAACTGCGCCAACGGTAGCAATCTGCTTATTTTCCCAGACATCATCATCCCAGTCATCATTAACAAAAATAGTTCCCTGAACATAACTGCAGTCTTCACCCGGATGGCTGTCATATTTTCCGCTCATAACCCCTTTAAGCAAATCTGATCTCAAGGTGCTTATTTTAGTTTCTGAAATATATGTATCATCAGGTGCCGGATTATCTGTAACTATTTCCCTTCCCGAAATGGCACCATATGACTTACCATCGTCACCTGAAATAATAGCATCTGAAACATATCTCCAGGTATCCGGAGTTCCCGGATCAAGCCAGCTATCAGTTCCAAGAATCTGGCTGCATGCGTTCTGCCAGTCTTCCTGACTCCATTTGGTCAAAGTACCCTGCATAAGCTTTAATGCAAGAAGCGTAATAAATGGTCTTTCAGATTTTGCAAAATCATCTACGCCAGCGGCATCATAAAGATTTGCATAATAAACAGATCTTTCGAGAATCACCGGAAGATTATCATCTATTACCATATTCAGCAGTTTTTCGGCAGTTCCAAGATTCATATCCTCCGGATATCTGCCACCTGCAAAATACACCAGATTAGCTTCTTCAAGATAATCTGACAATTCATCAATAGTAACCGGAATAACATCCACAACCAAATTATCGCACTGTGCTCCCGGTTCTCTGTCTAAAACATATTGCTTAAACCATTCGTTATTTGTAAAACCACCTGTATATTTGAAATTATGATAGACTGTCGTGGTATAGTCTGCCTTAAATTCATATTCACCATCCTGGGGCTCATGCTGGTTATAAACATAAGGGTCCTCATCATTCGTTTTTACATAGTAAGGTCCTTTGTTTATATCTGCATTAGTAGAGTTATATATATTACCGCTTACTTCAGAGTAACCTCTTTTTCTTCCAAATGGTCCCGGATAAAGTCCCGCCTGATTGGTCTCTTTAATTGAATCAGACTCAATAACATACGGATTAGGACAGTCAGTTCCTCTTTCACCAACGATATAATAATCATTTGCCCTTGAATCGGCATACAAATCAGCCAGAGCTATATACTGTAAATCACCAAAATCATATGGGGTAGGATTACTATCGCCGCCGGCGCCAAGATCTCCACTGCCTGAGCCTGCTCCTCCGGCTCCAGGTTCTCCACCACTTGGGCCGTCTCCTCCGGTTCCGGGTTCTCCACCACTTGGGCCGTCTCCTCCGGTTCCAGGCTCTCCACCGCCCGGTTCATCTCCTCCGGTTCCAGGTTCTCCACCGCCCGGTTCATCTCCTCCGGTTCCAGGTTCTCCACCGCCCGGTTCATCTCCTCCGGTTCCAGGTTCTCCTCCACCTGCAGGAGTTCCATCATCCGGCAAAGGATTTTCATTTTCTGCAAGCACAGCAATAACATCATCATCAAAGGAATAATTCGAGAACAAGAGAGAGTTCATCGGTACTCCCAACAATGACAAAAAAACATTATTTGAAACTACGTTTCCATATGAAGAGTCTGCCTGATTATCAATTCTTGCACTCTCACCACCTGCTGATGGGTCCTGACCTTCGGTTGGAGGCTCCTGAGCTCCGTCGCCTGTTGGAGTTTGCGCTCCATCTCCTTCGGGTGTCTGAGTTCCCTCTCCTGACGGGGTCTGAGTTCCATCGCCTGAAGAATCCTGGGTTCCATCGTCTGAATGGTCATCGTTTTCGTCGTCTGAATTATCCTGACCATCCTCTTCTATACCAAAACCATCATCAAGACCAAAATCATCCACCCCAATACCATTATCAAGTGAATGACCTGCCGGATCGCCGCCTCCCACCGGAGTATCTCCGGGATATGGGTAAACTTCAAGGTAATATTGTCCATCTATAAGTACAATACGTCCGGCATATGTCAGATAATCACCGTTTGCACCGACGCCGCATTTAAAGACATACTTTCCTTCGGTAACTCCACCGCTTTCTGCCAAAGCCTGATTTATCAGTGTTGAACCAAAATACTGCCAGCTATATACATAATTTTCCACAGGGGCGTTTCCGGCCCTCGTTGCATCATCCGGGTCCTGTGTTGTCATCCAGGGCATAGCGTCCCCGCCATCATAATCAAGTCTTCTCAGGTTAAATATATATTTACCCGTATAATAGTCATCTGCGGTTCGAAATGCCTCAGTATGCCTATAGAGCTTTATTCCTTTGATATTGCCCTCGCCATATAATTCGGTTACATCTGTTTCTCCATCTTCCGAACCATACTTTCTGTATGCGTTGGAATAATCGTTATTATCATATGCACCTTTATGGTCCTTCTCCAATCGGAAGATACCTCTGATGTCCATATTTTTTGCATTAGTTTCGTCCGAAGCCGGTTCATCATATTCTGCCCAGTCAAAGGCTTTTTTCTGATAAAGATTATAAGCAACCTCATCGTGCGGAGGGATTAAATCAGACGAAGGATCTGCCGGATCAATTCTTTCATTATCCGCAGGATTAAGTGTCGGATTATATTTGCTGTTTCTAAGCCATCTTAATCTTTCTTCTGTGGACGGCATATCCTTAATTGATTTGCCATCTTTAACAGGTTCCTCGCCTCCAACAAGATATCCAAATCTGGCATCTGCCTTCGTCGGAACAACTTCAATAACCCTAAAAGGTCTGGGATTAGTATTCATTGCCGTAACTGAATGCTGCGCTGAAATATCCTCTATGCCTCTAAGGGTCACCTTTGCATAGGCATCCTGTGTATTAAAAATATATGAACCTGCAATTGCAGACGCAGTTACAGCCACAGATGCCAGTATTGCTGTTATTCTCTTGTTAAAAAACTTCTTTAACATCTATCAAATTCCTATTCATATAAGTCATCAAAATCAATATCTGAAGGTATTGGGAAATTAAGATACTCATTTCCGGTATCCTGAAACCTGGCCGTCACGGTATTGTTTTTATAATCCTTTAATACACACATCCAACGTGCGCCCAAGGGTCTTTGGGATATACCATCCCAAAAACCAAGAGGAGTAATCTTGACATAAACATACAACTGGTTATCAATATTCTTATTAACCAGCATTCCTACCTGATATGCCGAATCCGCAACATCATTCTTATACTCATATCTTCCATTGATAAGTGTATACGGCTGAAGAGTAGCACTACCATTCACATTTTTAGGTAATGAAGACGCTCCAAAAATTGGATTATCCCATTCGTTTCCGGTAAGATTTTTAGCTACATTGCTCTGATTCATTGAAATTCCTGTGAATACAGGTGAAAAGCTTACATAATATGAGCGTCTCTCATCATATCTAACGTCCCAGGAACCTATACCATCAGTTCTTTTACCTATCTTCAAAAGATATTTTTCTTCAGCTTTTTCAGCGTCTCTTGGAAGATAAGTTGTCTCCATATCTATTTTCTGACCAACATCAAAGTACCTAAAAAATCGTGTTCTTTTTCCAACCAATGTCAGAGTAACCGGTTCAACAACTATAACCTGTTCGGTTGAATATGCCTTTGCTTCTACATCCGTCATAATGGTGAGGTTTCCATATTCATCTTCTTCATCAGATTCCGGAAGCATAAACCATTGCGCATCCTCATACTTTTCGGTTTTTGATATCTTAACTCGCAATCGTATTTTATATGTAAATGTCTTTTTCCAGTCAAGGTATGAATTAATATATGTTACTGCTATTGAATCCACCTGCGATGACGTAAATTTATGACCTGTTTTATTCTGCCAATTCTCTTTATACTTAAAATATACATTATTGAATGAATCCTTTTCACCGGTTTTCCAGTTTGCCTCGAAATCATCAGGATTTTTTTCCATTTCCCATACAAACCAATAGTAATAACGCTTCTCCTCTTTTGCCATTTGATCATTACTTTCTTTCAAAGTAACAGAATATGTGGGCGAACCTGATGACCATTGCGCAGAAACAGCATTATCAGTTCCTCGTAATGCAGGGGATGCTGCCAATATAACAGGCACGGACACTTCTTTGATTGGAGGTACTGCTCCTTTAGGGATTGTAATTGAGTGTTCAACCTTAACCGGCTCTCCCTGTTTATCTCTTTGCATTACTTCAGCTATAATTACGTAAGTATGTCCTTCCATGGACTTTGAGACAACAAAAGATCCATCCACGTTTCCGGTCGGATTAAGTCCTGCTCCTTCAGGCGGATTATCACCCTTTTCAGTGTCAACTCGCATGGTTATCTTAGTATATGCTCCCTTTCCATCTAATGGATTAACCATGGTTCCGGGTCTTGTCTCATCCTCTATCCTACCGGTATAAAGAATTGAATATTCAAAATTATATATAAGCTGTCCTGTAGATAAGTCTTTCTTTTCCGTAGTCTTTGAAAGATTAATACTTACAGGATAAACTCCTCCGTCCTTAACCTTAATTCGTAGTCTGGCTTCCTTTGAATTATCTTCAACACTCGTAGCAATAATAACAAAATAGTTACCGTTCATATAATCCAGAGGCCCCTTAACTATCTGAGTTCCGTTGACAGTCTCTGTTTTCTTCTTTAAGGTAACCTTTCCATTTGAATCAATTGAAATATAGTCCTGATAGCCATCCTTCACAGTTGACAAATCAATAGACCATGTTACGTCTGTATTAATTGATTCTGTATAATTCTTTTTCTTTTTAACTTCTGCATCATATTTAGCAGAAGTTACATCTCCGGCCATCTGTATCGTATCTGTTCTGTTTAATCCAAAGGGTTTTCCATCCCTATAGATAGTTACAGATGCAACATGAGAGTAGAATTCTATCACATCGCCTTCATAATACTCATCAAACGAGATTTCCTCATCAACCTTCTTAATCATATTTCTAAGGGCAATTACAGGATTAACCTCAACCTCTCGTTCCCCTACTATGAATGCAATATTAAGTGTAACCTTTCCATTCTCAAGTTCATCAAGATTAAGACTGAACTTAGAAACATTATCACTAATCAACACTTCATTTCCAAAAGACAGACCATCGCTTAACTTAAAATCCTTTCCAACAGGAAAAGAAGCTGTATAAAGCTTATTTTCTTCAGCATCAAGCCTTATTTCTGTAATCATACAAGGATTTATCGGCTTGCCGTTAGAATCAAATGTGGTATCGGGATTATCACTCATAATAAGAAGCTTATTATCTGTTTCATTGTAATTCACTCCACGGCTGGTTTCGAGAATCATATCCCTTACCCGGTTCACAACTATCTGCTGTTCATACTGCAGCTTAACATTGGTATTGCTGGTTGCAAAGTTTCTGGTGGCAAAAACAATGAAAGCACTAATAGCGATTCCTGCTATTGCAAAAATCGCCATCGCTACTATTAATTCTATTAAGGTCAGTCCTCGATTACTCTTTTTCAAAGGAATTTCTCCTACCCGCTAGTTATCAATAATGGTATGTTTTCCTGTTTCCGGTACTATTTCTATAATGTATCGCGCTTCATCTACATTAGTTTCATCATCTGATCTAAAAAAATATATTTTACGAATTGTACTCTTGGCACTTTTAGTTCCTGTTGACACATCATAGGAATAATTCTTCATAGCACCGCTCTTTCGATCAAATTCAATAGAAACGGGAGCAGTCTTAGGACTAGTCAAAGACCCATCCTCGTATTCTACAAGAATTCCTACACTGTCAGTCCCAAGATATGTATACTCATGGTCATTCGGTCCATCCGTAACAACGCTTTCAGATCCATCCAAGGAATGCTCTATCTTTTTAACGTATTTGTCTGCATAATATCCTGTCTTCTCAACCCCGACATCCTGCCAGTCTTTGCCGGAATACGGACAGGAATCACTGTCAACATCTATATATCTTAAGTCAAGAATTTCTCCTGCCCGTGTCATTGCGCCTGTTTTAACATCATTAAGCTGAGAATCAAGTTTCTCTGCCGCTTCTTTTGCGTTGGCACTTGAAAGAAGCATTAAAGATAATATGCCTGCACTCATCATAACAGTCATAAGAGCGATGACAATAACAAGTTCAACAAGAGACATACCCTTGTTTGCATTGTTTTTATATTCAGATTTCTTAAAACAATTAATTAATCTCAACATTCTTTGTCCAATTACTAAATTCTACAAGTTCAGATATTCCTGTATTAGGATTATCCCCATCACCTTCTGACAGATACTCAATTTCTGATGAATCCTCAAACAGTTCCGATACCTTATACACATTGGTATCATCAGTAAACAAAAGCATGCATTCTTCAACTGCCTTAGGCTTTGCCTCCATATCAATTGCTTGCGGAAGCACCAGTTTTCCTCTTGCAATAATAGTTCCCTTAAATGATGAACCACTCAAAGATATACTTCCATTTGTTACGATAAGATTCAGGTCCGAACCATAGGAACTAAGATTTATATTTTTAACATTATTATCCAGATAATTATTAAGATTCTCAGTTGCCGCCTTTAAGTCAGCCTCCGTATTTGCATTATCAACAGCCTTAAGCTTATTATCTGCTTCCTCATCATATATAAGCAATACTCTCGTTTTTCCATCAGAATCCTTTATCTCATATATATTAGAAGAACCATCCACAATTTCTTTTAAGGCTTCCGAGTTAACAAGATTTTCAAACACGGCCTTATTATCACCCTGTCTTGCCTTTTCCCCCTGAAGGTTATCAACATCCGGTGTCAATTTAGTAGTATAACCTTCAAACTGTGTGGAATAAGTCTTAAAATCGTCATCAAATATCTCCTGAATATTTAGATTTGTTCCGGAAGTATCTCTTAATGCATTAACTCTGACTCTCTCACCGGATTCATAATCATCTCCAAGTGCATAGCCTCCCATATTGAGCATAAGCGAAGTATTATTATACTTTGAATCCGGGAATCTTATGCTTTTAATATATAAATCTAAATATTTGTCCACAGAATCCTTATTTACACCATAGTACTGAGCAAAATACTGATTAGCTTTTTCAGGTGTTTCAAAAACCATATAATAGTAAGTAAAATTAATCCCATCTGAAGACCTGATGACTATTTTTTCGATAGCACTTTTCGGATTTGAAGAATCAAGAAAATCTCCAAGGAAATATTCCCCTGCTCCCAATATACTTATCTTCTTATTAAAAGCTACTTCCTGATATTCATCATTATGCTCTATAAGATAGTTATACTGATCCGAATCAATAGGATTTCGATTAAACAAAGAATCTCCTCCTGTAATTGGCACACCAATACACTCCGGCGGAACCAGATACATCATCTGTTCCGACTTACCGGAAATAGATGATCCAAAGAATACCTGTCCACTCTTAACAGTGCTGTCAAAGGGACTCGTATTAGCAAAACTTCTTCCTGCAAGAGACAGCCTCTTTACATATGTAAAGTCAAGAACTGCATCCTTTCCGTTAATAAGTATTGCACTACTAGCCTCACCATCTGTATATGAATTACTGTAACCATAATATTCACCTATCATAGTTACATTAGAATCTTTTCCACGTACGTCTATATCATCTTTAACGTAAGTCTTTCCATCAAGATAAAAGTCGGACGAATTAACTGTAATATCATCAGCCCAAAGTCTTGTGGACAGATGGGTTGTGATCTTTCCACTTTTCATATTGATATCAGATGCCACAATATGCGTTTCACTTGGAGAATCAGATGACGCCAAATCAAGATTGACTCCTTCCATATCTATGGAATATGCATATGAATCACCTTTAATCGTTGTTGGATAAGCACTGTTTTTGGTTCTGCCGCCATTCTTCTGTTCAAGTTTGGTATCTGTAATAAAGCAATAGCTGCTGACATCTGGCATTGTCGGATTAGCAAAGCTGAAACCTGGATAATTAAGATGAATATCTGTTTTAATTGCCGACACAAAGCCGTTACCATCCTGGTAATATACAATCAAATCCTTAAGATAAACACCTTCGTTTTGATATTCAACCATCTCACCTACATAGCTGCCATCCTTAAAGTCATTTCCTCGCAAAAAAGCTCCATATCCATATTCTTCGGAGCTGGCTGCAGGATGCCATTGTGTTGAAGACTTAAGAAATCTGTACAATCCCTTTGAAGAACCATCCGCCGGCATTGCTATGTATTGTCCGCCTTTTCCGTTAAGACCCAGCTGTTCCTCAATATTCTTAAAGAATTCAGCCTTTACAAGTTCGTTTTTAGCTGAGGAACTCATATCCTCATCGGAATAGTTCTTAAGCACAGATACATATGCAGAACTTAAGCTGTCAGCAGATAACTGCTGCAGACCAACTTTAATTTCATCAAGTACCTGCTCTGCAGAATAGAAAGAATCTTTCGAAAATGCATTAACCGAACGCATTTTATAGTTAACAACAGAAGTCGTCAGAATAATACTTACAAGCACACAAACAAAGCCGACCGCCACGATAACTGAAATAATCGACATTCCTTCATTATTCTTTATTAACTTGTCTCGGAATTTCTTAATTATTCCAGACATTATTTTTTCTCCTCGTCTAACATAGTTCCACTCATACTAACCTTTATTGGCCATTCAATAGCCGCTTCCTCTTCAGTCTGAGTCTGTTCAATTTCAACAGTAACATTATAGAACCTGTCTGTTATTTCATTTGCATCAAGAGTACGTCCATCAAGAGCATATTTTTTCATATACTTAAACTGCGATTTGACAGATGCCTCAAAAGAAGATGACAGCAAAGCTTTACTTTTAAGCTTATTGTATGTAGAATCATCAAATTCTGTAATAATTCCTTCCGGATCCTGTTCCTTTTCATATGCAGTCAGGAAACATTTAATCGGAACCGCTGTAATTTCCTTTGTTGAATCCTTATAATAATCAACCTTACTTTCGTCAATAAGATTAGTATATATGCTAACCGGACACTCTTCCTTAGTCATATTCTTTCCGTATAACTCAAGAATCAGTCCTCTTTTAGCAGCCATATAATTAGCATAACTATCCCCATGACTTTCAGTGTTCTGTGCAATTATATACAGCTTAAATTCCAATCCATCCGGATTATGAACAGTAATAATATCACCCTCATGTGGTGCAGCAAGATAGCGTGGTTCATACATGATAAACACTGAATTCAGTTGTTTTTTAGTGACCTTATTATCAAAAATCCTACTGCTTTGAGCCTTATACATTGAATCGGCTAATTCTATCGTATTTCCTGAATCACCGGCAAGAAGATAGGCAACAGTAACATCTACAGTTGCATGAACAATCGGATTTCCCTCACTATCCAATTCAGCAAGATTACCGGTGCTTTTAACCTCTACTTTAATTTCACGTTTTAAGTTTTCCTCAAAAAAAGATTTTGGTTGTGCAACAATTGTTGATGAAGATGGCTTCGCAAGATATGTTTCATGCTTTGCCAGATATTCACCGTAAACTTTGTCATCAAGTGTTGGACTCATGACGTAAATTGCATCGCAATTGGAAGAAACCGAATCAAAGGATGCCGGATTCAGAGAATTTGTATTGGGATAATATCCCGGATCAAGAGTAATTTTTGCTGTAAAGCCACTATCAATAGCATCATTTAAGTCATCATCAAAATCAGGACTTGTAGACGTGATATTAATTTCATACATTCCGTTCTCATCAGGCTCAAGTTCTGATGGATCCTGACAATATTTATTTAGTATACTATTCTTATTATTAGCCTTTATATCTTCCATGATATTTTCGGCAGCATCTGTGGCATACATCTTCAACTTGGATTTTCCCGTAGTAGTAGCGGATGTCATAAATGCATGCAAAATAGGAATTGATACAATTGCCAGGATGATAATGGCTATCAACACCTCAAGAAGCGTAAATGCTTTATTATTCTTCGATTGTGGAAGGGGTAACTTCCTCATTTTATTCTCCGTCTTCTCCTGCATAATCTGCTAAAGTAATAGTTCCATTAGCCATAGCTGATCCATCTCCGTCAATTGAGTGGAACAGATTTGACTGTCCCTTGGGAACTGAAGGAATAAATGGTGCAGAGTATTCCTTATCCATACCTTCAATATAGTACAATTCCATTGCAACATTTCCCTCAAGCAGTCCGTCTTCTTCTCTGTACATTACCTGGAAAGATAAAATTGCATTCTCGTTATACTGCATATTTATATAATCAAACATCTTTTTCATTCCGGAATATGTAGAAAGGAAGTTCATTGCAGTCGGAGCACCGCACAATTTATATTTAGCTGCAAGATCGGCAGCTTCAGTATCTGAAATCTGTGGATTACCTCCATCCTGGTAAATAATATTGCTGCCTTCGAGATTTTCTACTCCTGCGACAGCAACAATATCTCGTTCTTCCATATCAATAGCCTTAAATGCTAAATCAAACGGATATGCATTATCGATGCTTGCCCAGAACATTAACTGATCTTCTGTTCTTACTTCAGCAGGGAATCTATCTTCTATTTCGCCTCTTAACAGGTCATAATTAATCCTGTCCTTGGCAAATTCTTCCTTTCGAAGGTCTATAGCCTGATATTCTTCGGCTTTAGTTCTCAGTTCAACATTCTTTGCTTTAAGTGAATCGGTTTCATCCATTGTCGGGCTGATATATAAGAACCATGCTGCAACGAAAATGAGTATACCGAGCAAACCTATGAGTAAATCACGTTCTGACTTTTTGATTTTCATTTATTCGCCCTCCCCTTCTTCATCTTCGCCATCTGTCTCATATTCAATCGGTGCATAATATAACTCCACTGAGAAACCATACAGAACTTCTCCAAGTTCGTTCTCCAAATATGCTACAGATGCAAGGTCAACACTTGAAAAACATTCTATCTTTTTAAGTTCACTGACAACATAAGCGGTTTCAGCCTTACTTGAAACAGTTGCATCAAGTGTAATCTTCTCTGTATCACCGACCATACTGTTAAGGCAGAAGGTATACGGCATCTTCTCTTCTAACGTATTAATCAGCTCAACTATGTCATCATTCCTGTTTCTTGTTTCCTTTTCAATCAGCTTCATATATTCATAATTGTATCTTGAATTCATATAAAGCACATATTCATCATAGGACGGTTGCAGGTCGGCAATTGTTCTCTCATACCCCTTCTTTTTGTCCTTTTCAGCCTTATTAGGAATGAACGATAGTACAGACATTGCCACTGCTGCGATTACTCCGGCTGCAAAAATAACAACTGCTATAAGCGTTGAATTCACACTTGAAGAAGATGCGGCTTTCTTTCCGGATTTTCCCTCTTCATGATCCGGATAAAAACTAACAGGCGCAATTGATGCTCCTATAAGTGATACATATTCACCATATGTAACCTCCTTGAAAACCTTTTCGATGTCAATTCCCGCAAGATGAGTAAGATTTCTGATATTCATGTTAAGTTCATTACTCATCAGTGTTGATATTCCAGAAAAATCAGCACCAACACCTGTAATGAATCCTTTTTCGATAGGTCTTTGCGAGTGATTTGAATTATAATAATCAACTACCCTCAGTATTCCACCAACAAGAGTTCTCAATGAATTGGTTACTGCAATTCTTTCCTGATGAGAACTAGCCACTACTGCAGAATCATCCGGCATATTATTACTGAAAGAATTCAGAATAACTGTCTTCTTTCTGGCAAAATCAAGTGCCTGAACAAAGGAATCAAACTGTCCGAATTCAGTGCTTCTTTGAATTGCTTCGACACCATCACTGATTCCATATGGAATAGATCTGTTCAAAGAAATCATTCCATCTTCAAGCACCATAATAAAGGAACCACCGGCGTCAATCTTAACAATCATCTGAACACCTTCATTACACTCTTCTTTAGCTGCCTGAAAAACGGAATTACCATTATAATCAATAGCCACAACTTCAAGTCCGAGTGTTGTAGCAAGCTTTTCATAGCTGTTAATCAACTGTCTGGGAGCTGCCAGCAGTGAAAGCTTATACCCTGTAGGCTTTCCCAATGACGGCTTAGCAAGTTTAACCTTCTTATCAGCCACAGTTCCATCATTCATTCCATTATTGGCTGTTCCGTCAGGATTTTGATTAGCCTGCTGATTAACATTGGCAGGTACCGCTGCTCCCATGCCCGGTGCCGAATCTCTGACAATACCGATTATAGAATGTGAGAATAAATATAGAGACGGATTGACCGGAAAATACTCCGAAAGATTAGCTCTTACAATATCCTGAATTCTGTTTTCTTTAACATACGGAATAACTGCTTCACGGGTTGCAATACGGCTACTTACAACAGTAAAAATAACCTTTTTGCTCTTCATTCCTTTTTCAGCACTTAATCGCTTAAATTCCGTAATAAACTGTTCATTAAGAATAACTCCGGCATCACCTATCATATTTTCAGGTGTTTCAAACACGAAGCTGTTCATAATTTTAGGTGTCTTTCCGCCGCGTTCAATTTCGCAGACTTTGGTAAGTACCTGCCCTATTTCAACGCTTAAAACACGTTCAGCCATCTCTTTTCTCCCTCTAACCAAACCTTAATTTACAAATTCTATTATTAACAATAAATGACGAATCATTTATATATAATTTTCAACTAAAAATTCATTAAAATATTATCTATTCTAGTAGCTGCTTCCATCAGCCCAGCGGTATTGTCCGTGTACCTCTGAGGCATTACTGGTCCAAAGATAGTTTTCATATGTATAAATAATATTGTCTGACCACTCCGCATAAACATCCGCAACATGATCAGCATTATTTACGCCATATTCCTTCAAAAAGTCCTCTCCACCAACACCTTCAGGTCTGTCAATTCTGATATATCCTCTATTAGTGTCTAGGATAACTTTGAACACTGAGTCTCTTTGCAAGCCTTTATCTGCAACAAAGCACTCTATCGCAGCACATATTTCAGTTATATTGGAAAGATCTGTTTCTTCCTGATTCCTGGTAACCTGTTCTATTCCGATGTCAACCAGTTCCTTTTCAACCTCTAACTCCGCTACTGTACCACATGCAGTAAGTGCAAAGGCCATTCCAATCACCAATATCATACAGATAAGCTTTTTATATAGTTTCAAACTTCTAAATATATTTTTCATCTCACTACTCTTTTCAAATTTGAAAGATTTACACTCCAAGCAATGAAAGATACCAGGTTATGATTTCATTTCCAAACAGGCAGGAAATAGCAATCCCCGCAGAAAGATAAGGTCCAAAAGCCAATGTATGATCCTTATCCGATACCTTCATTCTTATGACATGTATGACTGCACCTAAAACACAGCCGATAAGGAATGCCAATATGATACGCTTCCAGCCAAGCATAAAGCCTGCTGCAGCCATGAGTTTCATATCGCCTCCACCCATCCCGCGTCCGCGGGTGAGGATAATAATCAATTCAATAAATACGCTGACAGCAAAAAATCCAATGACATGGAGCAGCCAGTCATTGTAATTAATCGCAGTAGTGATACATCCTAACGCAAATATAAACACATTGATTCCAAAGGGAATTTCATGTGTTCTCTCATCAATAACGCTCAGTGTTATCAGCGCTGATATTAACAGGCAGTAGAGTAGGGAATCTACATTCACCCCGTTAATAAAAAATATACCTAAATAAGCCAAGCCGTTCAGCCCCTCAATAAGAGGGTACTGAACAGAAAGCTTAGTTCCGCATGCGCGGCATTTGCCCTTTTGAATAACAAAACTAAACAGCGGTATTAATTCATACCATTTAAGTTTATGTCCGCATGACATGCAGTGCGAGCGCACTACGACAATATTCTCTTTTTTCGGTATGCGGTATATGCATACATTCAGGAAACTGCCTATCACTATACCGTAGAGGAAGATGATAATGTAGAGCAGTATGTTAATCAAAGTGGGCATATCAATTTCGATTATTCAACTTCGTCGCCGTTAGCATCTAAGTATGCTGCCTTAGAAACAGTAGTGAGCTTCCACTGGTAGTCCTTATACTTCCACTCAATTGTATTATCCCACTCTTCTGACTCAACAGGCGCAACTGCTGCCATACTAGCAATACCATATTCAGCAAGAGCATCATCATCAACATCTGTTGCTGTGATTGAAATATCAGAATTAATAGCTGCAGTAACTGTAAACTCTGTTGATCCTTTAATACCCTTATCAGCTACATAAGTCTCAATTGTAGTCTTAGCTTCAGTGATATTCTGAAGATCTGTTGATTCTCTTCCTTTTTCTACGAATTTGATGAACTGAGGAGCTAATACAACAATCAAAACTGCCATAATAGCAATAACAATAATCAATTCAACAAGTGAGAAACCTTCATTATTCTTTTTCTTCATACCTTTAGTCTCCTTTATTTTTTATTTATCAAAATCCCCGCCCCTACATCGGAGAATAATGAACTGTTAATATATTTTTACAAGTTATCAAGTGACTCGTACATTGTAAGCATCGGTGCCATAATTGAAGCAATTAGTAAAATTACAATTCCGGCAAGTACGATAATAATCATTGGTTCCAAAGCAGCCGTCAATGACTGTGTTGCCATTTCGACTTCCTCATCATAATAGTCAGCCAGTTTAATCATCATTTCTTCTGTATTACCGGCTTCTTCACCAATTCGTATCATATGATACATCATAGGCGGAAAAAGTCCTGATTCTTCAAGCGGAACCGATAACGGAACACCCTTTACAACCTCTTCCTTGGCATTTCGCATAGCCTGCTTAAACAGCTGATTCTGCATTGTATCTGCACATATATCAACAGCTTCAACCAAGGGAACTCCGGCAGCAAGAAGTGTTGAAAGCGTTCTTGATATCTGTGAACAGGCTCCCTTAACCGACATATTCTTAGTAATTGGAAATTTCAAAATAAGTTTACTCTTAAGTAATTTTCCGCTGTCAGTCTTTCCATACATTTTAAGTCCGACTACAATAGCCACCACAATAGCCAGAATAATAATCCAGTTATCAATCAGGAAATTCGATGCCGACTGAACAGCCTTTGTTATTCCAGGCAAATCAGCACCAAGGTCTTTAAACATATCGGAATAAGCAGGTATAACCTTAACAAGCATCAATATAACTGCACCAACAGCAACCAGACCTACCATTATAGGATATATCATGGCTTTTTTAAGCATTGCAGCTATTTTTGCTGACTTTTCATACTGGTCAGCCATTCTCTCCATGGATATTTCAAGAGAACCTGACTGTTCACCGGCGCTGATGGTTGTAATCATAAGCTCGGAGAATATTTTAGGATGCTTCGAAAGACCGGTTGCCAAAGATTCACCCTTTTCAACTTCAGCCTGAACTTCTCTGATAGCCTTAGCCAGTTTCTTGTTTTGTGTCTGATCTCTCAACAGTGTCAAACACTCCAATATCGAAACTCCGGCTCTCGACATAGATACAAACTGTCTGCAAAAAACTGCCAGATCTCTTGGGGTGGGCGCCTTATCAAAGCTGATATTAATATCTTTTTGTAGAACGCTTGCTTCTGTAAGCTGGGTTACAATATATCCCTTAGCCTTGAGCGAAGCTCTTACCTGATTTTCGTTTTCGCCCTCTATGGAACCCTTCAGCATTTTCCCATCCTGAGAAAACGCTTCATAGGTAAAACTTGCCATGGTTAAACTCTCCTTGATTAATGCTTAATATTAAAATCAGTATAACTAATTAATATCTTAAGTATAACTAATTAATATCTTATTAATAAATATCGTCTTAAATCTATATTTTTTAAGAATCGAAACTTACTTTCTTCATCTCCTGAACGGATGTAATTCCGTCAAGAACATATCTTGTAGCGCTCATACGCAGTGTGTTCATTCCTTCTTTAAGTGCCTGTTCTTTAATCTGATCAGCATTTCCGCCTGCTGCGATAACATTTTTAAGATCATGCGTCAATTCCATAATCTCATATACACCGATACGGCCTTTATAACCTGTGTTTTCGCATAATTTACAGCCCTTATGTCGGTATATTCTCGGGGGATTGGCAGGGTCAACATTTAATAATGCGCTTTCCTCCTCATCCGGAGTATATTCCTCTCGGCATGCCGGACATAATCTTCTTACAAGTCGTTGCGCGATAATACCAACCGTTGCATCCGCTATCAGATAATCTTCAATTCCCATGTCTTCAAGACGCGTAATTGTACTAGCTGCGCTGTTTGTATGCAGTGTGGATACAACCAAATGTCCGGTTATGGAAGCCTGAACCGCAATTGATGCAGTTTCAGTGTCTCGAATTTCTCCAATCATGATAATATCAGGGTCCTGACGGAGGATAGATCTTAAAGCTGATGCAAATGTAAGATTTGCCTTATTATTAACCTGAACCTGATTGATACCATCAATATTTGCTTCGACAGGATCTTCAACCGTTATGATGTTAACCTCTGAACTGTTAAGCTCAGAAAGTGCTGTATACAAGGTTGTTGATTTACCTGATCCTGTAGGACCTGTTACAAGCAGTATTCCATGCGGATTTGAAAGAATGTGGTCAAATACCTTAAGTTCTTCAGGGTTAAGACCTAAATCTTTCTTCTCTCTTGTTAATGCAGTCTTGGAAGTAAGACGCATAACTATCTTTTCACCATAAACTGTAGGAAGTATGGATACACGGATATCATACTCAAGTCTGTCGACAATCTGTGTGATACGACCATCCTGTGGTTTACGCTTTTCAGCAATATCCATTCCACCGATAATTTTAATTCTGGCAACCAGTGCAGGAAGGATTCTGCTCGAGTAAACATTCCTTTCGTATAAAGTTCCGTCTATTCTATATCGGATACGAACCTGTTTTTCCATAGGTTCAATATGAATATCTGAAGATCTTTGTCTAACAGCCTGCTCAATCATTGACTTAACCAACTGAACAATCGGCGAGTTATTAACATCTTCACTATATAAATCTTCGTTTTCTTCGGTATCTTCTGATTCTTTTCCTTTAGTATATTCATCCAGCTGATCTTTTAACTGACTCTGACCAAAGAGTCTGTCGAGAACCATATGAATACTTTTAGGTGTTGCAACAACAGGTTCAACTGTAAGATTTGTGATAATGGCAATATCATCGATAGCTGCCATATCCATTGGATCTGCCATGGCAACGCGGATCATATTAGGGTTATCATCCGGGATTTCAAACGGAAGAACCGTATATTTATACAAAATCTTCTGATCAACTAAAAACTTAATACTATCAGGGATTTCAACATCCGATGGATTAATGATTTGAAAACCAAGCTGGTTTGACAACGCAGACGCAATTGCTTCTTCAGAGCAAATACCGGTTTCAACCAAAGTCACTCCAAGCTTATGCCCTGTAACCTTTTGCTTGTCCAGCCCCTCTTTTAATTGTTCTAAGGTGATAGCTCCTCCATCAACAAGGATATCACCAAGTCTCTTTTTTCTTCTGAGTTCCATTTTTCTTCCGTTTTAATAAATATATAAAGTACAAATTAGTTTCTGTTACCGGTATTAGTCATCTTCATCCTCATATTTAACAGGGGCACTGTTGACTCGATATACATTTCCTACCTTATCAACACTGTAACTTAGTATTTTATCAAGTGGAATAATAGGATTTTCCATTCCGCCTCTCTGCCAATATGCATAATCGTATGCAAGATTATTTTTTTTATCAATGAATCTAAACAAATCTCCGGGAGTAGCCTGACTCATCGTGTACTGGCTTCCTGCAGGGGCATTCGTAATATCTACTTCCCTGATATTTCCGCTTAACGGGATAAGCCATTGCCTGCTTGCTTCTGAAGCATAAATTTCCGGGCTTTCCGCCTCACTTAAGTTAATCTTCTGCGAGCCATCTGCTCCGTTTTCATTCTGACCGACAACAACAAATTGTTTGCCGGCAAGAGATGTAAACACTCCGGACGGGCAGGTAATATCTATCCACATTTCATTAAAATTACCATTAAGATTCGCTGCACGATATTCACCTGCGTGATATTTTGCTAAATCTTCTGCATTCCACCACGAAAGATCACTCGCGTATGGCCATACTTTTCCAAGCTGTGCTCCTTCCCATTTTGCATGGAGAGTGTAATTATGCATAATCGGAGTATCAAAATCAAAAGGAGTGCTGAATGACGCATCCTCATACCATCCGCAAAAATCGTACAACGCAGCATTAGGATTCGATGGTTTGGTTGCCTTGTCTCCTTCTTTAATATTGGTCTGAGGCGCAGGTGCTATTCCATGGCCATGCATATTAAAAGACACTGTATATCTTTTCTCGGATTCAGGTGACGGAGTCGGTGTCGGTTTTACAACAGGATTATCATTCTCCTGTGTCGGGGCAGGTACAAGATTCAATGCGATCATATCTGCCACAACAACGCTTTCCATCGTATCTTCATTATCGTATCCCGAAGCCCCACATTCTGTACACTTGATAATAGCCGTATTCGTATCTGCATCTATGCTTGCTACCCATATTCCACTAGTAAGCTGTTCGTGCTCGCCATAAGTCGGACAATGAAGATATGGAGCAAGTTCCGAGTCAATTGCCGCGTAACCTGTGGTTGTGTTGACATCAATAAGTTTATTCAAATCAGCCACATTAAACTCAATTATATCTGAAGTTTCGTAGACACATCTTTGAAAGACACTAAGTACCGCTTCTCTGTTATGTCTGCAGGTCTGAACCCTCTTTCTTGCAGCACTGCTCATAAACGAAGGTACTAAGAGACTTGCAAGCGCAGCAATTAAAGCGATAACGATAATAAGCTCAATGAGACTAAAACCTCCTTGAGCGCTTCTTTTCGTTTCACCATATGCTTCAGATTTACAGACTTTTTTTTGTAATAATAGAGTTTTCAATGGTTTTTCCCTGAAAAAAATTTATACGAACTAAATTATATCACACCAATTTATGGGCTACAACTTCTTAAGGGATATTTTTTCATCTTTTTTAGTACCTAAGTCCCGCCTTGTTCTTTTGCTATTAGGCTATTAATTATGTGCGCTACAAGATGTTTTCAAAAACTAAGGGTCCGATACTGCCGAACCCTTTGAATAATTATCGAAAGTCTATTGACTTATTTCACTACAATCTTTTAGTAATTTTTCTATTTCTTCTGAAGCGCCGTTTTTCTTTGCTGCCTCTTTGAGCATATCCAACATTTTCTGTTTCCCTCGTTGCTCTCCTATTTCTATTCCACGTTGTTCACCAATTTCTTCGCTTTCCCTGCACAGAAAGTCTATCTTATCTCCCATGGTCATATATATTTCCTCCGCGTTAGGTGATTTTTTCACCCTATTTACATATTCCGATATTTCTTTCGTCGCTTCATCCACTACATTTTCTGAAGTACTTTTCTCTATGAAACGAAGCATATTTTTAACTGCCTCGCTTCCACCAGTTTTTCCTCTGGTATTGAAATACTTAAATATCAGTCCGTCCTTATATTCTCTGTCTGGATTTTCTAATATTTTGTTACATACTGTATATTCAAACAATCCATCTCCAAATATATCGAAATTAGTTATTGTTATTACATACAGATTATGCATGCCTTCAAAATCATCCAGACCTTTCTTGACATACCGGCTGTCTATCTTTGCCTGATAGTATCTGTTATGCTTGGGAAAATTCACATCTTTTCTCAAATGTGGTTCAAGATCATAGATATTTGCAATCTGACTACCAGTAATGTTTTTTTCACCCTGAATGACAGTATCATCCTCAGACTTAATACTAATACCATTCCTTGTCGTTTCTATTATCTCAACATCAAGCCTTACCCCTCTTAAATCCGTATCCAGTCCTTGTATGATGCTCTGTGCCTTAACATTGATTTCACCAATATCCCTATTAAGCAGCACCGAAAGGATTCTTCGGAAACAGGGTTCCTTTAATTCCTCATTGGTTGCAAGTTCATTCATCATGAAATCATCGATAACATTCAACTCGCTTAATTTTCTTCTTAACATATACCTCCTGTCTGCAGGAGATATCTATTATTAAATTCTTAAATTCTCCTGCTTAAAACAATTATTTCAAGCTGGATTTCTTTAGAATTTTAGAATCATAGAAGTGATTATAAGAATGGTTAGGGATGATTTCCCTGTCCCATGTACTAAAAGCAAAACAGCTTATGTGTTGGTTCAATCATAATCACATAAGCTGTCATTATTCAACAATTATTTCTCTATGCAATTTTCGTGTCGGCATATTGCACAATACATTATATTGATAAAAATATACAATATTTCTTTCGATTAAATATCCAACCACAAAATATTGTTTCAATCTCAATTGTGTGCAGACTAGATTTCGTCAGAAGTGCATTAACATCACAGAAGCTATCCTCTTGTCTCCTCGAAGTATATCCAATACCGATTTCACTGTTTTTTGTTTAGTAGGATATATTCTGCTCATGTCTACCAGGTTATCATTAACAATGATACCTCCAACTCTCATCTTCATGCTACGCATATTTGCGTAGTATATCAAGGTAATATAAAACGCATAATCGAGTAGGAGAAATTTCTCTATAAAGAGAAATTTCGACCTCTCACACCACCG
>JAKSRY010000019.1 GCA_024403415.1 Lachnospiraceae bacterium
AGCATATATCGAAACTCATACAAATCTGGACGTGGCACTTAAAATGTATTATAAATACGGCTACCAGCAAATTGACAGACCATCATCGGTTTCGCATGGTACTATGAACAGATTTTTAATTAAAAAAATATAAATTTAGGGACGCTTCTTTTGTTACGAGGAGCGCCCTTTTGCTATATCAAAAAGCTTAAATAGGGAAGAAGTATATTTTTTGCAAATAATACCTATTTGAATAGTAGGAGAGTAGGAATAAGTGCTATAATATATATTTGTACATGAATGAAAGTTTACACGGAGGTTAAAATGGCTAAGAAAGAAAATAAATTTAAAGATTACGACATAATGACACAGGCTATCCATACAGGAACAGATTATGATGCTGAGACAGGTGCTGTCAGGCGTCCGCTTCACATGGCCAACAGCTATAAATTGCCTGATGATTTATCTAAGGTGAATTATTCTTCGACAGACTTGTTAATGTATGCGCGAAATGGAAATGCAAATCAACACTGGTTAGAGGAGAAGATAGCAGCTTTGTATGGCGCAGACGATGCAATAGTTTTGGCGAGTGGAGTTGCAGCATTGCATGCACTTTTTTGGACACTGTTAAAGACCGGGGATCGTGTTGTATATCCAAATGTCAGCTATATGGCTGTATACAGAATGTTTCATGAATTATTTAATAATAAGTTTGGAGTTGAAACTGTGATGGTGGATATGACAGATCTTGATGCAGTACGTAAGGCCATTACTCCGGGCACAAGGCTTGTGCATATTGAAACACCCGATAATCCGACTGTGGGAGTTACTGATATAGAGGCTATTGCTAAAATTGCTCACGAGAACGGAACTATTTTGTCAGTTGATAATACATTTGCATCGCCATATAATCAACTTCCGTTAGAACTTGGCGCTGACTTTGTAGTAGATGCATTAACCAAATTTATTAATGGTCATGGTGATGCTCAGGGAGGTGCCATTATTTCGAACAATTTGGAAGAGATGGACCGTATAAGATATGAAGCGCAGGTGAATGTTGGTTCTGTTATAAGTCCATTTAACGCATGGCAGATTTTTAGAGGTTCTGTTACATTTCCGCTTAGAATGCAGCGAATCAATGAATCATCGTTAGAGGTTGCAAAATGGCTTGAACAGAGAAAGAATGTAACATTCGTTTCATATCCCGGACTTGAGAGTAATTCCGGATATGAACTTGCTAAGAAACAGATGAAAAATGGTTATGGCGGTGTTATCTCATTTGGACTTAATACTGATGATAAGACAGTGGAACAATTCTGTGCGAAGTTAAAGGTTATTACGTTTGCGGTATCATTAGGTCATGATGAAAGCCTTATTTTTCCACAGCCAAGTTATGATGAAAGAATTAACCTGTATCCGAAGCCGTTTAGGAATGGTTTCATTCGCTTTAGTGTAGGATTGGAAGAAGTCAAAGATATTATCGCTGATCTTGATCAGGCACTAACAGCGGTTAATCTATAATTTGGGGACGCTTCTTTTGTCACGAGGAGCGCCCTTTTGTCATACGTGTGGTTTTTGGGATAAATGATATATTTGTAATAAAAGGTATAAATGAAATGATAGATATTGATGTAACATATGAGCAGGTATGCAAATGGGATAAATCTGAATATGTGTGGATAGATGTAAGAGATAAAGAAACCGCAATGTATGGTGGAATTCCAAATTCGATATGGATTTCAGTAAAAGATATCGAGGATGGAAATGCTGACTTACCCAAGGTGAAGAAGCTTGTTCTTTACTGCAT
Organism: Lachnospiraceae bacterium; assembly: GCA_024403415.1. Lineage (GTDB taxonomy): Bacteria > Bacillota > Clostridia > Lachnospirales > Lachnospiraceae > JAILLW01. The sequence goes on from JAKSRY010000019.1 coordinate 1,787, forward strand.
GCGTGGTGTGGTGAGCAGAGATTGGGCAGAGAAGCTTAGAGACGAAGGTTTGGAAGCATACTCGTTACAGGGTGGATACTATAAGTATCTTTCTAAAGTAATGATAGAGGATGCTAAGAATGACAAGGAAAAAGCAGAACAGATTGAGCTGAGTATCAGAAAGAAATTTTATAAGGTCTTGTTTTCAAGATTTGCCAAGGCAATAAATGAATATGAGTTGGTAAAGGAACATGACCATATTGCGGTATGTATATCTGGTGGTAAAGATTCAATGCTTATGGCCAAATTGTTTCAGGAATTGAAGAAACATAATAAATTCGAATTTGAACTTACATTTCTTGTTATGGATCCTGGGTACAGTCCGGAAAACAGGAGGGTGATAGAGCAAAACGCCCAACTTATGAATATACCGATTACAATTTTCGAATCAGATATTTTTGACGCAGTGGATACGATAGAAAAATCTCCCTGTTATCTTTGTGCAAGAATGAGAAGAGGGCATCTTTATAAGAAAGCAAAAGAACTCGGCTGCAACAAAATTGCACTGGGACATCACTACGATGATGTAATAGAAACCATACTGATGGGGATGTTGTACGGGGCTCAGGTACAGACAATGATGCCTAAACTTCATAGTACCAATTTTGAAGGGATGGAGCTTATCAGACCATTGTATCTGATTCGGGAAGATGATATTAAACAGTGGCATGATTACAATGATTTGCATTTTTTGCAATGTGCATGTCATTTCACTGACACATGTTCGAGCTGTCGGGATGATGGAACCAGTAATTCGAAGCGCCTTGAAATAAAGAAGCTTATTGCAGAACTTAAAAAGGTTAATCCATATGTTGAAGGGAATATTTTTAAGAGTGTGGAAAATGTAAATTTAAGTACTGTAATAGCATATAAGGAAGATGGAGTAAGACATCATTTTTTAGATGAATATGACAAAGATAGATAATTGTGTGACAAAGGGACACTCCTCGTGACAAAAGAAGCGTCCCCAAAGGAGAGAGTATGTCAAAGAAGGCCTTAATTGCAATGAGTGGCGGGGTTGATTCTTCAATTGCCGCAAAGCTTATGAAAGATGCAGGATATGAGTGCATTGGATGCACGATGAAACTATATGATAATGAAGATGTTGGAATAAGCAAAGGACATACCTGCTGTAGTCTTGATGATGTCGAAGATGCAAGGAATGTGGCAGCAGCGAACGGGATGCCATATTATGTCCTTAATTTTAAGGATGGTTTCAGCGAATGTGTTGTCAGAAGATTCGTGGACGCATATGAGAATGGAAGGACTCCAAACCCGTGTATAGATTGCAATCGCTTTATGAAATTTGACAAATTATTTTATAAAGCAAAAGAGCTGGGCTGTGACTATGTAGTTACCGGTCATTATGCAAGAATAGAGCAGTCGGGTGATAAATATATACTAAAAAAAGGACTGGATGATACCAAAGATCAAAGTTATGTATTGTATTCAATGACTCAGGAACAATTGAAGCATACTCTTTTTCCAATAGGAAATCTTAGGAAAACCGAGGTTCGTGAGATAGCTGAAGCGAATTCATTTATTAATGCCAATAAACCGGATAGTCAGGATATATGTTTCGTTCCGGACGGAGATTATGCAACATTCATTAAAAGACATACAGGTAAAGACTACAGGCATGGAAAATTTATTGATTTGGAAGGAAATGTGCTTGGAGAACACAAGGGAATTATTAATTATACAATAGGTCAAAGAAAGGGGCTTGGAATTGCTTATAAGGAACCTTTATATGTGGTTGATATAAGACCTGATGAAAATGTTGTCATCCTTGGTAATGATAAAGCTCTCTTTTCTACTACATTCGAAGCAGGTGATTTTAACTGGATTAGCAGTGAAGTGCCAAAAGGAGAAATTGAATGCAGGGTAAAGGTTCGGTATCGCCAAAAAGAACAGCCGGCAAGAGTTATTCCATTAAACGATAACAAAGTTCGAATAGAGTTTAGATTTCCGCCGCGCGCTATAACAAAGGGACAGGCAGCGGTCTTATATGATGGTGATGTTGTTCTGGGCGGCGGAACTATACTTTAGGGACGCTTCTTTTGTCACAAGGGGTGTCCGTTTTGCTATATAATATCTGAGGGAGGTTGAGAAAGATGAAATATATAAGGATGGTGTACTTCTTTATGAAATCGAAGAGTTTGATGATGAAGGAAACTGTCGAATAAGATATTGTAGATAATGCCCCCAAGGTAGATACTTGCATTGTAAAAAGATTTGTGATAGCATAACACACTGTAATTGAATATGGAAAGGTAATTGGTGCCGGATTAATTATTGATAATTAAGATGGTTAAAAGGGAAACAGGTGCAAATCCTGTACGATCTCGTCACTGTGATTAGGGAGTGCAGATGTCAATTAATTTTAAGCCACTGATACATTGGTATTGGGAAGGTGATATCTGTGTGATGATCTTTCAGCCAGGAGACCTGCCAATTATTGGTACAGGATAAATATCCGGATCACGAGGAATTGGTCGTACTGCTTGAACAGAATAAGTTATTCTGTTTGATTTTGTGCACTCTTTTACTCCATTTGATTTCAAATGGAGTTTTTTATTCTGAACCATGATATATGCAATTATACATTTTATATTAGAAGAGGAGATTTATTATGAAAAAATCAATCAAAAAGCAGTTAACAACTATTATGAGTGTATTAATGGCATTAGCAATGTCTTTTGCACTTGTAGCCTGCAGCAAAAATGAAGTAAAGGAAGAAGTTGCACAGGCAGTCGAAGAGGTTAAGGATGCAGTTGAGGAAGTTAAAGAAGCTGCTGCAGAAGTAAAAGAAGAAGTAAAGGAAGAAGTTACTGAAGCAGTAGAAGAAGTAGTAAAAGACGTAAAGGGTTCAGACGCTGAAGCTACAGTAGTTGGCGAAGGTGCTGTACAGTTTGCATTTGAAGTTGTTGATGCTGAAGGAAATACTACTTTATTTACAGTAAATACAGACAAGGCAACTGTAGGAGAAGCTTTACTTGATGTTAACCTTATTGAAGGCGAAGATAGTGAATATGGACTTTATGTTAAGAAAGTAAATGGAATTACAGCTGATTTTGATGTTGATCAGACATACTGGGCATTCTATGTTGATGGTGAATATGCAATGACAGGTGTTGATTCAACAGAAGTTGTTGCCGGAAGTACTTATTCTTTCAAGGTTGAAAAATAAGTTACCTGAATTAGTTGCAGTGCGATGTTAGTTACAGGAAAAGGTGAATGAAGCTTTCTGTAAGAGAAGTTGTAATATTTGCGATGCTCGGTTCAATTATGTATGTATCAAAGGTCATTATGGAGTTTGCTCCTAATGTGCATCTGCTTGGTATGTTTACCATGACATTTACTTTGGTATATAGGAAGAAAGCCCTGTATCCGATTTACACATATGTATTATTAAATGGAATATTTGCAGGTTTCGCCACTTGGTGGATACCATATCTTTATATATGGACAGTTCTGTGGGGGATAACGATGCTGTTGCCCAAAAACATTCCTGCAAAGGCCCGACCAATAGTGTATATGTTGGTATGTGCATCTCACGGGTTCTTATTTGGAACTCTTTATGCACCGGCGCAGGCAATACTGTTTGGCCTTAACTTTAAGGGGATGATTGCATGGATAATCGCAGGACTCCCATGGGATGCAATACACGGAATAAGTAATTTTTTCTGCGGAATGCTTATATATCCTTTAGTGATATTGCTTAGAAAACTGGAAGCATCATTCCAAACGAAATAATAAATATAAAGAAAAATGAAAATCGCCTGGATTATTTATATATATCTATAAGGGAGCATATGACTAACGTATAGAAGATATTATAAGTAATCTAGGCGATGTTTTTTAATACGCGGTATTACAGAAGAGTATCCTATAAATAGAGAAGATGACAAAGGGACAATCCTCATTACAAAAGAAGCGTCCCCGAATCAGAGATACTGGAAGATATCTTCAATGGTTGGAGCAATGTGCTTTACACCGGCAGCTTCGAGAGTTTCTCTGGTTCCAAAACCATACAGAACACCGATACAGTCAATGCCGACCGCAGCAGCTCCTTCTGCATCAAATTTAGTATCACCAACGAGAACAACCTTCGATTTATCAGGATTACCGAATTGCAAAAGTGCATATTCGACAACTTCGGTTTTACTGGCACGTGGTTTCTCACCATCGCCTTCAAGGGTAGCGCCGGAAACAATATCGAAATAGTCCAACAATCCGAATTTATCAAGAATCTGACGAGAAAAAACAGCAGGCTTTGAGGTTGCTACGGCAATTTTTCGTCCGCTTTCCTTAACCTTTCTGAGTAAGGCATCAATTCCTTCGTAGGCTGTATTTTCAAACAAGCCTGTTTTTGAATAGTAATCCCTGTAAGCTTTAATTGCTTTATCTGTCTGCTCCTCATCAAAATCATAGAATTTGCTGAATGAATATGTGAGGGGAGGTCCTATGAATTTACGTAAATTGTCTAAAGGTTCTTCAATTCCCAAAGAACGAAGGGCAATCTGAATTCCTTTTGTTATTCCGAGACTTGAGTCAGAAATGGTTCCATCCAAATCAAAAAGTATATAATCGTACATGGTAATTCTCCGTTTATCTATTTTAGAATATAGTTAATTTATCTTTAACACTATACCATATTTTATGGCTGTTTATGAAGCTAAAATATTGTTTAGATGTTATAAGTTATGTTAAAATTTGTAGAACGAGAACATGCCTTTTTGTTATTATCAGAGCTGTTGAAAGACGGCGAAATGAGGATTTTTATGAAATATGATATTCATTTTTCAATAGCAGCTTTTATTATATATATTGTTCTTCTTGTTTCAATGAGAGTGCAGTATAACAGGGAACTTAATACAGTTAAGAAGCTGAGGAATGTAATTATTTGTCTTTTTGCAACAAACTTACTAGATGTTGTGACTGCATATACCATTACATATAGAGCACATGTCCCGGTTGGTATTAACTATTGTCTAAATGCTGCTTTTTTCATTTTTGAAGCATTGTGTCTGGCGCTTTTCGTTATATATATCAGATTTGTTATTGATCCTGAAAAGGGAAGAAAAAATATATTTGATAATATCAATCTGGGGATACTGGTAATATTCGCCATCATCTGTGCTACAAGCTTTTTGACTCATCTGATTTTCTATTTTGATGAGAATAACGATTATCAGCATGGAATATTGTACAATCTTCCATATGCTCTTGGATTGTACTTCCAGGTGTTTGCACTTGTTCGACTTACACGTAACAGAAAGCAGTTTAATAAGCGTCAGTTTTATTCGGTTATCGGCTTTTTTTCAATATCAGTACTTGGTTCCATAATTCAGTTTATTATACCGGGAAGTGTTTTCGTCCTTTATTTTGCACTGAGTGTTGCAGCATTTATAGGAATGTTTGGGTTAGAGACTCCTGACTATATTAAATTAGAGAAAACACTCACTAAACTTAGGCAGTCTGAGGAGAATCTTAAGGTTGCCGTCGAAAGAGCAGAGGCAGCAGATTCTGCTAAATCTGAGTTCCTTGCGAATATGTCGCACGAAATAAGAACTCCTATAAATGCTGTTCTTGGAATGAATGAGCTTATAAGTCGTGAAAGTGAAGACAAGCAGATACTGACATACTCTGAAAATATCAAGGATGCCGGACAAACATTATTATCCCTGATTAATGATATTTTGGACTTTTCTAAGATTGAAGCCGGAAAAATGGAGCTTATACCGGTAGATTACGAACTGTCGAAGCTTATTAAAACAGTAAGCAATATCATTAAGGTAAGATGCGAGGAGAAAGGACTTACCTTTAATGTAGAAGTTAATCCTGATATTCCCAATGTGCTTAATGGAGATGAGGTGAGAATCAGACAGGTACTCATTAACCTGTTGAATAATGCTGTAAAATACACAGAAAAAGGCAGGATTGATTTTACAATAGATTTTGAGGCTGTTAATGAAGATATTAATCTAATCGTTTCTGTCAAGGATACAGGAGTGGGTATTAAGGAAAAAGATATAGATGCACTGTTTGAGTCCTTTAAGCGAGTTGATCTTGAAAAGAATCGTAAGCGAGAAGGAACAGGACTTGGATTATCAATCACTAAATCACTTGTTGATATGATGGATGGATCAATTGAAGTTAAAAGTACCTATGGGGAAGGTTCCGAGTTTAAGGTTGTGATTCCACAGATAGTGATACAGCAGACTCCAATTGGTGAGTACAAAGATACAGATATTTCTGAACCCAAAGAAAAATATCGGACAATGTTTAAGGCTCCAACAGCAAAGATTCTTGTTGTTGACGATGTTAAAGTAAATCTTATGGTATTTTCCGGATTACTCAAAAATACCGAGATGAAAATATCGATGGCTATATCAGGGGCACAATGCCTGGAAGTAATCAAAAATAATAAATTTGATGTTATTTTCCTGGATCATATGATGCCTGAGATGGATGGAATCGAAACTATGAAGAAACTGAAAGAAGACAGTACGCATTGTAATCAGGACACACCTGTTATAATGCTCACTGCAAATGCGATTCTTGGTGCTAAAGAGCAGTACATTGACAGCGGGTTTAATGATTATCTTTCAAAGCCTGTATTTCCTAAAGATCTTGAAGAAATGCTGATTAAATACATTCCGAAGGAAAAAATCATTATGACAGAAGATTAGAATATAAATGGGGTTGTACATACATTAAATAGTATATGTACAACCCCATATTTTATTATGTATTTAAGTTTGAGTACGGATTAACCCATTACAACTTCAACCTTATGTGTCTTTCCATCGCCGAATACAGGAAGGATATTTCCTTCAATTGCATTTCCGTCAACGGTTACAGATTTGATTCCCTTATTGATGTGGTTAGGATTTGTAACGTTGATGTCATAAGTAGCACCACGGAATTCTCTAGTTGCTTTCATACCGTCCCAAGAAGAAGGGATTGAAGGATCAATCTTAAGTCCATCAAAGTCAGCAGCAATACCAAGAATGTACTGTGAAATGGCTACCATGTTCCATGCAGCTGTTCCTGTAAGCCATGAGTTCTTACCCTGACCAAAGTTCTTACCTGTCTGACCGATATCAGAACCGGCATCCTTACCACCAATCATCTGGCCATATACGTAAGGTTCTGTCTTGTGGATATCAGAAGTTTCTTCTGTGAATGCAGGAGCGATTTCTGAATAATACTTAAATGCCTGATCACCCTTTCCTGCATAAGCAGCAGCACAGATAATCCATGCGTTGTTATGAGTGAAGATACCGGCATTTTCTTTGTATCCACCGGGATATGTAGAAATTTCACCGTATTCGATATAGTACTTAGTGAAAGCAGGATTGTTAAGAACAAGACCATACTGAGTATTAAGTCTTTCATCAATAGCTGCAAGAGTCTTGTTTGTAGCTTCTTCATCGATATCTGACATAATAGCAAATCCCTGAGGCTCAATGAAAATCTGACCTTCTTCACATTCCTTAGAACCCATCTTCTTACCATTTGCATCATATGCTCTTAAGAACCAGTCGCCATCCCATGCAGATTCCATAATTGCTTTCTTCATGTCATCTACAGCCTTCTGAGCTGCAGCAGCTTCATCGTCCTTACCGATATGCTTAAGAATAGAAACATAGTTAGGACCTGTGTAAGTGAAGAGTGTAGCAACCATAACAGATTCTGCAACCTTAGAATAACCACCTTCAGCAGCAAACTTAGGATTTGTATAAGTCTGGAAGCTTTCACCGGGTGTATCTGAGAAGCATGAAAGGTTAATACAGTCATTCCAGTCAGCTCTCATTGCAAGAGGAAGACCATGAGGTCCAAGGTTATTAACGATGTGATAGAAGCTTACCTTTAAGTGCTCAAGCATTGTCTGAGCAATTGACATATCGTTGTCATAAGGTACCATCTCATCAAGAATAGACCAGTCACCTGTTTCTTTAATATATGCAGAAACAGAAAGGATTAACCACAAAGGATCGTCTGAGAAGTCACCACCGATATCTGCATTACCTTTCTTGGTGAGAGGTGAATACTGGTGATAACATCCACCATCAGGGAACTGAGTAGAAGCTATATCAATAATTCTTTCCTTAGCTCTGTCAGGAATCTGATGAACGAAACCAAGAACGTCCTGGTTGGAATCTCTGAATCCCATTCCACGACCGATACCTGATTCGAAGTAAGAAGCAGAACGTGAAAGGTTAAATGTAACCATACACTGATACTGATTCCAGATATTAACCATACGGTTAACCTTATCATCAGGAGTATCAACATTTAAGATACCAAGAAGCTTATCCCAGTATGCCTTAAGTTCTGCCATTCCGGCAGCAAACTTCTCTGGAGAATTGAACTTCTCGATCATTGCATTTGCTTTAACTTTATTAATTGTCTTGCCATCTGCTTCGAACTTCTCAGCTACAGGCATTTCAACATAACCAAGTACAAATACAAGAGTCTTTGTCTCGCCCGGAGCAAGAGTAATCTTCTTGTAGTGTGAAGCTATAGGAGCCCATCCATCAGCAAATGAGTTGTTAGCCTTATTGGCAACTACTGCCTGAGGATCACCAAATCCATTGTAAAGACCGATGAATGAATCTCTGTCTGTATCATAACCATCGATAGTATCATTTACTGAATAGAAAGCGTAATGATTACGACGATCTCTGTATTCTGTTTTATGGAAGAGAGTAGAACCACAGATTTCTACACGTCCTGTAGAGAAGTTACGCTGGAAGTTGTTGCTGTCATCCTGCGCATCCCAGAGACACCATTCTGCGAATGAGAAAAGTGAGAAATCTTTTGCTGCATTGCCTTCATTAGTAAGAACAACCTGCTGAACTTCACCATCATAGTCCTGAGGTACGAAGAATGTTACCTCTGCCTTAAGATCATTTTTCTTACCTGTGATTACTGTGTAGCCCATTCCGTGACGACACTCATAAGCATCAAGTTCTGTCTTAACAGGAGACCATCCGGGATTCCAGATTGTTCCGTTATCATTGATATAAAAATAGCGACCACCCATATCGATAGGAACGTTGTTATAACGATATCTGGTGATACGACGCAGACGTGCATCCTTATAGAAAGAATAACCACCTGCTGTGTTCGAAATTAATGAGAAGAATCCCTGAGTTCCAAGGTAGTTAATCCATGGGTAGGGAGTTCTTGGAGTTGTGATGACATATTCTCTTTTGGCGTCATCAAAGTAACCAAACTTCATACATTTTTCTCCTTCTAGATAAGAATATGAATTAATTGCAAAATGCATTTTGCACAAATTCGCTAACATTTAAAATTATATCCAAAAAGGCAATTCAATGCAATATAAAAAGGTAATTCTACATTAAGAAGAAACAGCGTTTCATGACTTTTTAATAGACATTGTGTGTGATTTTGTAATAGTATATAACCATGTTGGAAATATGTATGCCGATGTGAGTTTTATGAGCATGCATCCCGACTGAAATGTGGCACGTATATTTGAATGGAATATGAGGAGTGAAAAATGAAAAGAAACAGGTTTTTAACCCAGATTCTCGCATTGGTTATGTCGGTTGGACTAATACTGACCGGATGTGGTTCAGATGAAGATTCAGCGCAGACAGAGACTGCAGAAACAGCAACTGAAGAAGCGGCAACAGGCCTTGCAGCATTTAAGATTAATCAGATAGATGTAAACAGGTTTGTCGAAATACCTATAGTCGACAGTTCGCTCACAGTGCACGAGGTGGGTGAAGCCTTTGATGCATTGTTAATGGGAAATTTTCAATATGAAATTTATACCATGAGTGAAAATGCCGGAATGGAATTAACAAAATATCGAGCTGATATTGAGGCATTTAAGGAAGGGATGAAATATGCAAATGTTGAAGGAAAGGATTTTTCTGTAGTGCCAATCAGCATTGAACACAGTGAACTGGCATACAGCATACCCGATTCCAAGGACGGCGAATTCAGAGCAGCGCTGAATGAAGCTTATGGTGATGAAAAAGCCATATATTTATATAACCTGTATAAAAATATACATAAGGCCAGCTTTTCATTTGCCACAGAGGACGGAAAAAGCGGAAACAGATATGAAGCCTTTTATTATGTGAATAATGGAAAACTATATATTTTTAAGGGAGATGAACCGACATTTAATCCTAATGATGGTCAGATAATTGAAATCGATATTACTGCAGATGAAAAAGGTGTTTTACTAACAAAAGACGGTGTTTCAAGAAAACTTGATTCCGACCTGAACAGAAAGGATACCGAATTAAATGGACGTAACCTCGTTATAGAAGGCGGCTACGCATCAGGACCTAATCAGATTTACAAAAATATTGCAAGTTTAGCAGTGTTCTGGCTTCGTTATTCAAAGCCGGATGAAGATCCTCATGTATATTTATATCTTACAGACGGCGGATATGTAGTGGATCCTCAGGTTGTTAAATTTCAGGATGGAGATATAAACATAAAGTGGACACAGGTTCGTAAGAAAATTGACGGAAATAAAGTAGTTGTGGACGAACCCGGAGAATTAAATACTCATGTCATAGATAATGATCTGAGAGGCTGCATTATTGTAGAAAACGGAAGATATTATATTTACCAGGATGATCTTGATACATATAAGGCAAAACAGCTTCAGGGTATGATAGAAGAGGAAAAAATGGAGTCCCTGGATGAAGACAAGACAGCGGAAATTATAGGTACTCAGACATCTATTAAAGACGATTTACAGGAAGAATTCGGAACTTCGGGATTAAACGTTGAAGTAAATGAAGCAACAGGTAAGGTTTCAATGGATGCCAGCATTTTATTTGCCGTAGACAGCGACGAATTGTCAGAGGAAGGAAAACAATATCTTGACGAGTTCTTTAATGATTATGCCAAGGTAGTTCTTGCGGATAAGTATGCTAACAATGTATCAACAATAGTTGTTGAAGGCCATACTGATACATCGGGAGGTTATGATTACAACATGAATCTTTCCGAAAGAAGAGCAAATAAAGTAATGGAATACTGTATCAGCATTAATCCACAGGTTAAGGACAAGATGAAGGCTAAAGGATGTTCCTATGACTATCCCGTATATGATGCGGATGGAAAAGTTGATATGGCTGCTTCGAGAAGAGTAGAATTTAAGTTTGTACTTCATTAAAAAGGTAACAGATATTACATATGAAGGATTTTTTACCAATAACAATTGAAGATATGCATAAACGAGGTTGGGATTCTCCCGACTTCGTTTACGTTATAGGGGATGCTTATGTGGATCAGTCAACTTTTGGTCCTGCGATAATAAGCAGAATTTTGGAATCGCATGGCTATAAGGTTGCCATTATTTCACAACCAGATTGGAAAGATGACAAGAGTGTCACTGTTTTTGGAGAACCAAGACTAGGATTTCTTGTTTCAGCCGGAAATATGGACTCTATGGTCAATCACTATACGGTAAATAAAAAGCCACGTCATGAAGATGCGTATACTCCGGGTGGGATTGCAGGGAAGAGACCTGATTATGCAACTATTGTTTACTGCAATCTTATCAAAAGAACCTATAAAAATAAGCCAATTTTGATAGGTGGTATTGAAGCCAGTTTAAGAAGATTCGGTCACTATGATTACTGGTCTGACAAGGTTAAAAGAAGTATTCTTTTAGACTCGGGTGCAGATATTCTTATGTACGGTATGGGAGAATTGTCCATTGTTGCCTGTGCAGATGCTCTTGCAGCAAATATATCGGTTGAAGATATCACCTATGTTCCGGGAACCGTATATAAGGCTAAAGATATAAATTTTGTAAAGGAAACTCTCGGAGGGATAGAACTTCCTACATTTGATGAAATCAAGGAAGATAAGAGAAAATATGCACAAAGCTTTGGAATTCAGTATAAAAATACAGATTTTGCAACGGCTAAACCATTAATAGAAAAATATGGTGAAAAAAGATATATAGTACAGAATCCACCTTCAAGACCTCTAACCACAAAGGAAATGGATGAAGTTTATGAACTTCCGTATATGAATGCTTACCATCCGTCATATGATGCCTTGGGAGGGATTCCGGCAATCAAAGAAATAAAGTTTTCACTCACAAGCAACAGAGGATGTTTTGGTGGATGCAGTTTCTGTGCACTTACTTTTCATCAGGGAAGAATTGTTCAGACAAGAAGTCAGGAATCATTAATTGAAGAGGCAAAGAAGATGACTCTTGATCCGGAGTTTAAGGGATATATTCATGATGTCGGCGGACCAACGGCAAACTTCTTCAGACCGGCCTGCGACAAACAGCTTGAAAAGGGTGCCTGTCAGAATAAGCAGTGTCTGTATCCGTCACCCTGTAAGAATATGAAAGTAGACCATACAGGCTACATCAGGCTATTACGTAAGCTTAGAGAACTGCCGGGGGTTAAGAAAGTATTTATCCGCTCCGGTATACGATATGATTACGTTCTTGCTGATAAAGATAAAACATTTCTTAAAGAACTATGCAAGTATCATGTGAGTGGACAGTTAAGAGTTGCGCCTGAACACGTAACTGACCATGTACTTGACCTTATGGGAAAACCAAGAGCAGAAGTTTACAATAGATTTGTTAAAGAATTCGAGAATATAAATAAGAGCTGCAAACTTAATCAGTTTATAGTTCCGTATTTAATCTCATCACATCCGGGTTCTACACTTGAAGATGCAATTGCACTTGCTGAAAGTGTTAGGGATATGGGATATATGCCTGAACAGGTTCAGGATTTCTATCCGACACCATCTACTATTTCTACCTGCATGTATTACACAGGCCTTGATCCTAGAACTATGGAGAAAGTTGATGTTACAAGAAGTCCTCATGAAAAAGCAATGCAGAGAGCGTTGATTCAATATAAGAAGCCGGAAAATTATGAGTTGGTTAAGGAAGCACTCCTTAAATGTAATCGTAAGGATTTGATAGGATTTGATAAATCAAAATGCCTTATTCCGCCAAGAAAAGTGGAGTCGGCTTCAAAAGGATCGAGCAAAACGGTTAAAAAGCTATCTGCAAAGACAAACGGTAAAGCAGTGAGTAAGCCATTAGGAAAGAATATAGTAAAAACAGCCAATAAGACCAAATACGAAAAAGACAACAAATCCAAGGGGTCAAGAAAGAAAAAAACCTAATAAGGTGGGAATAGAATTAACGAACTATTAGGGATATTCAATATTTTTTCATAATTTTGCTTTTTTACTATAAAGATATATAATGGATATGTCGATAATAGTAATGAAACGGTTAAGTTCGTTTTAAAATAGGTGAAAAGGATTTCAAATTTTCTCAAGGATGAGACCATTTTGAATATCCGATTTCGTTTAGGAATCAGTAAGGAGGATATTTATGAGTGAAATGAATGTAAGCAATGTATCAAGTACCTACACAGGCTATCAGACAGGTGCAGCAGCAAAGAATGACAAAGAAACAAAACCTGTTGATGAAAAAAAGGCAGTTGAAAATTCAGGTGTTGTATATGAAAAGAGTTCAGAGCCTGAAAAGAAGGGTACATACACCATTAATAAGATGAGCGCTGAAGACAGAGCAGCACTTGTTCAGCAGCTTAAGCAGGACGAAATTGACAGAAGAAGTCAGTTATCAAGTCTTGTTCAGAAAATGTTTCAGGGACAGGCCGGCGTGTCTAATCTTTCACAGCTTTTCAGTCCTGAAAATCTTAAGAACGTAAGTATTGAAGATATCGAACAGGCTAAGAAGGATGTTGCAGAAGATGGATACTGGGGAGTTAAGCAGACTTCGCAGAGACTGTTTGATTTTGCATCAGCTCTTGCAGGTGATGATGTAGATAAGATGAAGGAAATGCAGAAGGCTCTTGAAAAGGGCTATAAGCAGGCAGAAGAAGCATGGGGCGGAGAACTTCCTGAGATTTCCAAGAAGACATTGGAAGCAGCCAACAAGCTTTTTGAAGATTATTATGCATCAAAAAATCAGGTTGAAGAATAATAGCTGAATAAATATTGTAAAAGCGATATTGTAATATCAGCTGCAAATTAATATTAAAAACTAAAATCAAGTAAGTGGAGAAGAAGAATGAATACATCTATTTCAATCCCCGCGTTACTTAAAATCGAAAAAGGAGCCTTAAGTGAAATAGGCTCCTTTCTTAAAAGTAACAATTTAAATAAAGCCGTTGTGTTTTTTGGAAACGGACTTATTGATTTGTTCGGAATGAAGGTTTTAAGTTCGCTCGAAGAAAATTCCATAGAAGTATTAAGTTATATGGAGTTGGATACAGTCAATATTGAGGATATCACAGATATTGCATTTAATTTACCAAATCAGACGCAGGTAGTTATAGGTATAGGCGGCGGTAAAGTTATTGATGCAGCAAAATATACCGGATTTCTTAAAAAGATTCCGTATATCAGTGCACCTACTGCTACATCCAATGATGGTTTTTCGAGCGCAACAGCTTCATTGCTTATCAGAGGAAAAAGGCAGTCGGTTCCTGCAAAAATGGCCTTTGGAATAGTTGCTGATATTGATGCCATAAAGAGTGCGCCAAGGGGATTTTTATATTCCGGAATCGGAGATATGATTTGCAAAATTACAGCTATTTATGACTGGCAGTTTGAAGCATCAAAGGGCTATAGTCAGATTAATGATGTAGCTGTTATGATAGCAAAAAAAGCAGTTAACAGTCTGGTAAGAACACCCTATACAGATATTACAGATGATGTTTTTTTGAAAGAGTTATTAAATTCACTTGCCATGTGCGGTATAGCTAATGAAATTGCAGGAAGTTCGCTGCCGACAAGCGGAAGCGAGCATTTGATAAGCCATGCAATAGATCAAAAGGCTGAAAAACCGCAGCAGCATGGAATCCAGGTTGGTATAGCAACTTATATAATGTGTCTAGTTCAGGAACACAGGGTTGAAAGAATAAGGAATTTCCTTACGGACACCGGATTTTTTGATTATGTTGCTACACTTAATCTTGATGTCAACGATTATCTGAATGCTATTGAATATGCTCCAAACATTAAACCCTTCAGACATACATATCTTCATGAAGAAGAATATCGAATGAAGGCTAAGAGATTCATCGTGGAAGATGAGATACTAAAAAAGATATTCCATGAATAAGAAAATATATTGTTTATCTATATTACAAAGGTGTGCCCGTATTTACTTACGGGCACATTTTTTATGTTATGGCAATAAAATCACTGAAAATACCAAAAAGGGGAGTTCTATATGGCACAAATATGGTAAAGAAATGTCCAATTGTATAGAGAGTTTAACAGGACATTGAACCCCCCTCTGATATTGACAGAATATGTGGTTTTGTGTCAAAATATCTTCTGTATGTGTCTGCGAATTTGAATAAAAACTGAGCTAAAAAGTACACATATTTTTATATTATTTTATTTTGTCTTGGAGCATGGATTTATGAGCATTTCTGGAATTGGTGATGCTAAAAGCATAAATGAATTTGTTGAGAAAAAGATTAAAGGTCTCAGCGAAAAAGAAAGATCTTTTGCAACACTTTTTGAGTTCATGTTTTCTGAAAAAGAAAATGTTATTTACGAAAGAAGTAAAGGCTACAGAATCGAAAAAACAACATATAAAGAAGCATATGAGAAGGTCTTCTTTATAGCTGACAGCATTGAAAAGGCATTGGAAAATGTCGAAAAGGGAAGTGTGGTCGGCCTATATATGGAAAACAGCCTCGAATGGATTGAAGTCTTCTGGGCAATACTTATGGCAGGATACAGACCATTGCTTTTGAATCTTCGTATGCCGCATGAAATGCTGTCATCAGTGGTTACTGAGGTTGGAGTTAATGCAGTAATAACATCGGGAAACGAAATTGTTTTTGATAATAGTAAAAGTATAGATATATTAAGCATACTTGACGAAAATGATTTGGCTAAAATCAAGGATAGTGGTTCAAAGAACCATATCTTTGCCGAAGAAATTATGTTTATGTCTTCAGGAACCTCTTCTAACGTCAAGGTATGTGCATATTCTGCTGAAGAACTGTTTTACCAGATTACAGACAGTTTTAATATTATTAAAAAGTGTTCATTGATGAAAAAACACTATAAGAACAGTCTTAAACAGCTTACTTTTTTACCTTTCTATCATGTGTTTGGATTTATAGCCGTATATTTATGGTTCGGTTTCTTTTCAAGGACCTTCATTCATCTTGAAAATATGGCACCGGAAACTCTGCTTAATACAATAAGACGTCATGAGGTGACTCATATATTTGCCGTGCCGCTCTTTTGGGAAACAGTATATGATCAGGCCATAAGAACGATTAAAGAGCGTGGAGAAAAAACATATAAAAAGTTTCTGAAAGGAATGAAGATATCACGAGCATTGTCTTCATGCAGAATTCTTTCAAAGCTTTTTTCAAAGGTTGCATTTAAGGAAATCAGACAGAATCTGTTTGGTGACAGTATAAGTTTCATGATTACCGGTGGAAGTGAAATATCCGGTGATGCAATAGAATTCTTTAATGCTATTGGATATCGTCTTGCAGACGGATATGGAATGACAGAGATTGGCATTACCTCTGTAGAATTAACTGCCAACAGGCAATATCTTACCGGCTGCAGTATAGGAGAACCTTTCTCTTCAATCGAATATAAAATAGATGAAAACGGAGAACTTCTTGTTCGCGGAAAGAGTACAGCAAAGTATATTCTTGAAAACGGTAAAAAGATAGATAAACCGGAATGGTTTAACACACATGATCTGGTCAAAGCACATAAGGGTGGTTATAAGATACTTGGTCGTAAGGATGATCTTGTTATTTCAAATAATGGTGAAAATATGAATCCTAATCTCATCGAACCATTATTTGATGTTCCAACATGTCTGATAAAGAGTAACAATAAACCTGTTCTGCTTGTAAGCCTTAAAGGTTATGTTACAAAAGAACGTTTTCAGACGGTGTCTGATAAGATTTCAGAGAAGTTGAAAGAAACTGGGATGGCGGCCGCTATTGGTAAGCCTGTATTTATCAGGGATGCCTTTATTAAGGGTGATGAATTTAAGAAAAATCGAAGCAGAATCGCAAAAGATTACGCTGAGGGAAATTTAAGTATAATAGAACTTTCAAAGATAGAGAGCAGCGAAGACGAAAATGAGATTACAAGAAATATAAGGCTTATTTTTGCAGTTGCACTCAAAAAGGATGTAGAAGAAATTGGAAGCAGGGACGATTTCTTCCTTGATCTTGGAGGAAGCAGTCTTGATTATTTTGGTATGATAACTGAAATGAATTCAGAGTTTAATCTTACCATTCCTGTTGGTCAGAGCATGGAATTAAGTACTGTTGAGAGCCTTAGTAAATTTATTGAGGAAGAAATTGGGCATGTGGATTAGTTTTTGGAACTGGTTTGTAAAAATAACCGGATGGCCGGTTCAAAAGATATGCTTCAGAACCAAAATCTACTATGAAGATAAGTCAGTTCAGAGCCGTAAGATAAAAGGACCTGCTATCATCATTTCAAATCATACTTCGGTTTTTGATTATGCGGTATGGCTGTTTGTCTTTTGGGGAAGAACATTACGATTTCAAATGGCGGAACTTCTGTTTAAGAAGAAGGGATTGGGAATTCTGTTAAGAATGCTCGGCGGGATTTATGTAAACCGAAATGCACATGATTTCAGCTTTATTACAAAATCTGAAAATATAATAAAAAAAGGTGGAGTGGTAGGAGTATTTCCGGAAGCAAGAATACCTCTTCCGGATGAAGAAAGGCCATTGGAATTTAAGCCGAGTGCGGCATATCTTACAATACTTTCCGGAGTGCCTGTGATTCCTGTTGTTACAGACGGTTCTTATTTTAATAAAAAGCATGCAAATGTCATTATTGGAAAACCGATAGACATATATGAAATAACAGACAGCGATTTGTCAGATAAAGAGAATATCGAAAAGGTCAATGAAGTTTTAAGAAATAGGATTATTGAACTGGAGTCATTCTTAAATGAAAAAAAGTCAGGATGTGACAAAAAAGAAAAAAACTAATTATCTGTTCTATGATTTTGTAAAGGTTACTGCCGCTATTCCGGGACTTATATGGTTAAGACCTAAAAACTATTACGAAAATGAAGCGGCAAAAAAGAAAATAAAAGGTGGAGCGCTTATAATAGCAAATCACAATGGTTTTCTGGATCCTATTTTTCTTCAGTATGTTATATGGTACAGAAGGCATCATTTTGTCTGCGGAATAGAATTTATGCAGGGTAAGGGGGCCTGGTTTTTTAAGGGAGTGCAGTGTATCCCGGTAGACAGAAGCAATTTTACAATGGATACCTATCGCAGAATTACCGATGCAATGAGTGAAGGAAAGCTTGTAACAATGTTCCCGGAAGGGCATATCAACTCTACCGGAGGCAAAGAAATGGATTCCTTCAAACCCGGAATGATTATGATGGCACTGAAGGGTGGGCATCCAATTATTCCTGTGTATATGAAGGAGAGAAAACATTTTTGGAGCAGACTTAAAGTTGTGGTGGGAGAACCTATTGATATTGTTAAAATGTATGGGGATAAGCCAACCTTTGCACAAATAAATGAAATGACGAAGCTGTTGCAGGAAAAAGAAGAGCAGCTTAAACAGATTATGATATCTTTGTCATAAATATATGATAAGTGACCGAAAAAAGTAAGTTAATATTTCAAAAAAATGAAAAGGAGTTTTTGATTGGCAAAATGAATATTATTGAGGTAAATACAGCTGATAAATATAAAAAATATACAGACGAAGAGACTTTTAACAAAATAGTTGAGTATCCATCGATAAGCAGTATGTGGCAGAACTGCCTGAAAGAGTACTCTGATCTTGCTGCTATAGAGGATAATGGCAGTTCCTATACTTATAAGGATATTGAAAAATCTGCTGCAAAGATGAGAGCCAAAATTCTTGATATTACCAAAGGCGAAAAAAGAAGAATAGCTATTTTGGCTCCAAATTCATATTCTTTTGTGGCCGGTTTCATTGCAATAGTTACAACAGGATGTGCGGCAATTATTTTACCTGCTCATCTGGATGAAAGAAGTGTATTCGGATGCTGTATGAAGTATGGAGCAGCAGCGCTTTTATTTGCAAAGGAGAGCGAGGAAAAAACTTCAATTGCAGCTTCAAAAATACAGACAGTACTTATAAGTGAAGAGTATGAAGCAGAAGCAGAGGCTGTTGAGGTTAATCCTGAGGATGAATGTGTTCTCATGTTCACAAGCGGTACTACAGGAAAGAGTAAGGCAGCTATATTAAATAACAGAGCAGTTATGCTTGGAACTGTTAACGGATGTTATGGATATAAGGATGTATTTAATCAAAGATATATTCTGGTACTTCCCCTAAGTCATGTATTCGGACTGATTCGAAATCTTATGACAAGTTTATATACCGGAAGTGATTTGCTTATTTGTCGTGATAATAAAAATATGTTTAGGGATATAGCTGTGTTTAAGCCGACAATACTTGTGGCGGTTCCAGCACTTGTTGAAATGTCACTTACCCTTTCAAGGCAGTTTAATAAAAATATGCTGGGTGCTGATATGAAGACCATAATATGTGGTGCTGCAGCAGTTGCTCCATATCTTATTAAGGAATATGACAAATACGGAATAAGGGTATGTCCGGGTTACGGTCTTACGGAGTCAGCCAATCTGGTGTCAGGAAATCCTGAAGGACTGACAAAGAGTGAATCGGTTGGTATACCTTATCCGCATCAGAAGTTTCAGATTGTTGATGGTGAACTTTGGATAAAGGGAGACAATATGATGAACGGATATGCAGACGATGATGCGGAAAATCCTTACGAGGATGGATGGTTCAAAACAGGTGACCTTGTAAGATTTGATGAAGACGGATTCCTCTATATTACAGGTCGCTGCAAAGAGATTATCGTTTTGTCAAATGGTGAAAATGTTTCTCCGCAGGAATTGGAAGCTGCATTTAACAGACTTCCGTTTATTCAGGATTCACAGGTTTATGAGGATGTTCTGGAATCGGGAGAGCACATTCTTGCACTTGAGGTTGTTCCAAGAAAAGCAGAGCTTAAAGATATACCTTCTGATGAACAGGAAGCTTTTATTATAGAGGAACTGAAAAAAGTTAATCGTGAAGCGCTTCCATATCAGAGAGTCAGTCGAATAATAGTCAGAGACAGTGACTTTGAACGTTCACCAAGTATGAAGATTGTGAGATATAAGAAATGTTAAGCAGAAATGAAATAATGGACAAATTGCGTGATATACTGCTTTTTGCCGATGAAGAGAATAAAGAGGAAATTGCCAAAGCAGATGAAAATACGGATCTTGCGACAGAGCTTGGTCTGACTTCAGTTAAGATGCTTTATATGGTTATTGCAATTGAGGAAACCTTTGATATAAGGTTTGAGAATGTTGGATTTAATGATTTTAAGATAATGAAGGACATAGTAGATTATATCGAAACAAATCTTAAATAAGTCTGGATTTATGAGGAGTATCGGTTATGAAATGGTGGCCCGGAGAATGCCGGATGGGTGATATGATTCGCATCAACCTTGGCACTGTTTGGCATTATGGAATATTTGTAAGTGAAGATGAAATTATTCAGTTTGGTCTGCCCCCGGTACAGGAGTATAAACTGCCGGATTCGGAAGTCAGAGTCTGCGTTTCGAATATTGATATTTTTTCCTGTGGAAAGATAGTCGAGGTGGGAACACCTGAAAAATCCGAAAAGCGAAAGAAGAACAGCCCGGAAAAAGTGGTTGAACTTGCAAGAGCCAGAATAGGTGAAGGTGGTTACAGTCTTGTTCATAATAATTGTGAACACTTTGCGAATGAGTGTTATTTCGGAATTCACAGAAGCGTTCTTCAGGAAGATGCAATGAACAGATGGAAAGCATTCCTGGCCAAAAAGGGAGAAAAATAGTATGAATACAATACATATAGTATTAATCATTATTGTAGGAATACTGATAGTCTTTTGGGTTGCACCGGCTATAAGCATGTATATAGCTGTTTTTTGCAGAAAAGGACATAAAGCAAACAAAGGTGTTGATCCGGAAAAAGAATATTTTGAAGGATATGAGACAGAATATAGAAGTGCAGTTCAAAAGCTTGAGGGTCTTTATAAGGAACAGATTGAGATAACCTCTTTTGATGGAAAAAAACTATACGGATATTACTGTTATTCAAAAGAAAAAAATGAAAAATCAGACAAAGCGGCAATATTATTTCATGGATTTCGAACAAATCCATTTCTGAACCTGGCCCCAATGGCAAAAGTACTCCTGGAAATGGGGTATGACATTGTTATTCCTTACGCAAGAGGGCATGTGCCAAGTGAAGGAAGATCAACAGTCGGATTGCTTGAGCAGGAGGATGTACTTGCCTGGACTGATTTTGTAAAAAAGAAATATTTACCTTCAAAGTTTATTTTGGGAGGAATCTCAATGGGAGGATCATCTGTAGGATATGCCTCTGACAGACTTGAAGGAGTTAATGCGATAATAATTGATTGTGCTTTTGTTTCTCCATATAATCAGATGGTTAAGGAAACAAGACAGCGTCATATGCCGGGGGAAATGCTTATCCCGATAATGAGGTTATGTGGCAAAATGCACATTAAAAAGGATATTAAGGCAGCTGTCACGGATAGTCTTTCAAAAACAGATATACCGGCATTTTTTATTCATGGAAATAAGGATGCGACAGTGCCGGTTTCCGAAGGAATTAAAAATTATGAAGCATGTGCTTCAAAAAAAGAGATGCTTCTCGTTGAAGGAGCAAAGCATACGGCAGGACTTATCTGGTCCAAAGATGAGGGTGTGTCAAGACTGAAAAAATTCATTCTTGAATGTGAAAGGTAAATAAAAAATAGGAGATAGAAAAATGAAAAAATTCGTTATTATTGCTGATTCGAACTGTGATCTTGAAGAAGAACTTCAGAAGCAGTACGACATTGAAGTTATCCCCGGACATGCTGTGTTACCGGATAATACCGAGGTACTTACATATCCTAAATGGGACGTATTTACTCAGGAAGATTTCTATGCTGCACTTAAGAAGAATCCTGATGGATTCAAGACAGCACCATCAAATGTTGCCGAGTTTCTTGAAGCATTTGAGAAGGCAGCCAAAGAAGGCTGTGATGTGCTTTGCATAACTATTTCTACCGCTTTGAGCGGAACCTGTAATTTTGCCCGTCAGGCAGCGACTCAGGCAGAAAAGAATTATCCCGGAACTGTTGTTAAGGTTGTTGATTCAAGTCGTTTTGGCCCGGGCTTTGGACTTATGGTTGTGCATGCATCACTTCAGCGTGAGAGTGGCAAATCATTGGAAGAAACAGTTGAATGGCTTGAGGACAACAAGAACCGTTTCCATCAGGGTGGATGGCTTGATGATCTTTCATTTGTAGCAAAGAAAGGCCGTATGACTAATGCCAAGGCTTTCTTTGGAACACTTGTAGGTATAAAGCCTATTGGAGAATTCGATAAAAATGGTATGACTACAGTTATTGGTAAGATTAAAGGAGCCAAGAAAGGATACTCAGTTGTTCTTTCTTATATCAAGGAGACTATCGATAATCCTGAGGAGCAGACTATTTTTATAGCACAGAGTAATCGTATGGCTCAGGCAGAAAAATTCAAGGAGCTTATTGAGGCAGAGATTCATCCAAAGGAAGTTATTATTAAGGATGTGCATATGTCATGCGGTATCAATGTTGGACCCGGACTTATGGCTGCTTACTACATGGGTAAGCCAATTTCAGATGACCTTGAGACAGAAAGAGCACTTATAGAAAAATTTGATGCGGAGACTAAATAATGCGTAAATTAGATAAAACATGGAAAAAACTTCTTTATGCACTCGCCGGAATGGGTGTAAATATGCTCAATCTTATGATGAATTCATATCTTTGCAGCGCACTGCTTATTGGTGGATTTGGCGAAGAAGCGATAAAGAATCAGACTTTTGCA
Organism: Lachnospiraceae bacterium; assembly: GCA_024403415.1. GTDB lineage: Bacteria > Bacillota > Clostridia > Lachnospirales > Lachnospiraceae > JAILLW01. The sequence goes on from JAKSRY010000019.1 coordinate 24,825, forward strand.
GGAGTTGATCTTATAGTACCGGCTGTTTGGACAGTATTTGCATTTATTTCCAAGATAATCGATGGAATTATAGATATCCCTATGGCTTCGCTTACAGATAATCTTAAGTCAAAATGGGGAAGAAGACGTCCGGCTTTGGTAATGGGATTTATTCCAATGATAGCAGCTTATGTGTTGTTCCTTTGTGTACCGAATTCGGGAGCAGCAACAGTACTTAACACCGTTTATTTCGGAGTTCTTCTCTGCATCTTCTATATTGGCTACACGCTTACCATGGTTACATATTATGCAACCTTCACTGAAATAGTTGATAATGCAAAGGACAGAGCTTTCATTTCGAACTCAAAAGCATTTTTCGATATTGTTTATTATATTTTAGGTTATGTAGTTGTTAGTGGAATGCTTAAGTCAACAAACATTAAGACAGTTGCGCTTATCGTTTTGCCAATGAGTTTAACAATGCTTATTGCCTTCTTTATGATTAAGGAAAAATCAACCAAAGATGGAGTTGAAGGTGAAAAATCCGAAACAGTTAATCTTGTAAAGTCTATTACATTTACACTGAAGAACAGACCTTTTGTATTATGGATGGTTATCTATTCAGTTATGACAGTAGGTGTGCAGCTGTTTCTTGGCGGAATTAATGAATACTTCTCATACGTCGATATGAATATGATGTTTGTTATGATGGGGGCATTTGCTCCGGTTCCGTTCACATTGATTCTTTATAATCGCATGATGAAAAAACGTGGTTTTGGAGTTGCTTTTAGGGTGTCACTGATAATATATGCACTTGGAATGATATCAATGTTTGCAGCAGGTATTATTTTTGACAAGGGTTCCGTTAAAACTATTATTTCGGTTATTACAGGTGTCATCAGTTCATTTGCAATTGGTTCACTGTTTTCAGTTGCGTATTTTGTTCCGTCGCAGCTTGCTGCAGAAGAGGAACAAAAGACAGGTATTAAGTCTTCAGCGATGTATTTTGCAGTACAGGGTTTGTTTGCAGGAATTGCATCGGGACTTGCCACCGGAGTTATTTTAACATTGTTAAAGACCTTTACTGATAAAGAGGCAGACAAAGCAGCTGCAGTTAACTCAGGACCTATGGCTTATATGACACTTATTGCCGGAGTGTTTGTGCTTATTGCAGCATTACTTATGCCGAAGTTGCCACAGTCAATAAAAGACATAGGAAAAGAAGCTAAGTAGTATTATGCTATATGAATAATATGTAAAACGAGTAGGACATCTTGCCTACTCGTTTTTAAAGCAAATATTTTTGTAAAGGAAGTTTTCATATGAAAACAAAGAGAATAGACGGTAATTTACTGGAAAAAATGTTGAAAAACGGTCTTGCAAACTTAAAGACCCATGAACAAGAACTGAATGACCTGAATGTATTTCCTGTACCGGATGGTGACACAGGTACTAATATGCTTCTGACCTTGGGAAATGGTCTTAAAAATACTCCAAGCTCTTACGAATGCGGTAAATTTCTTGTTGATTTAAGTAATGCCATGCTCCTTTCTGCAAGAGGTAATTCCGGGGTCATTCTGTCACAGATTTTTACGGGTTTTGCAATGGAAGTTGGAAGATGTCCGTTATTGGGTCCCGGAGAACTGAGAAATGCTCTCATACGTGGATATCGTAATGCCTATGCAGTTACAATACAGCCTGTAGAAGGCACTATTCTCACAGTATGCAGAGAAGGTATTGAACACATTAAAACAATGATAACAAGAAATTCTTCTGCAGAAGATATTTTGTCAATGTATCTTGGTGAAATGAGGAAGAGCCTTACTTTTACCCCTGATATTCTTGAGGTACTTAAGGATGCCGGTGTGGTAGACAGCGGAGCTCTTGGTTATATCTATATATTTGAAGGAATGCTTAAATACCTCTATAATGATATGCTTCCGGATGATTATGTGGAAGTGCTGGAAACAATTACACCAGCAGCAAATGCCGATTTAAGTCTGTTCAATGAGTATAGTATTTTTGAAGACGGTTACTGTATGGAATTCATCCTCCAACTGATGAAAAATAATAAGTATAATCAGCATTTTAATTTAAAAAGATATATTGAGGATCTGAAGTTATATGGAAATTCTCTTGTTGTTGTACAAAACGGCCAAAGAGTCAAGGTTCATGTTCATACACAAAAACCTGCAAAGGTAATTAACCTGAGTCAGGAATTCGGCGAGTTCCTGACATTTAAGCTCGAAAATATGCAGGTGCAGCATAATGAGAGAACAGAGAGAATTGAAAAGAATATTACAAGAAACGAGGTTGCAATCATTTCTGTTTCCAATGGAGATGGAATGACAAAACTGTTCAAGCAGTTAGGTTCCAATTTTGTAATTGAAAGCAGTCAGAATGCAGGAGTAGCTTCCGAAGAATTTTTAAGATATTATGACAGATGTAATGCAGATACAGTAATTGTATTCCCTAATGATAATAATCTGATTCCTGCTGCAGAGCAGGCAGCTAAGCTTTTTCAGGATCCAAATTCAAGGATTCTTGTTATGCCGACCAAAACCGTTGCAGAAGGATATTTTGCTCTTGCCATGGACCTTCGTGATGAAAAGGATGTTGAACGAAGAATCGAACTTATGAAGAACGGAATGGAGAATGTTGCGACTCTTTATGAGGTTACAGCCGTAAAAGACTATTCCGGTGAATTGGTTACTGTCAGTGCCGGGGAGGAGACCGCCATAATTAATAAGACCCCGGTATGTAAGGGACAGGATAAATGTTCAACTTTAATGGAAGGTTTAGCTCAAATAGAAGATATCGATGATTATGAAATTGCAGTTATATTTAAGGGTGAAAATGTTACTGATGAAGAACAGGAAACGCTTGAGAGCATGATTGAGGAACAATATCCATTGCTGGAGGCAACATTTATACAGGGTGATCAGAAAAAATATAATTTTGTTGTCGGATTAAGTTAAAGCATTGTATATCAGTTTATTACAGATATTTATTTGGTGTATTTGTATTAGGTTTTAGTGCATACAGAAAGGATAGATAAGTGAGTACAGCATGTTTGATTTGCCTGATTATATTCGGGCTCATAATGTTTTTTGGGATATTGCCTACATTTATCATGTCATATTTTTTATATCGTGAGTTGTTTGTCCGTAAGAATCCAAATGAAAGAGTCAGACACTGCAGTTTCCCGGATGATGAGGAATATGTGAAGATGTATTCTGAAGGTCTTGATTGGGGCAAAGAGAATGAGAGCGCAAAGGAAGCAGTTGAAATAGAAAGCGAAGGCGCACATCTTTTTGGCGAGTATTTTGATTTCGGATTTAAGAAGGCAGTGATAATAATTCCGGGAAGAACAGAAGACTGTACATATTCTTATTATTTTTCAGAACCTTACAAGAAGGCAGGATGTAACGTTTTATGTATTGATAATCGTGCCCACGGCTTATCTGACGGTACCTGTCATAATCTTGGTGCTACGGAGTATAAAGATATACTTAAGTGGTCACAGCTGCTTCATGATAAATATGGTAATGAGACAGTAATTCTTCATGGTATTTGCATCGGCGCCCAGGTTGCAATGAAGCTTATGACAAATGAGATATGTCCTTCATATATTAAGGCTATGGTAACAGAGGGTATGTTTACAACCTTTAGGGATTCTTTTGATGAACACATGAGAGAAGGACATCATCCGATTTTTCCATTTACTTTGTGGGTAATGTTATGGATCAGAATTCGTTCACATGCAAATGTGTTGACTGAGGGGCCGGTTAAATGGATAGGCTCTCTTGATAAGCCGATACTTATGCTTCACAGCAGACAGGATAAATATTCAACACCCAAACAGGGAGAAATTCTAAATAACCTTTGCAAGGCTCCTAAGAAGATGGTATGGTTTGATGAAGGAGAACACTCGAGAATCCGACCACGAAATACGGAGGCTTTTGACAAAGAGATAGAAGAGTTTGTAAAAAATCTTGCAATTGACTAATTGTAAAACAGGAATATAATAATAGTGTTGATATTGTATGAAATAAATACATATATTTATGGAGGGGAAAATGGATAACAATTTTAACAATAACTACAATAATAATATGCAGCAGAATGGTGTAAGTTATAATAGGCCAATGAACAATATGCCTGTAAACAATATGGGATATAGTGCAAACCAGTATAATCAGGCACCTCCTTCAACAGGAATCTTGGTTATGGGTATCTTGGGACTTGCATTGTGCGAGTTGTTCGGTATAGGACTTATCTTCTCAATCATAGGTTTGGTTAAATCATCAAACTATGCAAAAGTAGCTCCTTTAACAGGTAAGGCTAAGGTTGGTAGAATCCTTTCTATCGTAGGTATTCCTGTTAATGCATTTTTGATTTTCTATTTCATCGTAGTAGTTGGTATCATAGCTGCATATGTGTAAACCTTAAATAATGTATTGAGTTGAAATTAATTTTACACTGAATGAGATAAGACAGAACTGACAGAAATGTTAGTTCTGTTTTATATTAAAAAAGTATAAAATAAATGACATAATATGTCGCATTATATATAATATACAATTAGTTGGATAATTGACCGGATATATCATTTAAGAAAAAGAAACGGAGATTTTGTTTATGAAAACGAATGTAACAGGCGAATTCCTTACGGGAGAAAGAGCACTGTTTAACTCAAAGGACTTATATATTACAGATACTATTTTTGATGATGGTGAATCCCCATTAAAGGAAAGCTCTGACATCGAACTTGAAGGATGTATGTTTAAGTGGAAGTATCCTCTCTGGTATTGTAACAATATTGAAGCAAGGGATTGCAAATGGTTTGAAATGGCAAGAGCGGGTGTGTGGTATACCAGTAACATTTCGGTTAAGAATGCCATGATAGAAGCGCCTAAAAACTTTAGACGATGCAGTAATCTCACTCTTACTGATGTAAATTTTTACAATGCAGCAGAAACACTTTGGAGCTGCAGTAAAGTTAATCTTACCAATGTCAGTGCTAAAGGCGATTATTTTGCAATGAACTCTTCAGATATAGAGATAGATAATTTAAGGCTCGACGGCAATTATTCTTTTGACGGCTGTAAGAATCTTACAATCAGAAATTCCACACTTCTTTCAAAGGACGCTTTTTGGAACTGTGAAAACGTAACAGTATATGACTCGTTCATTTCGGGAGAATATCTTGGCTGGAATGCTAAAAATGTCACACTTATTAATTGTACAATCGAAAGTCTTCAGGGAATGTGTTACATCAACAATCTTGTTATGAAAAACTGTAAGCTTATTAATACAACGCTGGCATTTGAATATTCTTCAGTTGATGTAGAATTAACCGGTGGTGTTCAAAGTGTTATTAATCCAAGCGAGGGAACAATTACAGCTGATTTTATTAACGAGCTTACTATGGATGAAACAAAGGTTGATATTTCAAAGACCAGGATTATTCTGAATGCGACAAAGAATGATGCTGATTCTGAGTAATAGTCTGAATTGCGAAATAATGTTATTTATTGCCCGTAGGGCTTTGAATCTGTATTAACAGGAACCGGAGGGAATTTTATGAGTCGGTTTGATGAAATAATTGATAGAAGAAATACAGAATCCTATAAATGGGATGTCAAAGAAAATGAGCTTCCAATGTGGGTTGCGGACATGGATTTTAAGACAGCCCCATGTGTTATTGATACACTTACCAAAAGAGTCGCACATGGTGTATTCGGATATTCAATTGTACCGGATGAGTGGTATGAAGCTTATACAAACTGGTGGAAGAGGAGACATTCTTTCACAATTGAAAAGGATTGGCTGATTTTTACAACAGGAATAGTTCCGGCAATTTCTTCAATTGTTCGAAAGGTAACATCCGTGGCCGAAAATGTAGTTGTTATCACACCGGCATACAATATCTTTTTCAATTCGATATATAATAATGGTCGTAATATACTTGAAAGCCAATTGATATACGAAAACGGGAAGTACAGAATCGACCTGGATGATTTGGAGGAGAAGTGTAAGGATCCACAGAGTACATTGCTTATCCTTTGTAATCCTCATAATCCGACAGGTATTATCTGGGATAAAGATACACTTATTAAAATCGGAGATATATGCAGCAGAAATAATGTGACAGTACTGTCAGATGAAATACACTGCGATATTACTATTCCCGGTAAAGAGTATGTTCCTTTTGCTTCGGCTTCTTCTGTGTGCAAAGATATAAGTATTACTTGCATCTCGCCTACGAAGGCATTTAATATTGCAGGACTTCAGAGTGCTGCCGTATGTGTGCCTGATCCGGTTTTAAGACATAAAGTCTGGAGAGGGCTTAATACTGACGAAGTGGCAGAAGGAAATGTATTTGCCTGTGATGTGGCAATCAGTGCTTTTAATGAAGGCGAAGAATGGCTTAATGAGCTTAATGCCTATATTGCTCAAAACAGGTTGATTGCAGAAAAATATATAGAAGACAATATACCGAAAATCAAAGCAGTTAAAGGCGAGGCCACCTATCTTTTGTGGATTGACTGCAGTTCTTTGGAGATGTCTTCGGATATACTGGCTGAAGAAATCAGAAGATTATCCGGGTTATATTTATCAGAAGGCTGTGAGTACAGAGGGGATGGAAGAAACTTCCTCAGAATGAATCTGGCCTGCTCGAAATCAAGACTTGAAGATGGTCTTGAACGACTTAAAAAAGCAATTGAATTAATATAAGTATTTTTAAGAACCAATACTATTTTATGGAGGTTGTTATGGGACTTTTAGCTTACGAAAAAGAGAATTTGACAAAAGTAAGAAAGATGGCACCTGAATGTACACTCTTTCTTAAAAGGAATTGTGATTTTCCTATAGATGAACCATGTAAAGTTGCCTTGTTTGGTAATGGAGCAAGAAAAACCATAAGGGGTGGTACCGGCTCCGGTGAAGTAAATTCCAGATTTGCCATTAATGCTGAACAGGGACTTGAACAGGAAGGATTTACAATAACAACCAGGAACTGGATAGATGCTTTTGATGATATTCATGAAAAGGCAGAGGAAGCTTTCTATGATGAGATTAAGCGTAAAGCAAAAGAAAATCATACTTTTGCGGTTATGGAATCAATGGGAAAGATTATGCCACAGCCCGAATACAGTCTTTCAACTGATTACGAAGGAGATATTGCAGTTTATGTTCTCTCGAGAATCTCAGGAGAAGGAAGTGACAGAGAGTTTAAGAAGGGCGATATCTTATTAACAGACACTGAAGTAAGAGATATCCTTGCAATAAATAAGAAGTTCGATAAATTTATGCTCGTGCTCAATGTTGGTGGTCCGGTTGACTTATCCCCTGTTATGGAGGTTGAGAATATACTTTTATTATCCCAGCTTGGCGTGGTGACAGGTAAAACACTTGCAAGAATTATTCTTGGAAAAGACGTGCCTTCAGGAAAACTCACGACCACCTGGGCAAAGGAAGAAGACTATTGCAAAAAGGGAACCTTCGGGGATAAGAATGATACCTATTACAAAGAAGGAATATATGTAGGTTACAGATATTTTAATACAGTAGACAAGAAAGCTGTTTTCCCGTTTGGCTATGGTCTTGGGTTTACAGATTTTGAAGTGAACCCCATAGATATTTCCATGGTGAATACAACGGTTACTGTTAAGGCTGAGGTTAAAAATACCGGCAAATATAAAGGAAAAGAAGTAGTACAGGTTTATGTATCCGTGCCGGATGGAGAACTTGACCAGCCATATCAGTCACTTGCAGCATTTAAGAAAACTCCCGTACTTAACAGTGGTGATACGGCAGTTTTATCAATATCCTTTGATATTAGTGATATTGCAGGATATGATTCAAAGAAAGCAGCGTATGTGCTTGAAAGCGGAGCGTACGTTGTAAGAGTAGGAAACAGCTCAGAAAGTACAAAGGTTGCAGGTGTGATAGATATTGAGGAATCAGCCGTGATCAGGAAGGTTAAGAACTGTCTCGGTGAATTCGGATTTGAGGACTGGGTACCTGAAAATAAAAAGGCAGTCGAGATTCCTGTAGGAAGCAAACATATCACATTTGACGGAAGAATAATTAAGACAGAAGAGACTGATTATGAAAGAGAGTATGAGAAAGATTCATATATTTCTTCATTAAGTAATAAAGAACTTGCAAAGCTGTGCGTTGGTGCATATAAAGAGCATGGAATAGCCAATACCATCGGAGATGCATCAATGAAGGTTGCAGGTGCAGCGGGACAGACTTCAACACCAAAGAAGAATGGTAATTTCCCATATCTTGTAATGGCAGATGGTCCTGCGGGAATTCGTATCTGTAAACAGTATTATATTGATAAGGATGGAAATGAACATCCCGTTGGCGTTATGATGATGGACAGCCTTTTGAGACTTATGCCAAAGATAGGAGTAGCTTTTCTAAAACTTAGAGCAAAGCGTCCACCGAAGTCAGCCATTAAATTCCATTATGCAACAGCAATTCCCATTGGTGTTGCACTTGCTCAAAGCTTCAATGTTATGCTGGCAAAAGAGTGCGGTAATATTGTCGGAGGTGAAATGGAAAGATTTGGAATACACCTGTGGCTTGCACCGGCACTTAATATTCACAGAGACATAAGATGCGGAAGAAACTTTGAATATTTTTCAGAGGATCCGCTTGTTAGCGGTTTGTTTGCAGCGGCAATTACCGAGGGTGTGCAGGCACATCCGGGATGCGGCACTACCATTAAGCATTATGCTGCAAATAATCAGGAAACAAACAGATACAACAGTAACAGTCATGTAAGTGAAAGAGCGATGAGAGAAATTTATCTTAAGGGCTTCGAAATCTGTGTTAAAAAATCACAGCCACTGACTCTCATGACATCTTATAATCTTTTAAATGGTGAACATACCAGTGAAAGCAGAGCACTTATTGAAGATATCTTAAGAAGTGAATTTGGATTTAAGGGTGTTGTAATGACTGACTGGGTTGTTATGGGTGGAACCATAGATAAGTCATCAATGTACAGAGCTCCTAAGGCTGGTCTTGTTGTAAAAGCAGGTGGTGACCTGTTTATGCCGGGCTGTGAGGAGGATGTTGAAAGCATTCTTGAACACTTAAAGAGTGGTGAAATCACAAGAGAGCAGTTAATTATCAACGGAACCAGAATCTATCGTTTGGCAAAAGAATGTAATGAAAAACAAATATTAAGATTCTAGGAACTTTATTATATAGTGGAATATTGATAGATTCAGGATTTCAGCCTTTGTAGTTATCTACACTTATTTTTAATGTTGAGTCATATTATCAATTGACTGTATATTGCTTGGATGGAGATTATTATGTTTCAAAAGCAGGATAAAAAAAGAAATGCATATCAGCTTTATAGAGGACAGGCAAGAAAAGGCTATGACTGGTGGTGGCATTCTTTCACAGGTTATAACGAAAAGACCGGAAAAGAGAAATCTTTCTTTGTTGAATTCTTTGTCTGTAATCCAAAACTTGGCAAAGATGAACCAATACTTGGACAGCTTGCAGCCAACAGGGAAAAAGGGCGGCGACCTTCTTACCTTATGGTAAAGGCAGGAGCCTGGGGAGAAGATGCAGCTCAGCTTCACAGATTCTTTGGGGTTAATGAAGTATCAATTAGGAAGAACGGACCTATTAAGATTAAAGCAAAAGACTGTTTCCTTTCAGAAAGCATAATCAGAGGAAAAGTGAATATTTCTGACACAGATGTCAAAGAGCATCCTGAATGGATGTGTGACAGCGGATCAATGGAATTTAATCTTAAGATTAATAAGCAGATAGCATATAATGTTGGATATGGCGCAGGTTCCCTGTTTCGTTATCTTCAGCTTTTTGAGATGTTTTGGCATGCAGAGGGAATGAAGAGCGCATACGACGGATACGTTATATTTAATGGCGAAAAATATATAGTTACTCCCGAAAAATGCTATGGATATGCTGATAAAAACTGGGGAAAAGATTTTACATCTCCCTGGGTATGGTTATCATCAAATGATTTGTATAGTAAAAGATATCAAAGACGCTTAAATAATAGTGTTTTTGACATCGGAGGAGGAAGACCTAAGGTTGGACCGGTTGCCCTGCAACGAAAACTTTTGTCAGCTTTTTGGTATGAAGGAATTCCTTTTGAGTTTAACTTTTCTAAATTTTGGACCGGAACCAAAACCAGATTCGAATGTGGCGAAACAGATACACAGATTATATGGCATGTGGAACAGTCTACGTTCAAAGCAAAAATGGTTACCGACATAACCTGCGAAAAGAAAGATATGCTGCTGGTGAATTATGAAGCACCCAATGGAATGAAAAAGCATAACAGGTTATGGAACGGAGGAAACGGAAAAGGCGTTGTAAGACTATATTATAAGGGAAAACTCGTAGATAAAATTTTGGTAGGACATACAGGCTGTGAATATGGTGAGTACTGCTAATGCTTAATTGCTATTTATATTGACATATTTATAAGCGGGTGGTATATTCAATTCAATATAGAAACCGTTGATGTGGGGATAAAGATTTCATATGCGCGAAGAGCTAGTCCTGGATGGTGGGAGCAGGAACGAAATGCAGGTTATCAAATGGGCCACTGAGGGCACGAAGGAAAAGCTGATGCTTAGTATTGCGTGACGTTTGACACACGTTAGTTGTCAGGAATATGTAGGTATTCTGTGAGCGCACGGGTCATTCCGTGAAATTAAGGTGGCACCGCGGGTGTAGTTTATTCACTCGTCCTTAACAGTATTGCATTAATATTGTTATGGACGAGTTATTTTTTTACAAAGATTAATGCAATTTGGTTCACTTTAAGTTAAAAAGGAGGCAAATATGTATCCAACAATTGATGAAGTTAAGAAAATGGCTTCAGGCGGTGAATATAAGAGAATTCCTCTTTGCAAGGGAATTTTGTCAGACAGATATACACCGGTTGAAGTGACAAGAATTCTTAGGGAAGCAGATAAGCACTGTTATCTTCTTGAAAGTGCTTCACAGTCGGAAAACTGGGGAAGGTATTCGTTCCTTGGTTATAATCCGACAATGGAAATAACATGTATGGACGGAAGTGTAAAGATTCGTTCCATAGATGAAAACGGTAAGGAAAATGTTGAAGAAAAGCAAGTTACACATCCCGGGGATGTAATCAGAAAAATTCTTGCAGATAACAAGACTCCTGTTATGGATGATATGCCATCATTTACCGGTGGTCTTGTAGGTTATTTTGCATATGATTACATCAAGTACAGTGAGCCAAAATTAAAACTTAATTCTGATGGTGACCAGGATTTCAGGGATATGGATCTTATGCTTTTTAATGAGGTAATTGTATTTGATCATTTTAAGCAGATGATTTACCTTATATCCGGAATTAAGGTTACAGGAGATATAGAAGTTGAATATGAAAAGGCATCAAAGAGAATAGCTGAGATGTCAAATCTTATCAAATACGGTGATAAGAAGAAGTTCCAGCCACTTCAGTTGAATTCCGAAATTACTCCAAAGTTCACCAAGGAAGAATATGGTGCAATGGTTAATAAAGCTAAGGATTATATACATGAAGGAGATATTTTCCAGGTAGTTCTTTCAAATCCTCTGACAGCTGAAGCTGAAGGACATCTGTTTGATACCTACAGAGTGTTAAGAGCAACTAATCCGTCTCCTTATATGTTTTACTTTGCAAGTGATGATATAGAAATTGCGGGAGCTTCACCGGAGACTCTTGTTAAACTTGAAAACGGAGATCTTAGCACATTTCCATTGGCAGGAACCAGACCAAGAGGAAAAAATCATGAAGAGGACATAGCTCTTGAAAAGGAACTTCTTGCAGATGAAAAGGAAAGAGCAGAACACAATATGCTCGTAGATCTTGGAAGAAACGACATGGGTAAAATCAGCCGTATCGGAACAGTTCAGGTTGAAAAGTATATGAATATTGAAAGATATTCACATGTTATGCATATAAGCTCTACAGTAACTGGTATAATAAGAGATGATAAAGACAGTATAGATGCAGTAGATGCAATTCTTCCTGCCGGAACATTGTCAGGTGCGCCCAAGTTCAGAGCCTGTGAAATAATAGAAGAGCTTGAACAATCAAAGAGAGGAATTTACGGAGGCGCAATCGGTTATCTTGATTTTTCCGGTAATCTGGATGTATGTATAGCTATCAGACTTGTATATAAAAAGAACGGAAAGATTTGTATCCGATCAGGTGCCGGAATTGTAGCTGATTCAGATCCTGAGAAGGAGTATTTTGAATGTATTAATAAAGCTAAGGCTGTTGTTAATGCAATTAATAAAGCAAAGGAGGGACTGGAATGATTTTACTTATAGACAATTACGATAGTTTCTCATATAACGTATACCAGCTTATAGGTTCAGTAGAGCCTGATATTAAGGTTGTAAGAAATGATGAAGTATCACTGGAAGATATTGAAAAAATGAATCCCGATGCCATCATTCTTTCACCGGGGCCCGGAAAACCGTCAGAGGCCGGAATATGTATGGATGCAGTCAAGTACTTTGCAGGTAAGAAGCCTATTTTGGGAATATGTCTCGGACATCAAGCAATCTGTGAAGCTTTTGGAGCTACAGTAAGCTATGCGAAGGAACTTATGCACGGAAAGCAGAAGGAAATCGAAAAGGTAGGTGAAAGTGCTCTGTTTAAGAATATGGAGCAAAGATTCACAGCAGCAAGATATCATTCTCTTGCAGCAATTGAAGAGACAATGCCTGAAATATTAAAGGTAACTGCGCGATGTGAAGATGGCGAGATAATGGCAGTTGAGCATCGTGATTACAAAATATATGGGTTACAGTTTCATCCGGAATCAGTTATGACACCTGATGGAAAGACAATTATAGAGAATTTTATGGAGGTTATTAAAAATGATTAAGGAAGCAATATTTAAGGTTGTTAATAAGGAAGATTTGACTTACGATGAAGCTTTTGCTGTTATGAATGAGATTATGAACGGAGAGACAACAGCTACTCAGAATGCAGCTTTGCTTGCAGCACTTTCTACCAAAAGCACAAAATCTGAAACAACAGATGAAATAGCCGGTTGTGCAGCTGCTATGAGAGATCATGCACTTCCTGTAGATATGGAAGATATCGACAATTTTGAAATAGTAGGAACAGGAGGAGATCACTCACAGTCTTTCAATATTTCTACTACTTCAGCAATCGTTGCGGCAGCAGGTGGAATGAAGGTAAGTAAGCATGGAAACAGAGCAGCTTCTTCAAAGAGTGGAACAGCTGACTGTCAGGAAGCTCTTGGTGTTAATATCGATCAGAGCCCTGAAAAATGTGTAGAACTCATTAATAAGGTTGGTATATGTTTCTTCTTTGCACAGAAATATCATGCTTCTATGAAATATGTAGGACCAATCAGAAAAGAACTTGGAATCAGAACAGTGTTTAATATTCTCGGACCACTTACAAATCCTGGAAAACCGAAGCGTTTCCTTCTTGGAGTTTATGATGAATCTTTAGTACTTCCTTTGACTAAGGTTCTCATCAGCCTTGGCGTTAAAACTGGTATGGTTGTATACGGAAAGGACGGACTTGATGAAATATCTGCTTGCGGACCTACTCTTGTAAGTGAATTCAGAGATGGATGGTATAAGACTTATGAAATTAAGCCTGAAGATTTTGGCATGATTTCATATACCAAGGCTGACCTTGTTGGTGGATCAGCAGAAGAAAATGCTGATATTACCCTTAATATCTTAAACGGTACAATTCAGGGACCTAAGAGAAATGCAGTTTTGCTTAATGCAGGTGCAGCTTTGTATATTGGTGGAAAAGCAGATTCAATTGCAGAAGGAATTGATCTTGCAGCTAAGCTTATTGATACAGGTAAGGCAATTGCAACTCTTGAAGCATATATTGAAGAGAGTAACAAATAATAGGTTATAAAGATATGGATAATATTCTTATTAAAATAGCAAATAAGACTAAGGAAAGAATTGCAGACGATGAAAAAAAGCTTTCTCTTGATGAACTTATTATCAAAGTTAAGCAAAAGATAGAAGATGAAAAAGCAACTTCATATGTTCTTCCTAATTTTTATGAAGCATTAAAGAAAAAGGGAATGTCTTATATATGTGAAGTTAAAAAGGCATCACCATCGAAAGGGATAATAGCAGAAGAATTTCCTTATCTTGATATTGCAAAGGAATATGAGAGGGCAGGAGCATCTGCAATATCATGTCTTACAGAACCATTTTGGTTTCTGGGAGCAGACAGATATGTGGAAGAGATAACAAAGGAAGTTTCAATTCCTGTATTGCGAAAAGACTTTACCATAAATGAATATATGATTTATCAGGCACGACTAATAGGGGCATCAGCTATTTTGCTCATTTGTGCAATACTTGATGATGAGCAGCTGAAGTCATACAGAGAACTGGCTGAAAGCCTTGGAATGAATGCCCTTGTTGAGGCGCATGATGAAGAAGAGGTTCATAGGGCATTAAAATCAGGTGCCAGAATAGTTGGAGTGAATAATAGAGACCTTAAAACATTTACAGTAGATGTTAATAATAGCATTAGATTAAGACGTCTTGCACCGTCAGAGGTATTATTTGTATCTGAAAGTGGTATTAAAACATCTGATGATATTAAGCAATTATATGACAATGATGTCGATGCGGTACTTATAGGCGAAACTCTTATGAGAAGTAGCGATAAGGCAGCAGCACTTGAAGAATTAAATGGAGCACCCCTTTAGGATGGCTAAAATTAAAATATGTGGACTTAAATCTGAAGATGATATTAAAATGGTTAATGAATTGAAACCTGATTATTGTGGTTTCATTATTGATTTTCCTAAAAGTCACAGATCAAAAACTCCTGATGAAGTCAGAAAGCTTGTATCTTTATTACAAAAAGAAGAAGTTGTACCAGTGGGAGTGTTTGTGAATGAGGATGTTGAAATTGTAGCCTCACTTATTAATGATGGTACAATTTCAATAGCACAGCTTCATGGAAATGAAGATGAGAATTATATTAGCCAGCTTAGAAAACTTATAGATAATAAGTCAGATAATGTTTATAGTATTGATAACAAAGATTCTGATGTGAAAATTATTAAAGCCTTTCAAATAAAGTCAGAAGCAGACTTTGAAATAGCAAAAATAAGTAAGGCGGATATGATTCTTCTTGATCAGGGCCAGGGAAGTGGCGAGACCTTTGACTGGTCGCTAATAAAAACAGAAGAAATATGCAGAAAGTGGATACTTGCAGGCGGACTTAATGAAAAAAATATAGCTTTGGCAATAGATAAATTCAGTCCATATGCAGTTGATCTTTCAAGTGCGGTTGAAACAGATAATAAAAAGGATTACCATAAGGTAAAGAATATGATAGAACTGGTCAGAAAGACAGGCAACGGAGGAAACCGGAATGACTAATGAAAAAGGAAGATTTGGTATACACGGAGGACAGTATATACCCGAAACTCTTATGAATGCAGTTATAGAGCTTGAAGAAGCATACGAGCATTATAAGAATGATCCTGAATTTAATAAAGAACTTGAGGATTTGCTTAACGATTATGCAGGCAGACCATCAAGATTATATTATGCAAAGAAAATGACAGAAGATCTTGGTGGTGCAAAGGTTTATCTTAAGAGAGAAGATCTTAATCATACCGGTGCTCACAAGGTTAATAATGTATTAGGTCAGGCCCTCCTTGCAAAAAAGATGGGCAAAACAAGACTTATTGCAGAAACGGGTGCAGGACAGCATGGAGTTGCGACAGCTACAGCAGCTGCACTCATGGGAATGGAATGTGTTATTTTCATGGGTATAGAGGATACCGTAAGACAGGCGCTTAACGTATATAGAATGCGTCTGCTTGGAGCAGAAGTAATTCCTGTAACCTCAGGAACAGGTACACTTAAGGATGCCTGCTCGGCAGCATTTAAAGAATGGACTAACAGAATAAGCGATACACATTATTGCTTAGGTTCTGTTATGGGACCACATCCATTCCCTACAATAGTTAGAGATTTTCAGGCTGTTATCTCTAAGGAGATAAAAGAACAGTGTCTTGAAAAGGAAGGAAAACTTCCGGATGCGGTTTTGGCCTGTGTTGGTGGCGGCTCAAATGCTATCGGAACATTTTATAACTTTATTGAAGATAAGGAAGTAAAACTTATTGGCTGTGAAGCAGCAGGACGAGGTGTTAATACTGCAGAGACGGCTGCAACAATAGCGACCGGTAAACTCGGTATTTTCCACGGAATGAAATCATATTTTTGTCAGGACGAGTATGGACAGATAGCTCCTGTTTATTCTATATCTGCAGGACTTGATTATCCCGGTATTGGACCTGAACATGCAAATCTTTATGATACAGGAAGAGCAGAATATGTACCTGTCACTGATGAGGAGGCAGTTGAAGCATTTGAATATCTTTCTAAGATGGAGGGAATCATTCCTGCCATCGAAAGTTCACATGCTGTGGCATATGCAAGAAAGCTTGTTCCTACAATGAGTAAGGATCAGATAGTAGTTATTACAATTTCAGGACGTGGCGATAAGGACTGTGCTGCAATTGCAAGATACAGAGGGGAGGATATTCATGAGTAAATCAATTAGAGATGCCTTTACTAATGGAAAGGCTTTTATACCTTTTATAACCTGCGGGGATCCTTCACTTGATATTACCGAAAAACTTGTATATGCAATGGAGGGTGCCGGAGCTACACTTATAGAACTTGGTATTCCTTTTTCGGATCCGACAGCTGAAGGACCTGTAATAATGGCAGCTGATGAGAGAGCCTTAAGTGCAGGAACTACTACAGACAAAGTATTTGACCTTGTAGTCAAAATTAGAAAGAATACTGATATTCCTCTTGTGTTTATGACATATGCGAATGTTGTATTTTCGTATGGAATCGAAAAGTTTGCAGCAAAGACTAAGGAAGTTGGGGTCCAGGGACTTATTCTTCCCGATGTTCCTTATGAAGAAAAAGATGAATTTGATGAAGTTCTCAGCAAATATGGAATCGAACTTATATCTATGATTGCACCAACATCAAATGAAAGAATTAAGATGATTGCAAGTGAGGCAAAGGGATTCTTATACTGCGTATCATCTTTGGGTGTTACCGGTGTAAGAAGTACGATTAATACAGATATTGGCGGAATGATTAAACTTGCAAAAGAAGTATCCGATATTCCATGTGCTGTAGGTTTTGGTATTTCTAATCCTGAAACAGCAAAGAAAATGACAGAGTTTTCAGATGGTGCTATCGTTGGTTCAGCAATAGTTAAGATTATTGCTGAATATGGTGAAAACTGTGTTGAACCGGTAACAAAGTTCGTTAAATCTATTACAGATGCAATATAAGTAATCTATGGTATAAAGTTTGATTGGATCTAGTCTCTACACTGTTAGTCAAAGATTAGAATAGAATTTTGCAAGATATTTGAGATTGTATTGTGCTGATAACCCTACTATTGTTTGGTTATCAGCACATTTTATACACTTTTTCATATGCTTGATATATTATGTCTTTATAGATTATACTGAATGTAGTGTTATGTTGTTGATTAATTCGGATTATCATAGAAATGGGGGGATGATTTTATGAATTCTGATTATATTATTGCTACGGCATCAACTGCAGATCTTACACAGGATTATTTAAAAGAACATAATATTCCATATATTAGTTATTCATATATTTTGGGAGACGAAGTATATGAAGATGATTGTCTTGAGGAGACAAGAGACAAAGTATATAAGAGAATGCGACAGGGAGAGATTCTTACTACTTCTGCAATAAATGCTTTCACCTACAGAGAATTTTTTGAAGGTTTATTAAAAACAGGAAAGAATGTAATCTTTTTGGATATGTCGAGAGCTCTTTCAGCATCATGGAGATACTGTGATGAGGCGATTGAGAGCTTGAAAGAGGACTATCCGAATCAGAAGGTTATTAATGTTGATACAAGATGTGTTACCGGTGGACTTGCAATACTTGTAACGGAGGCTGTTAAGTTGTATGAGGCCGGTGAATCCATGGACACAGTCCTTGAATGGATTGAAAGTCATAAGCTTGGAATATGTCACAGATTTACGGTTGATGATTTATCCTGGCTTAGAAGAGGTGGAAGAGTATCGAATGCCTCTGCACTTATAGGAACTCTGCTTTCGATAAAGCCTGTTTTATTTGTTCCCGATGACGGAACGCTTATAGCGGCTGCTAAGGTTCGTGGACGTAAGAATGCACTTAATCATATTATTGAATCAATAAAAGATGATATACATGAGAATCATACAGGAATGTCATTTATCATTAATCATGCTGATTGCTATGATGATGCTGTATTCGTAAAGAATGCGCTCATGGAAGCATATCCGGATATAAAAGAGATTAAAATAGCAGGACTTGGAGTAGTAATAGGTGCACATACCGGTCCAGGTCTTATTGCAGTATTCTATCAAGGTGGAAAGAGAGTAGAATAAGCGGCTATGTATAAAGGACAATTTATATTAAATGAAAAGACAGCTGCTGAAGTTGCTGTCGGTATATGTAAATCACTTCAGAAGTACAGATTGATTGTATTTACTATTGCTTCACTGGCTTTATGTGCTATAAATTTGTTTAGAATGTCAAGCATGAATTTGCCGACTGCCATTGTCAGTTGGGCTATTGCACTTTTGGGAATTATTATTCTGTTGGTTCTTTTTACTTTCGAGAAGAAGAATTCTGTCAAAAAAGCAGCAAGAACTCTGATGGAGCAGCTTGATACATCATATCATTCAGAAGAACTTATTAAGTATCTGACCTTTGAGGATGAGAAGGTTTTGGTTGATAATGGCGATACAGTTAAAGATTTTTGGTATATGAGTATCACAAAGATTATAGAAACCGAAAAACAGATATTGTTCAGAATGAAAGGGAATTTGTATCTGTGGGTTGAAAAGAGCACTATTGAAGGCGGCTCATTGGAAGAGTTTAAGAGTTTTATTAATAGCAAAATGGGAAAGTAGATATAACAGACATTGTTTATGCAATGTCTGTTTTGATTTGTATAACATGAATTTAAATGAGTTTTGTAAAAAAGAATATGGGTCAAAACTGTATAAACTAAGCTT
>JAKSRY010000002.1 GCA_024403415.1 Lachnospiraceae bacterium
TGGAAGACACCCTATTCAACAGGTAAAGAAAAGATGGTTTAAGACGAAAATTACCAGTTAAAACGTGAAAACAGACAAATGCCTGGTAAAAGAACGACGGGATAATTGAATTATTACCGGTGAAAATGGAAGACACCCTATTCAACAGGTAAAGAAAAGATGGTTTAAGACGAAAATTACCGGTTAAAACGTGAAAACAGACAAATGTCTGGTAAAAGAACGACAGGATAATTGAATTATTACCAGCGAAAACGGAAGACACCCTATTCAACAGGTAAAGAAAAGATGGTTTAAGACGAAAATTACCGGTTAAAACGTGAAAACAGACAAATGTCTGGTAAAAGAACGACAGGATAATTGAATTATTACCAGCGAAAACGGAAGACGCCCTATTCGACAGGTACAAACAAAACAGGTAACGAATAATAAATAATGAAAAAGAAACTTCTTACAACTTTATTAGTGATAGCGTTACTGCTGCTTCTTTGTGGAGGAGCAGTTGTTGTCATTGACCCGTTTATGCACTTTCATGGGCCGTTAGCCGGACTGGAATATCCACTTAAGGACGAAAGGTACATAAACGATGGTATTCAGAGACACTACGATTATTCGGTTATGATCACAGGTACAAGTATGTCGCAAAATATGCGTCCGTCATTATGGGAAGATCTGACCGGGGATAAAGCAATTAAAACCTGCTATTCTAGTGCGTCTTTCTATGAATTATCACAAAGCATGGAAAGAGCCATCGCTTATAACAGTGGACTAAAGGTTATTATCTCAAGTCTTGACCCTTCTATGATGGCAACCGATCCTGAAGAAGTGTCTTATGAGGGAATACCGACATATTTGTACGATGATAATGTATTTAACGATGTGAACTATATATTTAACAAGGATGTACTGCTTAAGTGTCTGGCAGTTATAAACTATACAAGGGCCGGTAATAAAACTACAGATTTAGATACCTACGGTAGATATGATATCTATCATTCGTTTGGAAAAGAGAGTATTCTCCAAACTTTCACAAGAGCAGAGAAAATCGACGTCGAATTGGATGAAAGTCAACCTGTAACAGCCGAGAACCAATCGGCGGAAGACCAACCTGTAACGGCCGAAAACCGACCGGTTGAAGAACAGCTTGAAACAACCGAGAACCGACTTAAAACATCAGAAAGTATGCTTGATAAAGCTACAACTAACCTTGAAGAAAACTATCTTTCTTTAATAAGAAAGAATCCGGAGGTGAACTTCAAGTTCTTCATTCCGGCATATAGTGTGTATTACTGGGATAATCTTTCAAGGAAAGGACTGATTGACGATACTATTGAAGTAGAAAAATATGTAGTGTCCGAACTACTGAAGGAACAGAATGTTGAAGTATATGTTTTTGATGACCTGACAGAGATAACTAATAATCCTGACAGATATATGGATATGCTGCATTATGATGGTGAGATGGCAGATTATATACTTGAATCTGTTGCAGATGGCAGACATAAAATTGAGTTGGGAACTGCCGAACAGTATTTTGAGGATATCCTTGATTACTATAATAATTTGGACTTTGAAAAATTCTTTTAGTATAATAAACTCGTTCAATTATTTGAAATAGAAAGAGAATCGCATCAGCAAAAAGCAACAAAGGAAAAAGATTATGAAAAAGATAAAAAATACTAACAACAGAATGGGTATTAAGGCCATTGCACTTATTATTGCTGCAGCGCTTTCGTTAACAGCATGTTCTTCAGAGAATGCTGCTGAAATCACAAGAAAAGAAAATACAACCGATGTGACAACTTCCGAGCAGTCTACATCAGAACAGACTGCAGCCCCGGAGGAAAGTCCGGAACCGGAGGCTGAAGAAATAAAGCTTGAGACACCTGATGGGGTTAAAGAGGCCAAAGTGGTTGATGGAAAAACGGTTTGGGAAGTAAAGGATGGATCCCACGTTCTTGTTAACTGCGATAAGATTATCTTTATGCCTTTTGAAGTTGAAATACCGGCAGAATGGAAGGAACTTGTTTACGTTGACACGAATAATGGTAATCTGACCTTCAGTCAGAAGTCTTCCTATGATTATTATGAAGACATGCCGGGACTGGGTTTTATCTTTTCGTTTTGTAACTGGGACTTTTTAAGCCCAGGATATGCCGGTGAAAGACTTATTGCCTATACACTCAAGGATTATTATTACATTAATTATCCAACAGATGTTCCTTTTGTTTATGAAGATGAAGCAATTACGCAGGAATATTCAAAACTTGCTTCATTTGATAAGGCTATGCTGGATACGCTTGTTATTCACGTTGATGATATTAAGTATGATGTATATGCCCATGTGATAGTAAATTCTGACAAGGTTGTCATAGATGATGAGTATATTTCCAACATGGAACTTTGCGACATGAAGCGTGCAAGAAATGAACTCTATGCAAGACACGGGGCAATGATAGATGATTACCACGATTTTTGTTATTTCAGATCGCTTGGCTGGTATCATTTTGATCTGGACAAAGATATGAATAGTGTAGAAGCAGAATTTAATGAAGAAGAAAAGGAAAATCTTAATCGCCTGAATGATGCCATTGCTCAAAAAACTTCACAACTGTTTCTTCCAAAGAAAACAGATATGCGAGCCCTTACTAAAGTTATGTTTCATGAAGAAATTGGTGATGAATATGTTACAATTTCCATTACCGGGTCTGAAGGGAATTACGACGGAGTAATTAATGTAGATGGTGCAGAGTATGCAATTTCGGATTTTAAGGGTGCTGTGCTTGAAAATCCTGATACCGAGTATTATTACATAACTGATATTAATCCATATATACCTGGCCAGGAAATAGCCATATACAATCGTGGAAAAGATGGCAATGACTATACCTTATTCTTTGCAGAAGATGATGCCGCAATTCTCAGGTTCATTGGAACAGTGAATGGATGCCCGTTTGAAGATGAATTCGACTACAATGGCATGGGATTCGATTATATGGGAAATGTGGTAGCCAATGAGAAGCTTGCTATTTTCAATGAGGCCGAGATTTATCGTCCAATGCGCTACGATGTGACAGAGCATAAAATCTGTGACAGCACCGATTACGATGGTTATGTATATACAATTGTTCCGGGATTCCCAAGAGTTGCAATTCAGGATTTTAAGGGATATCTTAATCCGGATGGAAGCGGAGAATATGAAATAAAGAAAGAGACTACATATTTCTTCCTTGAAACAGATAATAAAACCTATATCAAACTGCGTGATGCAAATGGAAAAACAGGATATATTAAGGTAACGCCTGAAATGACCAAAGAACCATATAATTATTTCTTTGAGGCAGATATATAGATAGCTATCATGGGCGGACCAACCGACTGACCGGAGAAATATATAGACTAACGTAGGCCAATTGCTTTGCCTGAAAAAGATATCGGTTAGCAGTAGTTCAACTGCCTTACCTGAAAAGATATCGATTAGCAGTAGTTCAAGTGCCTTACCAGGGAAATATTAGCATTAAGTGTGGGTGAGAGAATGGAAATATTTATAGATATACTGGCAGTAATATTTGTCATCATACTGCTTATTTTTCTTGGATGTTTTCTTCTTACACAAATGTTTTTTGTAAGACGAAAAGACCAGAACACCATTGATGATTTCTCGAATAATACGGGTTCAAAGAATCCTCAGTATGACATAATGTGTCAGCAGGCAAAGGAAACTATCGAATGGGCCAGACAGGTGGGCTGTGAAGAAGTTTCAACAGAAAGCTTTGATAAACTCAAACTCAAGGGACTGCTCATCCAGGCTGAACCTAAGTCAGAATGCAATGAAGAACAAAACTCAGAATCCCTGGCGGAACCTAAAGTTGCCATCTGTGTTCATGGATACAGATCATTCGGTCTTTATGATATTGGCCCCAAGGCTAAGCTTCTAAGGGATGCCGGATACAACCTTCTTATAGTTGATAACCGCGCACACGGAATGTCTGAGGGCAAATATATAGGTTTTGGAAATCCTGATTCGTACGACATAATGAAGTGGTGCGAGTTCATTAAGGACAGGTTTGGCGATAATGTGGAAATACTTCTTGCAGGACTTTCAATGGGAGCAGCCACGGTTCTGACAACTGCAGGAGTAATTGCTTATAACAAAAAATGTAAAGAAAATGGCGAAAATGTTGCAGCGAACATCAAGGAAAAAGTTGCCACAACGAACGCAAATAACATTAAAGAAACAGAAAATGCAGCGGAGGAAGCAGACGGAAGCGTTAAAGCAAAACTTGATGCTTCGGTGAATATTCCGGACGTAAACATAGTGGCAGTTTTGGCAGATTGTGGATTTTCATCAGCTCTTGATGAAGTGAGCAGTGTTGCCTCTAAATATTTGCACCTTCCATATTTCCCATTTGTGGTAATAACGGCCTGGTGGGTTAAGGTACTTGCGAAATATAAACTTAAGGATATGGCAGCAAAAGATTATATCGAATATTACGAAGGCCACCTCCTGATAATTCATGGAGGTAAGGATGATTTTGTACCGACGTCCATGGCTTCTGTTATCTATGATCAGGCAAAATGTGACAAAGATATACTCATAGTTGAAGATGCCGAGCATGCATTAAGTTATGTGGTTGCAGAAACTGAATATAAGTCGGCTGTAGAAAGACTTTTAAGTAAAGTCAAATAATAACTTATATAATTATTCAGATCTATGTCATGAATAAACGATGCGAATGGTGTGACTTTTTGGATGCAGGTTATGCAATGTATATTTTTAGTGCTGGTAAAAATGTTCCCTGCGGAATAGAAAACAAGTAATTGAGATGAATACTATTTTGGAAAAAGAGAGAAATTAAATGAATACTGTTTTGGAAAGAAAAGAGAGAAATTCAGGAATAGAGTTATTGAGAATAGTCGCTATGTTTGCGATAATGGTACTTCATGTATTAGGACAGGGCGGTGTGCTTGGTGCTGCGGAATACATGTCAAAATCATACGAAATTGCATGGCTGCTTGAAACACTGTGTTTCTTTGGTGTGACGGCTTACGGACTGATATCCGGATATGTAGGTGTGGATGGAAACTACAAAATAACCAATATCATTTACACCTGGCTTCAGATATTCCTGTTTAATGCAATTGGAACCATAATGCTGTGTGCATATCTTGGAAGCTGGCCGCTCGGAATAGTAATTAAAGCCATTCTGTTTCCGGTTCTGACAGAAAGCTATTGGTATTTTACAGCATATTTTGGACTGTTTTTCCTTATTCCGGTTCTTAATCTTGCATTTAAGAATCTGAAGAAGCAGTATCTAAAAGCCATGGTTATAATAAGTATTCTGCTTTTTAGCGTAGGTCCGATTTTTATTGATACGGATGCTTTTGGATTAAGGGAAGGTCTTTCGGTTGTATGGCTTATTACTGTCTACATTATAGGTGCTTATGTAAAAAAATATAACATACTTGATAAATTTTCAGTATCGAAGTCATTTGTTATATTCTTGGTTGCGGTTGTTCTTTCGTGGGGGGCTAAGTTCCTGCTTGAAAAATATGTCATATCCAGTGGGACACTTTATAATGATGGCGGAAATATTCTGATCAGTTACACTTCTCCGACGATACTTATAGCATCACTTGCACTAATATCTTTGTTCTCAAAGCTTAACATCGGAAAGAAGGGAAGTAAGTGGATTAACAGGGTTGCTGCCCTTACCTTTGGTGTATATCTTGTCAACTGCAGTCCTTATGTATGGAATGTATATATGCCAAAACGTTTTGCCGACTATGCCGGATATCCGGTGTGGAAAATGCTTCTTTGTGTATTAGTGACAGCACTGTATCTCCTTTTGGTGGGAATTGCAATTGACGGAATAAGATTTTTAATATTTGAACTATTTAAGCTTAGAGAAAGACTTGCTGTTTTGAACGAGAAGATTATGCTTGATAAATGTCCTGTTTGCGGAAAACGAAGACTTGAAAAATTTGAAATATGTGATAATTGTGGCTGGGAAAACGACCCCGTTCAAAGAAATAATCCTGATTTCGAAGGCGGTGCCAACAAACAGTCATTAAATGAGTATAAAGAAGCGTACGAGAACAATGGTGCGTCCGGTTGTTCGAAAGAATGAATTATGATATACTCTAATTTGGTACATTGATTGAAAATATGGTGGTTTATCTGAACTTTGTTTACTTACAGAGAAAAGAAGCTTACCTGATTATATGAGAGGAAATTAAAATGTTACTTGATGACAAGACAATACTTATAACCGGTGGAACAGGTTCCTTCGGTAAGTGCTTTACAAAATATATTCTGGATAACTACAATCCAAAGAAAATTATTATTTACAGCCGTGATGAATATAAGCAGTTCATTATGCAGAACGAGTTCAAGGAATATAGTGATAAGCTTAGATTTTTCATTGGAGATGTAAGAGATAAAGACAGACTTTACAGAGCTTTTAAGGGTGTTGATTATGTTATTCATGCAGCAGCTCTCAAGCAGGTTCCGGCATGCGAATACAATCCAAATGAAGCAATTAAGACAAATATTCACGGAGCAATGAATATTATTGATGCAGCACTTGATACCGGTGTCAGAAAGGTAGTTGCTCTTTCGACAGATAAGGCAGTTAATCCGGTTAATCTCTATGGTGGTACAAAGCTTGTTTCAGACAAACTTTTCATTGCAGCCAATGCATATTCAGGACTTAATGAAATTAACTTCTCAATAGTAAGATACGGAAACGTTGCAGGTTCAAGAGGCTCGATTATTCCTTTCTTTAACAAACTGATTCAGTCAGGATGTAAGGACCTTCCAATCACTGATTACAGAATGACAAGATTCTGGATCAGCCTTGAGGAAGGAGTTAAGCTTGTTATTAAAGCTCTTGAAGAAGCTACAGGAGGAGAAACCTTTATTTCCAAGATTCCTTCATTTAAGATTACCGATCTTGCAAAAGCAATGCTTCCGGATTGTAATATGCCTGAAGTGGGAATCAGACCGGGTGAAAAACTTCACGAAATAATGGTTACCACAGAAGACTCCATGACAACTTATGAATATGACAAACATTTTATTGTTTATCCACAGACAGTTTATTCTGACAGACAGAAGATTAACGAAAGCGGAAAGAAAGTACCGGATGGATTTTCATACAGCTCAGGCAACAACACTGAATGGCTTAGCGTAGAAGATATTCAGAAGCTTCTTAAGACAGTTGATTTAGAACATTAAAATAAACATTTATCAGGATATGGATGTCTTGCGGGATATCCATATTTTTATAAATATACAAATAAGGGAGGTTACGATATGTTAGAGAAGGTTAAAGCTAAATTAAAAGAATATGATCAGGAACATTTACTTAAATATTATGATGAGTTGAGTGACGGTGAAAAGAAGGCACTTTTGGAGGAAATTGAAGCTACTGATTTTGATGTGCTCAATTCCTTGAAAAATGCTTTACATGCTCCAAAACGTGGGGTTATTACACCGATTGAATCTATGGAACTGCCGGAGATTAAGGAAAAAGAAGCTGCTTTTCGAGCTAAAGGACTTGAAGCAATTAAAAAAGGTGAAGTGGCAGCAGTGCTTCTTGCAGGCGGTATGGGAACGAGACTTGGATCTGACGATCCTAAGGGAATGTATAATATCGGATTAACAAAGGAAGTATATATTTTCCAGAGACTTATAGAAAACCTTATGGATGTTGTCAACGAAGCGGGAGTTTTTGTTCCCCTCTACATAATGACTTCAGATAAGAATAATGACAAGACTGTCAAATTTATGAAGGAAAAGAACTATTTTGGATATAATCCGGATTATATACATTTCTTCAAACAGGAGATGGCCCCGGCATCAGATTATGAGGGACATATTCTTCTTGAAGGCAAGGGAAAACTTGCAACATCACCTAACGGAAACGCAGGCTGGTATGTATCAATGCATAAGGCAGGTCTTTCTGCACAGGCAATAGCTGATGGAGTAAAGTGGATTAATATCTTTGCAGTAGACAATGTTCTTCAGAGAATTGCCGATCCTGTTTTCGTAGGAGCGGTTATTGAAGGTAACTTCGTATCGGGTGCCAAGGTAGTAAGAAAGGTTGCTCGAGATGAAAAGGTTGGAGCAATGTGTCTCGAGGATGGACGTCCTTCAATTGTTGAATATTATGAAATGACAGACGAACTGATGGATGCGAAGAATGAAAAGGGTGATCCGGCATATAACTTTGGAGTTATTCTGAATTATCTGTTCAGTATCGATGAGCTTGAAAGAATCAGAGAAGGAAATCTGCCTCTTCATGTTGTTGAGAAAAAGATTCCATATATTGATGAAAACGGAAATTTTGTAAGCCCTACGGAGCCGAATGGTTACAAGTTTGAACAGCTTGTTCTTGATATGATTTATGAGATGAAAAACTGTCTTCCGTTTGAGGTTGTAAGAGAATTTGAGTTTGCGCCTATTAAGAACAAGACAGGTATTGATTCTGTTGAGAGCGCACGTGAATTGTGTAAGAAGAACGGAATTGAATTATAATTCCGGTTTGACAGATTATTTTAGATTTTAGTAACTGGTCCGATGGGATACCGCTGTTGGAACAGTTGGAAACGGAGATGAAATATGGCAATTTTGGTTACAGGTGGAGCAGGATTTATCGGAAGCCACACAGTTGTTGAATTACAGAATGCAGGTATGGATGTGGTAGTCCTTGATAATCTTGCAAATTCCTCTGAGGAAAGCTTGAAGAGAGTAGAGAAGATTACAGGAAAGCCTGTTAAATTTTATCGCGCAGATATTTTGGACAGGGAAGCTTTGGAAGACATTTTTTCAAAGGAAGAAGTGGATTGTGTAATTCATTTTGCGGGACTTAAGGCTGTTGGTGAATCAGTTGTGAAGCCCTGGGAATATTATAATAACAATATTACGGGAACTCTGACACTTGTAGATGTTATGAGGAAGCATAATGTTAAGAATATGATTTTCAGTTCATCTGCTACGGTTTATGGAGATCCTGCTGTTATTCCTGTTACGGAAGATTGTCCTAAAGGAGTATGTACAAATCCTTACGGATGGACTAAATCAATGCTAGAGCAGATTCTATCGGATATTCAGAAGGCAGATCCTGAATGGAATGTTATTTTGCTTAGATACTTTAATCCAATCGGTGCTCATAAATCCGGAACTATCGGAGAGAATCCTAACGGAATTCCCAATAACCTTATGCCTTATATTACTCAGGTTGCTGTTGGAAAACTTAAAGAGCTTGGCGTATATGGAAATGACTATGATACACCGGATGGTACCGGCGTAAGAGATTATATTCATGTAGTTGACCTTGCAAAGGGTCATGTTGCGGCAATCAAGAAGATTAATGAAAAATGCGGTCTTGAAATATATAATCTGGGAACCGGTGTTGGATACAGTGTACTTGATGTTGTTAAGAACTTTGAAGCTGCATCAGGTGTTAAGATTCCTTATGTAATTAAGGAAAGAAGAGCAGGTGACATTGCAACGACATATTCTTCAGCTGAAAAGGCTAAAAAGGAACTCGGATGGACTGCTGAATATGGTATTAAAGAAATGTGTGAAGATTCGTGGAGATGGCAGTCGAACAATCCTAATGGATATGCAGAGTAATAAGTGATAAGAAACCCGGACGGTAAAAGATTTTATGACAGACAATTCTATGGCAAATAATATGAATACGACGGCGATAAGTGAAAAGAAGGCGAGAAAATGGTTCTTCTTTCTTCTTGCAGTATCATTTGTGACTGTTTTTATATTTAATTACCTTACGCCGTTTTTTAACGATGACTACTGTTTTATGACAAAACTTAAAACAGCTGAAAACTTTGGTGATCTGTTCAGTCAGCAGTATGAAGAGTACATGGAGATGAACGGAAGAGCTATCCTGCTGTTTTTTGTAAGACTCAGTCTTTATTTTCCAACGATTATTTTTAAGGTAGCCAATTCGCTTATATTTGTCATTATGACACTGCTGATGTACGCAAATATCAGTAATAAGAAAAAGTATGATATCAGGTTAATGATACTTATTACGTTGTCCGTATGGTTTGGATCTGTAGTGCCTGAAGAGACTATTTTCTGGCAGACAGGAGCCTGCAATTACCTTTGGGGCGCAGTCATTATTCTTGGATTCATCACCCTTTACAGGTACTTTATAAAAAGAGAAAAATCATCCGTGATGACCGCAATAGGAATGTTTATTTTCGGTATTTTTGCCGGTTGGTGTAACGAGAATACTTCAGGCGGCGGAATTATTGCCACGCTTGCACTGCTTGTTAACTACAGATACCTGGAACCTAAAGTGTTAACTAACGATAACACCAATGTCAGCCCGGAGAGTGGTGACTCAGGTAATGATAAAAATATATCTTTGTCAGAGCGAAAAGTTAAGCCATGGATGATTTCGGGAATTGCCGGTCAGCTATGCGGATTCCTTATTATGGTATTTGCTCCGGGATATCAGAGCAGAATTGTAACAATGACTGAGAATCATGACGGACTGCTGGGACTGATGGCACGCTTCCAGAAGATTACTCTGGTTATGAAGAATGAATTTTTTATTCTGATAGCCATTTTTATAGCACTGTTTATTGTGTGTCTCTTTCAGGGAAGAAAGCTGTTTGAATTAAGAAATGCTATTCTCTTCTTTGTTCTGTTTGTTTTGACTTCTTACGCATTGATTCTGATTCCGGAACCTCAGGTCAGAGCATATTTTGGAGCAGGAATTTATTTGCTCATAGCAATAGCGCAGCTGTTTGTTCAGATAGTGGATAACGAAAAATATCCCTGGTGTGAGATGGTCAAGACTATTGCAGTTACATTGATGAGTCTGTATTTTGTTCTTTTATACTTTGATGCAGGTGCAAGTCTCGACAGAATACGCCGACAGTCCAATGAACAGGTTGAAGCCATTAACGAAGCAATTTCAAATGGGAACACAGATGTAATTTATGTAAAAGAAATAGACCCGAGTTTTGAAAATCCGTATACATATGTATATACCGGAGGACTTAAAGAAAATCCTGAATATTGGGTTAATATAGCTTATTGTGAATATTTTGAAGTGGGAAGTATTGTAGTACTTCCGAGAAATGCGGAAGAAACGGAACAATCAGAATAGAGTAACAGAGTAGAGAATCAATTTAATTGAGAAATAATCTGAATAGCGAAATGATTGAAATAGCGAAACAATCTGAATGATGAAAAATGAATATCATAAAAATAAAATAGCAGACCAATACGGTCTGCTATTTGTTTCCGGCTGTTTCTGTATGTTTACTGTCTTTATTCATTATTATTTCTATTCGTTGCCTGTCTTGATACGTTGGATTTCGTCATTGAGTGATAACATCTTGGCATCAAGAGCTGAAATCATATCAGAACAGTCTCTTAAGGACTGCTTAAGAGAGTCCGGAGTATCGCCTTCGAATTTATACTTGATTTTGTGCTCAAGTGAAGCCCAGAAATCCATTGCAACGGTCCTAATCTGAATTTCAACCTTTGTTTCGACAATCTTGTCTGAAAGATGTACGGGAATAAGAACGTGCATATGGTATGAACGGTATCCGCTTGGCTTGGGATTTGCAATATAATCCTTAACATACTGCACTTCGACATCTGACTGCGAAGCAATGATATCTGCTATTTTATATATATCTGATGTAAACGAGCAGATGATTCGAATACCTGCTATGTCGTTTACATGATCTATCATATTCTGAATGGTAGATTCGTAGCCCTTTTTCTTAAGCTTTTTGACTATGCTTTCTGAAGATTTCAGTCTGCATTTAATATGTTCAATAGGATTGTACTGATGTACATTCTGGAATTCCTGATTTAATATTTCAAGTTTGGTCTGCATCTGCTTGATTGCAGAATTATATATCAGAATGACCTCTGTCCAATTATCTATTTCATTATCTTTTGTAACCTTTATTTGCAATTTACCTTCTCCTTATTGTTTAAGATATCCCCTTTTTAATAATACCACAGCATAGTGCGTAATTGCAGAATAATACTGAAATTTTAAGAATATTTTAAGAAAAAGATAGATATGCTTCGGGTTGTTAAAACAAAGACGGCAATGTATTATTGTGATGTGAGATTCGATTGCAAGTCAGTAATGAAATGAAAATAGGAATGGGATCATTTATATGTTTAGATTATGGGCAAAGATAGTTAAAGACAATCATATGATAAAGGACACCGTTATTGAAAATGATACGGATGATACTCGCACGCATAAGATATTTGAAGCACTTGAAAAAGCCTGCTATAACTTTGACCTTGCGGTACCGGTGTGGCTTGATCAGAATATTAAGGATTTTAAGAGAACTTCCAAAACCAGATTTACGAAAGACAGTTTTATAGAAACAATCGAGTTTGATTATCTGGAGATTCAGATAATAGAAGAATAACCCCTATAAATGAGGAGTGCCCAGATACATTTCTGCACCTGGGCTATTATGAAAAATTTATCTATGTGTGAATCACCTTCTCGATATATTTACTATATCCTACAAATATGAATAAAATATGAATTAATTAAAAACATATGGTTAATTAGAACAACGATGTAGAAAAAATCGAGAGAAATTTGTGCAATATATACAAAAGGTTGAAAAAGCAGCTTAAATATGCTAATATCACAGATAGTGTATTCATATGATTATAAAGGAAGATGGTATTGGTACACTTGTTTCATTCGGAGGATTATGATGGATAATTTTGTTGAGAGTATTACACATAAATTTACATCTACAGATATGATTAGAGCCAATCAGCAGGCAGATGCTGCCATGATTGATAATCAGAAGGAACAGATTGCAAGATTTGAGGTACAGCTTGAAAAGGTTGATGCTTCTCTTAAACAGATGCATGAGGTTTCTGATATGTCAATTGATGGAATTAATAAAACCTCCGAGGCATCAATTGCAGGTATTAACAGGACTTCTGAAGCTTCAATTGCCGAAATTAATAAGGCTTCCGGAGCATCAATCGATGGAATTAATAAGACTTCTGAGGCGTCAATTGCAGGTATTAACAAGACAGTTGATGAAAGTCTTGCTAAGATTGCCAAAATCAGTGATGATAATTCCACTGTAGCTGAACTTGCAGAAAAATTGGAAAAGATGCAGAAGGAGATGGAAGAATATCTCCATTCTGATCATGTTAAAATATACAGAAATATGCAGACATCAATTGCCGAAGAAATAGTTAAGCAGTCTGATGATATTAAGAAGGATTGTCGAAGAAACAAGGCACTTCTTCCGATTGCAATCATTACTATGCTTGGGGTTTTGGCTCATTTGGCTTTTGATATCTTAAAGATATACGGAATTTTTTAATATATGCACATTACCCGACACTACAAACGATTAAGACTGAAGAGACTGAAAATAGCAGTGTATGCACTGATTATCAGTCTTTTTTTCGTGCCCTCATACATTGCATATGAGTCATCGGGTGATAATTTTTTTGCTATTAAGGTTAATGGTGTTGATGTTGGAACCACAAATTCCGTTGAAAAGGCAGAGGAACTGCTGCTTACAGCCAGAAAGCATGTGAGCGCTCAAAGCGAAGAACTTACATTTCTTGAAGCAGACCTGACATATACCGGTTCGGAAGTCCTTTGGGGAAAGACAGACTCTGAAGAAACCGTGCTTGCCAATATGGAAAAGGTGCTTAATGATTCTGTTCAGGAAACCTTGAACAGAGCCTATCTTGTTAAAATAAATGGATATCTTGTTACGCTTGATAACAAGGATGAGGTTACAAGACTTCTTCAGGCTGCAATCGATAAATATGATGAAGAGAGAAAGTTTGAGGTTAATCTTACCTCGGATCCGACAAGGGAGCTTCCTGTTCTTATACCGCAGATTAGTACGCACGAGGATGCTGAAGCAGAAGAAACGGCCAAAGAGACTGAATATTTTGCAGCAGGATTTGAGCAGGATATGATAGATACCTTTAATGCGGTTGAACCCGATAAAGATACTCTTTCGTTTGAAAACTATGAGGAAGGAATTGTTGCAATTGAATTTGGAGATCCCATTGAAATCGTAGAAGTATACAGTGATCCTGATGAAAAGACGGATATAGAAGTTGCTATTAAGGATGTTACGGAGGAAGAACTTAAGAATGATGTTTATGTAGTTGTATCGGGTGATACACTTTCGGGAATTGCACTTAAAGTCGGAATACCGATGGAAGATATTATTGCGATGAATGATTCTCTTGAGGATGTTCGCTCCCTGATAAGACCGGATGATGAACTTATCATTACGGTACCCGAACCGAAGCTTACCGTTCTCAGGACTGAAGAGATTTATACCGAAGAAGGCTTTTCTGCTCCTATTCAATATATTGATAATGATGACTGGTATACTACCGATAAGGTAGTTCGCGTTCAGCCGTCTGACGGATTCCATAGAGCCATATCACTTGTTTCATATAGAAATGATAAGAAGGTTGAAAGTGTTGTTATCAAGGAGGAAATCCCTGAAGGCTGCGAGCCTGTTGCTAAGGTTGTTGAGCGAGGAACGAAGGTGCCGCCTTCATACATCAGACCGATTTATGGCGGAAGACTTACATCCAAATTCGGACCAAGAAGCAGACCGACCAAAGGGGCAAGTACATACCACAAAGGAATTGACCTTGCTACTCCTGTAGGAACTCCGGTATATGCATCATGTGGTGGTACTGTTGCCAAAGCCGGATGGGGAAGTGGATATGGTTATGTTGTATATATCAACCACCCTGATGGAAAGCAGACACGTTACGGACATCTGTCAAAGGTGCTGGTATCTGCAGGACAGCAGGTTTCTCAGGGTCAGAAGATTGCATTGAGTGGTAATACCGGTGTAAGTACCGGACCTCATGTCCATTTTGAAATACTTGTGCGAGGAGTACAGGTAAATCCTTTCCTTTATATAAGTGGCTGATAAAAATTAGAGATTGATGGATAATCGGGCCTGGATATATGCTTTGAAAGTGTAGTATATTTAGCCCTGATATACTTAAAGAACACGCGTTCTCTTTACAAGAGAGCGCGTTTGTGCTATATCTTTAAGTGGTATAGTGCGGTAAAAGCCTATATGGTATTGGGAAAATTAATTATTACTATATATAGTATTACATATAATATATGTGAGGAAAAATGGAACAGTATGTTATTAAGGGTGGAAATCCTTTAGTTGGTGAAGTTGAAATCGGTGGTGCAAAGAATGCAGCACTTGGTATTTTGGCTGCAGCAGTTATGACGGATGATGTCTGCCTTGTTGAAAATATACCGGATGTCAGAGATACGGCTGTTATGCTTCAGGCTATACAGAGTATAGGTGGAACTGTTGATCGAATTGACAGACATACAGCGAAGATATCAGGTGGAAATATAGTAGATCAGACAATTGAAGATGATTATATAAAGAAAATCAGAGCATCATATTACCTGTTGGGAGCGCTTCTTGGTAAATACAGGAAAGCTAAGGTTGCTCTTCCGGGTGGATGCAATATCGGTTTACGTCCGATTGACCAGCATCTTAAAGGCTTCAGAGCTCTTGGCGCCAAGGTTGCTGTAATCCCCGGCGGAATGATTGTTGCAGAGGCAGAGAGACTGATTGGAGCGCATATCTATATGGATGTGGTTTCAGTTGGAGCAACTATTAATATTATGCTTGCAGCTGTAATGGCTGAAGGCCAGACAATAATAGAGAATGCAGCTAAAGAGCCTCATGTCGTTGATGTTGCCAACTTCCTGAATACTATGGGAGCTAACATCAAGGGAGCAGGTACTGATGTTATAAGAATAAAGGGTGTTCAGAGACTTCATGGAACTGAATATGCCATTATTCCGGATCAGATTGAAGCAGGAACCTTTATGTTTGCAGCAGCGGTTACTAAAGGTGATATAACTGTTAAAAATGTAATTCCCAAGCATCTTGAGTCTATAAGTGCTAAATTACAGGAAATCGGATGTGAAATAGAAGAGTCGGATGATGCAGTACGAGTTGTAGCATCAAAACAACTTAGTCATACTCAGGTTAAAACACTTCCGTATCCCGGTTTCCCAACAGATATGCAACCGCAGATTACAGTTGCCCTCGGTTTGTCAAAGGGTACAAGCATCGTTACGGAAAGTATATTTGAGAACAGATTTAAGTATGTTGATGAACTCACTCGTATGGGCGCAAATATAAGAGTTGAAGGTGGCAGCACAGCCATAGTTGATGGCGTAACTCAGTATAACGGAGCTAACATAACTGCACCTGACTTGCGAGCAGGGGCTGCACTGGTAATAGCAGGACTTGCTGCAGATGGAATAACAACTATTGATGAAATCAAATATATTCAGCGAGGATATGAAGATTTCCATTTGAAGCTCCAGTCTCTTGGAGGACTTATAGAACTTGTAGATTCTGAAAAGGATATTCAGAAGTTTAAGCTGAGAGTTGGATAAATTAATTTAAAAATTACAGTATAACCAGTAAAGACCCGATGCGATGAGCATCGGGTCTTTGAATTTAAGATATATTTGTAAACAGTTGCTTTTAAATAATTGCCTCAATTTTGATATCAGGTCTGTGACTCAAATCGATAAAATCTGATTCGGTTCTTACTGTAGGAGCCGATAATTTATCTTTGTTAATATAAACGATAGTTCCACGTTCACCGTTTGATAATCTTACGCTGTTAAGAAGATATGTGTTAACTACGTTTTCGAGGAAACACATTATGAACTGAGGGTCGTACTTGTGAAGTCCCTCTTCTTCAAATATTTCAATTGTTTTGAAAGGACACAACGGGCCGCGATATACTCTTGCGGAAGTCATTGCATCGTATACATCTGCTATTGAAACAAGCTTGGCAAAGGTTGGAAGCTGATTTCCATTAAGCCCAAGTGGATATCCTGTACCATCGCAACGCTCATGGTGCATAAGCACTGCATTCAGTATATGTGGATCAAGATCTGACTTTTTGAGTAATTCATAACCTGCCTGGGGGTGCCTTTTGATAATCGCATATTCCTGTGGAGATAATTTAGCAGGTTTTTTGATGATACTGTCAGGAATCTGTGTCTTTCCTATATCGTGTAAAAGTCCGGAAATTGTTGCGAGCTTGATTTCTTCGCCGGACATTCTTAACCATCTGGCCATTACATTGCATATGAGAGCAACATTCATGCTATGAACAAAAGTCGCATCGTCATATTCACGCATGCAGTGAAGCATATCCAAAATATTAGGAGTAGTTGCGGAGATGTCAAGAATGTTGAGTGTGTGATTCATCAACTTATCAACATCCAAAGGAGCTCCTTTGATAACTACGTCGTTGATAACGTTCTTGAAGCTTTCGACATCGGCGTCAAACTCTCGCTTGAAACGAACAAATTCAGGACTTGATTTAACTCTTTCAGAATATGATTTTGCATATTCCTGAGTTTTGTGCTCAGTCTGAACAGCCTCGTCTTCGATTCTGACACTCAATATTGAATAGTAGTCGAGTTTCGCTATATTTTTATCATCGAGAATAACACCTTTGGGCATTATCAGCTGATTGTTATAGTTATAAACATCCTCAGCGGTAATCATACCTGGTGTCAGATTGGCTGTACCAATTCTTCGCATATTGTAACCTCCAAACCCCTTGTAGACTTTTATCTACCAGAATACTATTCTATCGTATGGGAAGTGGTTATGTCAACGAAATATGCCTTTCAGCTACTAGGCATTTTAATATATTTGTTTAAGAAATATGGGAAAATGGAATTGCATTGGCAAAAATGAAAAATTCATTGACACATGAAGTTGCCGGTTGTATCCTATTTATGTACCTTGATAGTAGGTATTGAAATCTAATATTGGTTTTCTCTTATTCAGAGTGGTGGAGATACATAGGATCTGTGAAGCCACGGCAACCCCAATGATGGAAGGTGCCAGCCTGAGCGAGATTTATTCGAACAATAAGAGGATTTGAGTATCGATTATCGATTTTAAGTCCGCTTTGATTGCGGATTTTTTTATTGGAAAGAAAGAGGGAAAAAGAATGGAAAAGAGATTATTTACTTCCGAATCAGTTACAGAAGGACATCCCGACAAGGTTTGTGATGCCGTATCTGATGCAATTCTTGATGCTTGTATGGCACAGGACCCAATGAGCCGTGTTGCCTGTGAAACAGCATCATGTACAGGTTTTGTACTTGTAACAGGTGAAATTACAACAAATGCGCAGCTGGATATTCCGGCAATCGTACGTGATACAGTACTTGAAATCGGATATGATGACGGTAAGAAGGGACTTGACGGAAATTCATGTGCAGTTATGGTTGCCCTTGATAAGCAGTCTGCAGATATCGCAATGGGTGTTGATAAGGCTCTTGAAGCTAAGGCCGGTGAACTTAAGGATGATCTTGATACAGGTGCCGGAGACCAGGGTATGATGTTTGGTTATGCTACTAACGAAACAGAAGAATATATGCCTTATCCTATCTCACTTGCACATAAGCTTGCACTTAAGCTTACAGAAGTCAGAAAGAATGGTACTCTTAAATACCTTCGTCCTGATGGAAAGAGCCAGGTTTCTGTTGAATATGATGAAAATAACAAGCCAATCAGACTTGAGGCTGTTGTTCTTTCAACACAGCACGATGAAGATGTTACTCAGGAACAGATTCATGAAGATATTAAGAAATATGTATTTGATCCTGTTCTTCCTAAGGAACTTGTTGACGATGAAACCAAGTTCTTCATTAATCCTACAGGTCGTTTCGTAATTGGTGGACCTCACGGAGATGCAGGACTTACAGGAAGAAAGATTATCGTTGATACTTATGGTGGATATGCTCGTCACGGCGGCGGTGCTTTCTCTGGTAAGGACTGTACTAAGGTTGACCGTTCGGCAGCTTATGCAGCAAGATATGTTGCTAAGAACATTGTTGCGGCCGGTCTTGCAGACAAGTGCGAGATTCAGCTTTCATATGCAATCGGTGTTGCTGAGCCTACTTCAATCATGGTTGACACATTTGGAACAGGTAAAGTTTCAGAAGATACATTATTGAAGGCTATCAGAGAAAACTTTGATCTTCGTCCTGCAGGAATCATTAAGATGCTTGATTTGAGACGTCCTATCTACAAGCAGACTTCTGCTTACGGAC
Organism: Lachnospiraceae bacterium; assembly: GCA_024403415.1. GTDB lineage: Bacteria > Bacillota > Clostridia > Lachnospirales > Lachnospiraceae > JAILLW01. The sequence continues at coordinate 19,182 of JAKSRY010000002.1, forward strand.
ACTTTGGACGTAACGATCTTGATCTTCCTTGGGAGAAGACAGATAAGGCTGCTGATCTTAAGAAGTACGCATAAGCAGAACGCTTAATAGAATAATAAAAAGTGATTGTAGAGGATGGATTCGGTAATTCCTCTATTATGATGAATTATCGCAATATGATTATATCGAAGAGACTACAGGCATATCTTTACGTCCAATAATAGAAACGGGATCAAAAGCCAATGGAGCAATTTTGTTTTGGGTTTTCTTAGGGATTGGCTTTTGGATGATGGATGTTTATGGTTGGAGGAACATCATTATTATTATGCCTCAAATATCATTATGGATTACACTTATGATAGCGACTCCATGGGCTATTTGCTTTAGATATATATCACCACTTCTTTTTACATTGCCGATATTACTGATATTGCCAGGCGTTTTATCGGAAAAAGGAAATGGATTGCAAAGTAAAGAAGTATAATATATGCTCAATAAAAATGTCGGTACCTAAACTGAGTTTGGGTATCGACATCTTATATTGTGAATTATAACAATAAGTGTTGGGTTCTATGTAACTAATTGTTTACCCCACTTTAAGGGTAATAGCGAAATCAGGTAAGCGGTTAACCAACTAACCACAAAAATAATAAGGGCTTCGACTATTTCATGTTCAATAATCATGTTCTTTTGTCTTAATACAGATAGTATAAAGATATATCCCCAGTGAATGCAAAACGTCCCCATTGTATATTTTGAGATAAAAGAAATGCACAATTTAATTTTATTCTTAAACCTTGCTACAGGAATAAAATAAAAAATGATAATAAGTAAAATGGTTAATATTATATATTTGACACCACCATATACAAACATTTCTTCAGGAGTATCGATGAAGAAAATGGCTACTAAAATAAATGTGATAATAGAAATTAATAGTACTGGTAGCTTCTTTAATTTTGGTAATATATTGAAGTGGCTAAATATAATACCCAAGATAGCATATACTATCATGTTACATAGGTTACCATATGACCATGAAATTTTAGCAAATACATAAACATTAAAGCCGCTATAAGAAGAAAAAAGTGCCCCCACAATGATGATAGAGTAAATACACATAATGGCTTTTTGGTTCTTAACTATATATGCTATGCTTGTAAGTACTATGGTTAGTATAATGACAGAATTAATATACCACAAAGGCATGTCCGAAAAAGGATTATGACCAGTTAAAAGTTGTAATCCCAAATCATATATTCGAGGTCTTTCCATATTGACAACAAATGATAACGCGTAATTCGCAATATAAAATAAAATGCTCCAAAAACAATACGGAATAAGCAGGCGAGCTAATCTTTTCTTTATTTTGCTAATATCATGATTTAATATGGCATCTGCTGTGAAATAAAATGATAGAAACATAAAACAAGGAACGGCTAAATCCTGGAATAACCCTTTAGATGGAATGTGAGTCAAAACAACAAAAAAACTCATTATTATTTTTAATATATCAAATTGTACAACTCGATTATTCATTCTTTGACTCCTATATGTTTTCAATGTAATGATATAAAGTTTGAGAGTGGTTTAACAAATATTATTTTTATAATTCAGAAATGTTTCCGTTGTTGGTATTACAGGTATTAAGCAGTCTGTATATTTCTTTGGCCACTTCTTCAGGAAGCAGAAGTCGTCCTTCTTTCATGGATGCAGCTGTCATAAGCTTGATTCGCTCATCTATATTATCAAGGAACTTAGATTCTGTCATGTCAGGAGCTATTCCAATAATGCTTAGGCAACTGTTGCCATACTCACTTGCAAGAGCTTTCATTGCGCCCGTAAGAGCATATTTGGTAATTACATAATCTGCCATCATCTTTGGAGGAAGTTCTTCAGTAACGACCTTTGAGAGTACGCAGACAAGTCTTGAGTTTTCAATCTTCCTCATATTTGGAAGGAAATTCTGCATTATTTTAAGAAATGAATATATGCTTATTTCCATCTGCTTCTTAAGTCTTTCAAGATCCAGTGACTTAAGTTTCGTGTATTCAAGGGGCATCGCAGGAAGAAAGACAATTTTGTTAATGCCATCCAGTGCACAGGCTTCGATGGAAACGATTAGATCTTTAACCTGCTTTTCATCTGAAAGATCAGCCTGCAGCGGTTTGATAAATATATTATTGCATTGTGCCGCAAGCTCTGTTAAAGGCTGTATATCTGATCTGTAATGTGCAATTACAAGCGGTTTTTCGGCAGAGACACCCGGACAGGCATCAGCAGCTGTTTCTGCATCTATTTTTTTGATTAATGCTTTTCCCATATCGGAAGAAGCTCCAATTATCAGATAAGTCATATACTTTTCCTCATTCGTTGACACCAACTGTAAGATTGGCAGAAGATACTTTAACTCCTGCCTGATTGCGTATGGTGGCTTTGATTTTGACTCTTTTAAAGAGCTCGTGAGTTTCCTTTACCGTTCCTTCTACTGTGAGCATATCGCCTACATAGACAGGAGCATTGAATTTGACATCTATCTCATGAAAAATGCAATGCTCTCCGGGAAGATACATACCAACCAGAGTTGAGTACAGGGAGGCAGTTGCCATACCATATACCAGCTTATGATCATAGCCGTGAGCTTTTGAATATTCTTCATCCATGTGCATTGGATTCTCATCCCCGGAGAGGGCGGTGAACATATTATGTTTTTCCTCTGTCATGGTAACTGTGAACGAATGAGATAATCCGATTTTAATTTCATCAAAAGTATAGTGATTCATATTGTTATTGTCCGTTCCTGATAGATGTATCGGTTTTCTGTGAGTATATCATATTTTGATTGTATTTTTCTATTTCTTAATGAATTTTTATAAGGTATACTAATTATGTATGACAATTTGTCGGATACCGGATGAATCTGCCAAAAGAGGATGGTATCAGCGGTCATATAAGAATTGATTCAGGTCATAAAGTGGGGAAATAAATGGCTTTTACTCATCTTCACGTGCATACGGAATACAGTCTTTTGGATGGTTCCAATAAGATTAAGGAATATGTTAAGCGTGTTAAAGAACTGAATATGACTTCTGCGGCAATTACTGACCATGGAGTTATGTATGGCGTAATTGATTTTTATAAGGAGTGTAAGGCTAACGACATCCATCCCGTTCTTGGATGTGAGGTTTATGTAGCTCCGAATTCGCGTTTTGATAAGGAAATGACAGGTGGTGAAGAAAGATATAACCACCTTGTTTTGCTTGCAGAAAATAATAAGGGCTATGACAATCTGATGAAGATTGTTTCAAGAGGTTTTACGGAAGGCTATTATTACAAGCCTCGTGTGGACAAAGAAATACTGCGTGAATACCATGAAGGTATTATAGCTTTGTCTGCCTGCCTTGCCGGTGAGGTTCCAAGATATATTCTTAAAGGATTCGTTGAAGAAGCTAAGAAAATTGCACTTGAATATAAAGAAATATTCGGAGAGGGCAATTATTTTCTTGAACTTCAGGATCATGGAATAAGCGAGCAGCAGACGGTAAATATGGCGCTCATGCAGATATCCAGGGAATTAAATATTCCGCTTGTCTGCACCAATGATGTGCATTATACCTATGCGGATGATGTGAAGCCCCACGATCTTCTGCTTTGTCTGCAGACCGGTAAGAAGGTTACAGACACAGACAGACTTCGTTATGAAGGCGGACAGTACTATGTTAAGAGTGAAGATGAGATGAGACTCCTCTTCCCCTATGCAGTTGAAGCATTGGAGAACACCCAGAAGATAGCTGAACGTTGTAATGTAGAGATAGAATTTGGTGTTACAAAATTGCCGCATTTTGATGTCCCTGAAGGATATGATTCCTGGACGTATCTTAACAAATTATGTACTGATGGAGTTAAGGAAAGATACGGAGATGAGAATCTTCCGGCGGGTAATACAGGACTTACTTTCAGAGAAAGACTCGACTATGAACTTTCGGTAATTCAAAAAATGGGGTATGTTGATTACTTCCTTATAGTATGGGATTTTATCAACTATGCCAAGTCAAACGGAATTATGGTAGGCCCGGGAAGAGGTTCGGCTGCAGGCTCTATAGTTTCATATGCACTTAAAATAACCAATATAGATCCAATCAGATATAATCTTTTGTTTGAAAGATTTCTTAATCCTGAGCGTGTATCCATGCCGGATATAGATATAGATTTCTGCTATGAAAGAAGGCAGGAGGTTATTGATTATGTATCCCGTAAGTATGGCGCGGAGAAGGTTGTTCAGATTGTAACTTTTGGTACAATGGCAGCCAAGAATGCAATCAGGGATGTCGGAAGAGTTATGGATCTTCCATATAACTATGTGGATCAGATTGCTAAGATGATCCCAATGGAACTGAATATCACCATCAGTAAGGCTCTTGAGATGAATCCGGAGCTGTTAAGAGTTTATAATGACGATGATCAGGCACATGAACTGATTGATATGGCGAAGAGACTTGAGGGCCTTCCAAGACATACATCAATGCATGCGGCAGGAGTAGTTATCTGTTCAAGACCTGCAGAAGAGCTTGTACCGCTTTCAAGAGGTGCGGACGGTTCGATAACAACCCAGTTTACCATGACAACCATTGAGGAACTGGGACTTTTGAAGATGGATTTCCTGGGACTTAGAACTCTTACGGTTATTCAGGATGCAGTAAAGCTTATTAAAGCAGGTACCGGCAAAGATATAGATATTGATAACATAGATTATGATGATGCGAAGGTGCTTCAGTCAATCGGAACCGGAAGGACTGACGGCGTGTTCCAGCTTGAATCGGCAGGTATGAAATCCTTCATGAAGGAACTTAAGCCTCAGAACCTTGAGGATGTCATAGCAGGTATATCTTTGTACAGACCGGGCCCTATGGATTTCATTCCAAGTTATATTAAGGGTAAAAATAGTGGTGATGTTAAATATTTAACACCTGAACTTGAGCCAATCTTAAGTCCAACTTATGGTTGTATAGTATATCAGGAACAGGTTATGCAGATAGTACGAGATCTTGGAGGATATACACTCGGAAGATCTGATCTTGTAAGACGAGCCATGTCCAAGAAGAAGCAGGCTGTCATGGAGAAGGAGCGTGCCAACTTCGTATTCGGTAACGAAGAAGAGAATGTTCCTGGTTGTGTATCCAAGGGAATAGACAGTGAGGTCGCTTCTACTATTTATGATCAGATGATGGACTTTGCAAAATATGCATTCAATAAGTCGCATGCTGCATGCTATGCGGTTGTTGCCTATCAGACAGCTTATCTTAAATATTATTATCCTGTTGAATTTATGGCAGCGCTTATGACCTCTGTTATCGATAATTCCGCCAAGGTTGCAGGTTATATAATGGTCTGCAAAAATATGGGGATTCAGATTCTGCCACCTGATATTAATAAAGGTGAAAGAGGATTTTCGGTAGATAACGGATGCATCAGATACGCACTTAATGCAATCAAAAGCGTTGGCGGACCGGTTATAGATACTATTGTTGAAGAACGTAAGGTTCGTGGTGAATATACAAGTTTAAACGATTTTATCACAAGAATTTCTGACAAGGATGTCAATAAGAAGGCTGTTGAGAACTTTATTAAGGCAGGTGCTCTTGATTCACTCAATGGAACAAGAAAACAGTATATGAGTGTTTTCCTTCAGCTGATGGATAATATAAACCATACCAAGAAAAGTAACCTTCCCGGTCAGATGACATTATTCGATCTTGCGCCCGAAGAGGAAAAGAGCTCGTTTGATGTTCAGCTTCCGGATGTTGGTGAGTACACGAAAGATATTATTCTGAGTTTCGAAAAGGATGTACTTGGTATATATTTATCCGGACATCCAATGGATGAATATCAGGCTCTGTGGGAGAAAGGAATAACCAATACAACGGCTGATTTCATCCTTGATGAAGAAACAGCCACCTGTATTGTTAAGGATCAGGCAAGGGTTGTCATCGGAGGTATGATTGCCGAAAAGAAGATTAAATACACTAAGAATGATAAGATAATGGCCTTCCTTAGAGTGGAAGATCTCGTGGGAAGTGTCGAAGTAATTGTATTCCCTAAGGATTATGAGAGGAATTCCGATAAGCTTATCGAGGATAATAAAGTATTTATTACCGGTAGAAGTTCCGTAGAAGAGGAAAAGGATGCCAAGGTTCTTCTTGAAAAGATAACGCCTTTTGACGAGCTTCCAAAGAAACTATGGGTTAAGTTTGATGACATGGAAACCTTCGAAGCTAAGAAAGGTGAACTGGAAGAAATATTGAGTACTTCTGACGGAAGAAGCAGTGTAGTTGTATATGTTTCCAAAGAAAAGGCCATGAAAAATCTGCCGGCTTCAATGACAGTACAGATTGATGAGGACCTGCTGGGAAGACTTAGGGAAAAGTTTGGTGAAGATAATATTAAATTCACTTATGATACAGGAAAGCTATGATATTGACATTTGCGTGATTGATGGCGAATGTTGAAAGCATGATAACATTTAGTAACAGGGAGGAGATTCAAAATAATGGAATCAAAACCAATATTGTATATAGTAGTTCCGTGCTATAACGAGGAAGAAGTTATAGAATGGTCGGTTGGACAGCTTGATAATAAATTAAATCAGCTTATAAGCGATGATATTGTCAATGAAAAGAGCAAGCTGTTGTTCGTAAACGACGGAAGTGCTGACCGAACTGCGGAAATGCTTACTGCTTTTTCAAAAGAAAATGACAAAATATGTCTCATCAATTTTCTTAAAAATGAAGGTCATCAGAGCGCAATACTGGCCGGAATGCTGACAGCCGGAGAGTATGCGGATATTGTTATTACGATAGATGCAGACCTGCAGCAGGATATTGATGCCATGGAAAGCTTTATCGAAGAATATAAGAAGGGAAATGAAGTTGTCTATGGTGTGAGAAATGACCGTAAGACGGATGGATTTTTTAAGAAGTTTACAGCGAAATTCTTTTACAGACTAATGAAAATGATGGGCAGTAAGACCATTCCCAACAGTGCAGACTACAGGCTTATGTCCAAGAAAGCCATTAAAGCGCTTTCAATGTATCAGGAAACAAATCTTTTCTTAAGAGGACTTATTCCAATGATGGGATTTAAGTCGAGCATCGTATACTTTGATGTTAAAGAGCGCACAGCAGGAAAGTCAAAATATACATTTAAGAAGATGATGTCACTTGCAATGAATGGAATAACATCCTTCAGTATCACACCAATAAGAATGATAAGCTTCTTTGGAGTTATTTTTATTATTATAAGTATAGCTATTATTATATACAGTGTTGTATGCTTTTGCTTGGATAAGAATGTGCCGGGATATACAACTGAGGTTGTGTCACAGTGGTTCATAGGTGGAGCGTTGATGTTCTCTATGGGAATTCTTGGAGAATATATAGGAAAAATATATTCCGAAACTAAGAAGAGACCAAGATATATTATCGACACAGCTATTCTTCCGGAGAAAGAAGAAAAAGAAGAGGATACATAATGAAGGATAGTAATTGTTTTGATTATTTAAGATATTATGCATCTATAGCCGTTATTCTGTTACACGGAACTGGATATGCATATCTTACTATTGAGGGAATTGATTTTAAAGCAATAAATCACTTGAATAGTATTGCAAGTTTATTTCCAGGAGTTGTAATACTTTTTTCTATAAGTGGATTTGTTTGTGTATTGTCTTATGAAGGGAATTCGGAAGGTTTTCTTAAAAGAAGGATTAAAAGAATATATCCACATCTTTGGTTGTCAATGATTATTAATTTAGTAGTTATTAGCATCACTCTTGGGGGGATATCTTGGGCAGATGGGTCTCTATTAGAATGGATTGGAATTCAAGGTTTAGGAGTGGCCTTTACTCCAAGTTGCTTAAAAGAGTTTGCAACAGGAAGTATTAACGGTGCATTATGGACTATAATGGTTCAACTACAGTTTTATGTAATATTGGTGGTATTCTATAAGCAAATGGTTAAATGGTCAATGAGTTTCTGGATAACGATAATATTGCCATTTGCAATTTTATTGAATGTAGGAGCTAATTATATTAGCATTAGATTCTCTGGTCTGGAGAAAGTAATTGAGCGTTCGTTTGTACCGTATTTAATATGGTTTTTGTTGGGAGTGTTTTGCGGATTATTTTATGAACAAATAAAAGAGTATAAGACTAAGATATTATTGATATGTGCTTTTTTGCTTGGGATGCTTCTATTTTTATCAAACACCGATAAGAATATTATTAATTTAATAGTGAAATATGGTTATTACGAAGGGGTTATTAAGTCTGTACTTTGTAGTTTGATAGTTATTATGATTGGAATTGGGGCACTTGGATTTTTACCAAAGAAACGTATTAAAACAGATATTTCTTATGAAATGTTTTTGTATCACTGGATAGTGCTTAATGTACTCGTCTATTTTGATACCTATAATAAAGTTGGGTGGATATGTACTTTAGTATTATTGTATTTATTTAGCATTTTATTAGCCTATATAGCTCATAAGATGGTTAGTGTGGTTGCTCGAAAGTGTTTTTAGTATTATAGGTAAATCATAACTGTAAATAATATACAATAGATATATAGATAGTCTTGAGAAATTCAGAGGAGGTATCTTGAAATACTGAGATTATTGTTAATGGTTCATCAGATGGTATTTGTGAATGAGTCAAGTTTGTTACTAAATTATTTTTTAACATAAAAAATTTGTAATATGTGATATAATTTAGAAGTTTAATAAGTTAATTATAGATATATGCTTTTAATGATATTGACATTCATATGAGACTTTTATGGAAAGGGCAAGTTATGGCTAAAAAAATCAATACAATTGCAGTACTTACATCAGGTGGTGATGCGCCGGGAATGAATGCAGCAATTCGTGCTGTCGTAAGAAAATCTCTTCAGAACGGACTTAATGTTAAAGGTATTAAAAAGGGTTATGCCGGTCTGCTTAATGAAGAAATCATAGATTTGCAGAAGAAGGATGTTTCGGACATTATCCAGAGAGGTGGAACAGTTCTTGGAACGGCCAGATGTCCTGAATTTGCAGAACTTGAGGTTCAGCAAAAGGCTGCTGAAATATGCAGAAAGCATGGAATAGACGGTATTGTTGTTATCGGAGGAGACGGTTCCTACAGAGGAGCATTGGCACTTTCAAGACAGGGAATCAATACTGTTGGACTTCCAGGAACAATCGATCTTGATATCTCATGTACAGATTATACTATCGGTTTTGATACAGCCATTAATACTGCTATGCAGGCTATCGATAAGGTCAGAGATACATCAAGCTCACATGAGAGATGTTCAATCATCGAAGTAATGGGAAGAAATGCAGGATATATTGCATTATGGTGTGGTATCGCAAATGGTGCCGAGGATATTCTTATTCCCGAAAAATACGATTATAATGAGCAGAGTATCATTAATAATATTATTAACAACCGTAAGCGCGGTAAGACACATCATATCATAATTAATGCTGAGGGAATCGGACATTCAACATCTATGGCAAGAAGAATTGAAGCAGCTACAGGTGTTGAGACCAGAGCGACTATTCTTGGATACATGCAGCGTGGTGGTTCTCCAACCTGTAAGGACAGATTCTTTGCATCAGTAATGGGTGCATACGCAGCAGATCTTCTTGCTGATGGCAAGACTAACAGAGTTGTATGTCATAAAAACGGTGATTTTTGTGACTTTGACATTGAAGAAGCTCTTCAGATGGAAAAGCAGATTTCCGAATATCAGTTTGAAGTAGCAAGACAATTATCTTTATAATATGATAACGAGTATTTCAAATGCAAAAATCAGGCATTTGGTGGAACTGAATCAAAAAGGAAGAACCAGAAATAAGGAAGGTCTTTTTCTGGGAGAAGGGATTAGACTTTTTGGTGAAGCACCTGAGAATCTGATTAAAGAAATATATATAGATGAAATGACTTTTGAGGAGATGAAGGAGTGCTCTGTGAGGACTCCTTTAACTCGTTTAGGGGAAACATATAATAAGGTCATGACCTGTAGAGAACTAGGGATACCGGTAGAGACTGTTTCGTCAGATGTTTTTCGTAAGGCCTCAGATACAGATTCACCGCAAGGTATACTTTTCGTGGTTAAGAAGCCGGTTTATTCAATGAATGATATTATAGGTGGAAATATATTAATCCTTGAGGATATTCAGGATCCCGGGAACCTTGGAACGATGATGAGAACCGGAGAAGGCGCGGGAATTTCCGGAATTATCATGACTAAGGGTACAGTCGATTTGTTTAACCCAAAGACTGTTCGTGCCACCATGGGATCTTTGTTCAGAGTTCCATATATTTATACTGATGATGTAAAGTCTGTGTGTGATGAACTTAAGAAGAATTCAGTAAAAATATATGCTGCTCACTTAAAAGGAGAAGTTTTCTTTGATGAGATAGAATATGCAGGTAACAGTGCTTTTATGATTGGAAATGAGGGCAATGGATTAACTGATGAGGCTGCAGCCTTGGCGGATAGTTACATTAAGATTCCGATGGGTGGACAACTGGAATCTTTGAATGCAGCTGTGGCAGCAGCTCTTCTTATGTATGCAGGCAGAAGAAAGTAATTCTTTTTATTAATAAGCAGATGCCACTTTTAGAGTGTATTGCATCTATAGAACCTACCGATATTGGAAGTGAGTTTAATAATATAGACAGGAGAGATTAAAAATGGTTATTGGTTTTGTTGGACTTGGAAATATGGCAAAGGCCATGATTAGCGGTATTCTTGGTAAAGGACTCTATGCACCGGAGGAAATTATAGGTTCTGCCAGAACAAAAGAAACCTGTGATAAAGCCAAAAAAGAATTTGATATCAGTACAACAACAGATAATATAGAGGTTGCAGCCAATGCCGATATACTGGTTCTTGCAATCAAACCACAGATGTTTAAGGGAGTAGTTCCAACAATCGCCGGAATGATTAAGAAAGATGCCATAGTGGTAAGTATTGCTGCCGGCAAAACTATCAATGAGCTTGAAGAGATGTTGGGAAAAGACAAAAAAATCGTAAGACTTATGCCCAACACCCCTGCAATGGTTAATGCCGGAATTACGGCTGTTACTCCCAATTCGAATATTTCAGAAGAAGATTTGGCAAAAGTCATTAAGATTTGTGAATCCTTCGGACTTGCCGAAAGAATTCCGGAATCAATGATGGATGCTTTTGTTGCAGTTGCAGGATCGTCACCTGCGTATGTGTTTATGTATATGGAAGCTCTTGCCGATGCTGCAGTACAGGCCGGAATTCCGAGAGCTCAGGCCTATAAATTTGCTGCAGCATCAACAATGGGTTCTGCAAAGCTTATGCTTGAAACAGGAAAACATCCCGGGGTTTTGAAAGACATGGTATGTTCTCCGGCAGGTACTACAATTGAAGCTGTGCATGTTCTTGAAGATGCAGGTTTCAGAGCAGCAGTTATGGATGCTGTTGAGGCGTGCGTTGAAAAGTCCAAGAGGTTGTAATAATGTTATTTAATTCGTATCAATTTTTGGTATTTTTTCCGATAGTTTGTCTTTTGTACTTTATATTGCCCCAAAAGGTGAGATGGATATGGTTACTGGCATCTAGCTATTATTTTTATATGTGTTGGAATCCGGTTTACCTTATATTGATTGTGATATCTACGATAATAACTTACCTTTGTGCAATTTTTGTTGAAAAGGCAGAAATGAATTCCACGAAGCGGCTTATTATTGCTGTTAGTATAGTGCTAAATATAGGGATACTGGGGTATTTCAAGTATACAAATTTCTTCGTCGATTCAATTAATTCTATATTTTCTTTCTTAAAAATTAATCCAATTGGCAAATTGGATATTGTTTTGCCTGTGGGAATCTCTTTCTACACCTTTCAGGCTATAGGTTATACGATTGACGTATATCGGAATGAAATAAATGCAGAGAAAAATATATTTAGATATGCACTATTTGTGTCTTTCTTTCCACAACTTGTAGCAGGCCCTATCGAAAGATCGAAGAATCTTATGATTCAAATTAGAAATGAGGCACATAACAAGGTATGGGATTATAGACGAATAACTCAGGGACTTATAATGATGCTCTGGGGACTATTTATGAAGATGGTTATTTCAGATAGAATAGCCATTATTGTTGATCATATTTTTGACAATTATGAAGAGTATCATATGACGGGACTTTTTGTTGGTGCTGTGGCATTTGCTATTCAGATATATACCGATTTTAATGGATATTCGACAATTGCAATTGGTGCTGCCAAAGTACTGGGATTTGAACTTATGGAGAACTTTAATACACCATTTTTTGCGCGTAGCATTGCGGACCTGTGGAGAAGATGGCATATTTCAATGAGCTCATGGTTTAGAGATTATATTTATATACCTTTAGGTGGAAATCGTAAGGGAAAACTCAAGAAGTACAGAAATCTTATGGTTACGTTCATGGTTTCCGGCCTATGGCATGGAGCAAATTGGACTTTTGTATTTTGGGGAGCTATAAATGGATTTTATCAGGTAATAGGTGATTTATTAAAACCGATTAAAAATAAAATCAATGGTGTTATGCATACCAAGACTGAATCTTTTGGATATAAGCTCATGCAGGCGCTTATAACCTTTGGATTGTTTGCTTTTTCATTTATTTTCTTTCGAGCCGAGACAATTACAGATGGTTTCCATTATATTGGAAGAATGATTAAGTATAGAGACTGGTGGGCATTATTTGATGGAAGTATTCTTACTTATGGACTCGAAGGTTTAGATATGCAAATTTTGGTAATATCTTTGATTATATTACTCATTGTGAGCATAGTAAGGTACAAGAGGTCTCTTAACATAGCACAGTACCTTGATAGACAATGTTTAGCATTCAGGTGGATGGTACTAATAATATTGATAATGTTTATTCTCAATTTTGGATTTTATGGACCTCAATTTAATTCTGCACAATTTATATATTTTCAATTCTAAGATTTGTTTATGAGTTCTATTTTGATGAATGAAGAGAATGAAAACAGGTATAGTATATTATTTTAAAGAATGCAAATGGTTAAATGGAGCAATTATTGATGAATGCGAAGATAATAAATATGTTGAAAATGATAGGATTTATAGCCTTAGTATCATTATGCATTAGTTTCTCGTTTAAGGCTCTTGTTTATAAAGATACTGGCGGAGGCGGTGGATTTGATAGATTAGAAAACCTTCCTGAAAATTCTGTAGATGTTATTTTTTTTGGAAATAGTCATTGCCATTGTACTGTAGATCAAGGATTTCTTTGGGATAATTACGGTATGGCAGGGTTTACTTTTACTGCTGGAAGTCAGCCGATTGATAGTACTGCTAGCTTTGTGGAGTATGCTGTTTCAATCCAAAATCCTAAGGTTATTGTAGTTGAAATAAGTGGAATATTTGCAGATGAATTAGACTCAGATTATGTGGACATATACAGAAATTTAGTGGGAATGGATTACTCACTTGATTATGTTGATAGAGCATTAACTATGGCTAAATCAATAGGAAACACTTTTGAATGTAAGTTTGAATTACTGACAAAATACCCCCTTGTCCATAACAGATATAGGGAATTAGGACGTGAAGATTATGTATTGGATATTCCCTATATGATGGGTTATAAAGGAAGTATGGAGACGGTGCCTTATGAAAGGCCCAGTGTTGAAGAATGGACATCATCTGACCCTATTTCAGAAGATGTACTAAGTCAAGTAGAAAAAATAGTGGATATAGCAAAAGAGAACAATGTTGAATTAGTTTTTTTTGCAGCACCGCTTGTAATTAATCAGCATAAGCAAGAACGTTATAATGCCTTTGAAAAATATGCAGATAGCAATAGTCTTTTATTTGTAAATTTTAATAATCTTTATGATGAATTAGCATTAGATTTTGCAACAGATTTTAGAGATCCGGATCACCTTAACAATAGAGGAGCGGTTAAGGTGACAAGTGTCCTTGCCGAAAAGATTAAATCAAAATATAAGATTCCTGATAGGCGTGGTGATAAAAAATACATATTATGGGATATGAATAGTCGTTATCTTCAGGATAAATCGATAAGAAATAATTTATCTCCTGAAGTAGATTTCAATACTTACATGAATGCAGTTAATCTTATCAGCGACCGATATGTTTCAATTATTAGATTGTCAGGAAATTATATGGCTATTCCAGAAAATTATTCTAATGGGCTTGAAGATTGTGGAATAACAAGAGAAGATTTTAGCGAAGGTGGCTGTATCATTGTTGAAAATGGAAAAGTGTCAAAGCAATTGACTGGTGAATATTCATACTGCATATCTACTCCAAAAGAAGAAATACATATTGATTCAAAAAGAAATAGATTTCTTATTGACGGAGTTAATTATGAACTTCCGGATAATAGTATTGGAGTAATAATATATGATTTTGAATTAGGATATCTTGTAGATGTTGTTAGTGTTGATATTTATCAAGATGGAACTATAGTAAAACATCCCAGCATTGATTTGTAGACTATATTTAAAATGTATTAATTTGACTTTTATAGTCAACTTTGCTATTATGTGGTTTACGTAATAACAACGATAGCTTTTGCTATGTTTAGATTTTAAAAAGTCAAAATGACACACATGTCATTTTGACAAAAGGTGACCGCGATGAACAAGGTGAAAAATCAGCTCATCCTTGGTACATTAATCATTGGATTATTACCGCTGTTTTGGATGGCTGATCAGGTTACGGCTGAGACCTACGAAGGGGCAGGATATTCTTTCCCCAATGCAGGATTTGCAACTGTAATTAACCAGTCTTCTTTGGAAGTCGAAGAAGTCGAAAACACAGAAGAAGTTAAATTAAATATTTACGAGAAGTTTGATGTTGAGAAGACGCGTATGTTAACAGAGCTTGTTATGGCTAATGTTAATAATACGCTTAATGTGCGTTCAGATGCCACAGAGGATTCTCAAAAGGTCGGCTATATGTACAGAGACTGTGGAGGCACCATTCTTGAAAAGGGAGAAGGCTGGACCAAAATTCAATCAGGTGCGCTGACCGGATGGTGTTCAGATGACTATCTTATTTTCGGTGATGAAGCAGTATCAATGGCGGAAGATGTTGGTAACTGGTTGGTGACAAGCAGATCCGATGCAATGCGACTCAGAGAGGAACCTGCTGAGGATGCAGAGGTTATTTCAATTATGTCTAAGGCAGATATTGCAGACTTCGTTGAAATTATCAATGATGACTGGATAAGCGTTGAACTTGATGGCGAATTTGGCTATCTTATGGCTGATTATGTTGATGTAACCTTCCATATTGATGAAGGTGAGACGATGGAAAATGTTAAGGCCAGACTAAAGATAGAGGAACAGCTTCGAGAAGAAGCAGAGAAGGCAGCTAAAGAAAAAGCAGAAAAAGAGCGTGCCGAAAGAATTGCTGCAGAACTTGCGAAGGATAAAAATAAGAACAGAGGTAAGCTTCCGGCTACTGCAGATGAATTAAGACTTTTGGCTGCACTGATATACTGCGAGGCAGGTAACCAGCCATATGAAGGACTTATAGCAGTTGGTGCGGTTGTTATGAACAGAGTTAAGTCTCCGGCATACCCTAATACCATTTATTCAGTTATTTATGCATCGGGACAGTTTACTCCGGCTTTATCGGGCAAGGTTGCAAGAATTTATGAAAGCGGACCGCCTGACAGATGCATTCAGGCAGCTGTAGAAGCCATTAACGGAGAGACTACAGTGGGTGGAGCAACTCACTTCAGAAGAAATAACGGAAGACCAGGTCTTGTAATAGGAGACCATGTATTCTGGTAATAAATTTAACACTTAAAACTGAATTTAGTATGGATGGATTTATAAATTCTGTCGCAGACACGCTTTCGCTCCGTTGAAAAACGTTGCCCTACTAAATTCACACTACGTGTTCATTAAGTAGAGACGTTTTTCAAGGGTCAGCGAAGCAGAACTATAAATCCATCCTTGAAAAGATTTCAGATTGGAGAATGATATGATTAATTTAAAAGGACGCAATTTCCTTAAACTTTTAGATTTTACCCCGGAAGAGATATTATATCTTGTTGATTTGGCAGCAGATCTTAAGGACAAGAAAAAGAAGGGAATTCTTACAACAGATATGCATAAGGGAAAGAATATTGCCCTTATATTTGAAAAGACAAGTACCCGTACAAGATGTTCCTTTGAGGTTGCAGCACATGATCTTGGAATAGGAACTACTTATCTTGATCCCAAGGCTTCACAGATAGGAAAGAAGGAATCAATAGAAGACACAGCACAGGTACTTGGTTCGATGTTTGAAGGAATCGAATACAGAGGCTTTGAGCAGACTAAGGTTGAAACACTTGCAAAATTTGCAGGAGTACCGGTATGGAATGGACTGACTAATGAATTCCATCCGACACAGATGCTCGCTGACGTGCTTACAATAAGAGAGAAGCTTGGCAGAATTAAAGGCGTAAAGCTTACATACATGGGTGATGCAAGATATAACATGGGTAACTCACTTATGGTAGTGTGCGCAAAACTTGGAATGCACTTCACTGCCTGCACATCAAAGAAATATTTCCCTGAACAGTCTCTTATTGATGAGTGTCTCGAGGTTGCAAAGACAACCGGTGCAACACTTACCTTCACAGAATCTGTTGAAGAAGGAACCAAGGATGCTGATGTTATCTATACTGATATCTGGGTATCAATGGGAGAACCTGAAGAGGTATGGAAAGAAAGAATAGATGCTCTTTTACCATATCAGGTTAATGCAAAGGCAATGGCTAATGCCAAGAAAGAGGCTGTATTTATGCATTGTCTGCCTTCGTATCATAATCTGGAAACAGAGGTTGGACGTGAAGTATATGAGAAGTTCGGACTTGCTGAACTTGAAGTTACTGATGAGGTATTCAAGGGTCCTCAGTCAGTAGTATTTGCAGAAGCTGAAAACCGTATGCATACAATCAAGGCGGTTATCGCAGCAACATTATAATTCTTAACGATTAGTGTGTGAATGAATACAGGTGATTTGAGGTTAACTATGGATGATTCAAGAGTAATTTGCGGCTCAAATGCCTACGACCAAAAATATTATTTTAATGAGAAATATAATTCTATTCCCGATTCCATCAAGGAGGAACTCCATATAATTGCGGTTCTTTTTACAGAAGAGGTCGGAGGAATCTTTACGATTGAGTTTGATGATGAGGGAAATGTTGCAATGAGGACGGAGTACGCTCCTGAGGATTATCTTTACGATGAAATAGGTTCCGGGCTTCTAATCAGCGAAATCAGAAGAAAAAGACAGGAACTGTTTGAATCCTTATCATTGTACTATAAGGCTGTTATTCTGAAACAGGATATAGCAGGTCTTCTAGACGAATAGACATTTTAGAAATATAGAGGTTTTGAATGTTATTAACTATAGATGTCGGTAATACGAATATAACACTTGGTTTTTTTGATGGGGACAAGCTGCTTAACACATGCAGAATGATGTCCAAGATTGAAAGAACATCAGATGAGTATGGCATTACAATCAGCCAGCTTTTGAATGTTAATGGAATTGAGGTTGACGATGTTGAAGGTGTTGTTATAGCTTCGGTTGTACCCAAGGTAATGCATTCGCTTACAAGCGGGGTTGTAAAATATTTACATCATAAGCCACTTATTGTTGGACCCGGCATTAAGACAGGAATCAAGATTGTTACGGAGAATCCAAGAGAAATTGGTGCTGACAGAATTGTTGATGCTGTCGGGGCGTATATGAAATATGGCGGGCCGGTTCTGGTCCTTGATTTTGGAACAGCCACAACTTATGACCTTGTGGATGGAGACGGAAAATTTGTTGCCGGTATTACGGCACCGGGAATCAGGATTTCGGCAAAGGCTTTATGGGAGGACACTGCAAAGCTTCCGGAAATAGAAATTAGGAAGCCTGCGTCAATTCTTGCACAGGAAACAATCAGCAGTATGCAGGCAGGCCTTGTATACGGACAGATTGGACAGACAGAATATATCATCAACAAGGTAAGAGAAGAATCAGGCTACAAAGATATGAAGGTTATAGCAACCGGAGGTCTTGGAAGCATTATCTGTGATGAAACCAATCTTATTGATGTTTATGACAGAAATCTGACACTTGATGGATTGAGATTGATATATGAAAAAAATCAGGATAGGAAACATAGAAGTTAATAATACTTTTTTGGCACCGATGGCAGGAATAACAGACCTGCCATTTCGTTTGTTATGTCATGAAATGGGAGCCGGAGTTGTCTGCATGGAGATGGTTTCTGCCAAAGCCATTTTATATAATAACAAAAATACGGAGGAGATGCTGGAAATAAGGGAGGATGAACGGCCTGTTTCACTGCAGCTCTTTGGCTCAGACCCCAAAATAATGTCTGAGATTGCCAAAAGAATAGAAAATCGTCCGTTTGATATCATTGATATCAATATGGGATGTCCTATGCCCAAGATAGTGAATAATGGCGAGGGGTCTGCATTGATGAAGAATCCTAAGCTTGTTTATGATATTGTCAGCAGTATTTCAAAGGCAATATCTAAACCGGTCACTGTTAAAATACGAGCCGGTTTTGACCGTGAGCATATTAATGCTGTTGAAATCGCAAAGGTGGCAGAAGAAGCGGGCGCAAAGGCTGTTGCAGTTCATGGCAGAACTAAGGAGCAATTGTATGAAGGAACTGCAGATTGGAATGTAATTGCAGAAGTCAAAAGAGCAGTTAATATTCCGGTTATTGGAAACGGTGATATTGTTGATGGGCCATCGGCTGTGAAAATGATTAAAGACACCGGAGTTGATGGAATAATGATAGGCCGTGCTGCAAGAGGAAATCCATGGATTTTCAGGGATGTAAACAGATACCTTGAAAACCATTATGAGAATCTTTTGTCCCAAAATGAATCAAATTCCTACAGCTTACCTACGATAGGTGAGAAGGTGGAGATGATGAAGCGGCACTACGCATTACTTATTGAAGCCAAGGGTGAGTTTATTGCTACACGAGAGATGCGAAAGCATATCGGATGGTACACGGCAGGAATGCCTAATTCAGCTGCAATGAGAAGAAAAGTCAACATACTTGAGGACTCTGCAACTATGTACGATTTTATGGATGAAATATGTGTATGTCCGTGCTATAATTCCATTGGATAATTGTTATTTATGAGGGAACAATGATAAATAGAATTGAAAAATTTTTTTCGGAGAAGAAAATACTTGTTATTTCTGTCGTATTCCTTGTTGTGCTATTAATACCTATTTTGTATTTAGCACCAATAGATATGGCAACTGGAGATGACTATGGTTATGGAATTGTTGTAAAAAGAGCAATAGATAATGGAGATTCATTAATAACTATTTTGGGGAAAGTTAATAGGCAGATTGTCGAAATATATAATGATTGGCAAGGTACATGGTTTTCTGTGTTTCTTTTTTCATTTAATCCAGCAGTTTTTTCAGAAAAAGCATATTTCGTTGTACCATTTATTATGATGTTATCCTTGATGTTAGGGATTCTTTACTTGGTAAAGGCTGTGCTTGGTAATGTCTTTGGATTTGACAAGGTTAAAACATATATTATCTCACTATTGTTTTTTATTGTGAGCATAGAGTTTGTATATAGCACTGCGTCTGCAATATATTGGTATAATGGTGGAATGCACTATACAGTTCCGTATGCAATGTGCTTATTTTTGATTGCTTTTTCTATTCATTATGTTAGGACGTATCGCGTAAAATATTATATCGGAGTATTGATATTAGCCACATTATTAGGAGGGTCAAATTATCTTGCATCGATACTATCGCTGGTTTCGTTAGTATTTGTTATCGTTTATTCAATTATTATAAATACGAGAAAGCGCCGACCATTATTGTTAATTTTCCCAATTGCGATTGAAAGTATTGGTTTGATTGTTAGCATGTTGGCACCGGGAAATAAAGTTAGAGGTGGAGAAGAATTTGGTTTTTCTTTTTCAAAGATTATTTATACTATTTTCAAATGTTTTGGAAGCCTTGGAAGAGATTTGTTGAAGTTATTAACCGAAAAAACTATAGTTGTATTCATTTTAGCTGTTATTTTTTGTTTGTTATTAGGTTTCTTTGCACATACAGATTGGATAAAGATTCGATATCCGGGTATTCTTGTTGCAATGATGATATGTGTATCAGCAGCGGTATATGCGCCGAATGAATTTGTAACGGTGGATGTGTCGGGAGGTGTTCCCAATACAGAATACTGGGTAATGATTGCTATGTTGCTTGGAATTGAAGTGGTAGCATCTTCTATCATTAGTAAATCTGTTAAATTCAAATGGTCGACAATGATTCTCACAATTTTGGTGTGTTTTCTGTCGTGTTTACTAGTAAAAGGGCAAATAAAGGATTCAACAAGCTATAAGGCATATGAATATATAAAAAGTGGTGAAGCAGCGGATTACAAAAGACAGATGGATGAGCAAACAAGAATTTTGAAGTCTGATGAAGCGAATGTAATTGTAGAACCCATCAATGATGTTCAAGGTCCGTTGGTTCATATGCCAATAAGCGATGATCCAACTGCTTGGACAAATAGAGTAGTGGCAGAGTTTTATGGAAAAGAATCTGTTGTTGCAGCAATTGATGAGGAAGAGAATCAATAAAGAATTATATGACATTGTTAAAGGTGCGATAGTGAAAAGGAAAGCAGATGAATTATATATTATATGTTGTTGTTCCTTGTTATAATGAGGAAGAGGTGCTTTTAGAAACATCATCAAGATTATTGGCAAAACTTAATATATTAGTGAGCAAACAAATTATTTCAGCGAAATCTAAAATATTATTTGTTGATGATGGATCTAAGGATGCAACTTGGCAGATGATTAAGTCATTCAATGAAAAGAATAAGATGGTTACCGGAGTAAAATTAAGCAATAATAAAGGGCATCAGAATGCATTAATGGCAGGAATTATGACAGCTATGCAAAAGGCAGATATAGTTATTTCTATGGATGCAGATCTTCAGGATGATATTGAAGTCATTGATGATATGATTTGTAAGTATTCAGATGGATGTGATATTGTATATGGTGTCAGAAAAAATCGTGATAAAGATTCTTTTTGGAAACGATTTACAGCTAACACTTTTTATAAGATGATGAATTGGCTTGGGGCAAAAACGGTTTCTAATCATGCCGATTATAGGTTAATGAGCAAGAGAGCGCTAGAAGCTTTGTCGGGTTATAAGGAAGTAAATCTTTTTATGCGCGGAATGATTCCGACGCTTGGATTTAAATCAGGCATTGTATATTATGAAAGAGCTGAGAGATTTGCTGGTGAAAGCAAATATACCATAGGGAAGATGTTTTCGCTTGCTATTAATGGGGCAACTAGTTTTTCTGTAAAACCTATTAGAATGATTACATGGTTGGGTTTCTTTGTTTTCATAGGGAGCATTGCAATCTTTATATATAGTTTGATACGACATTTTATGGGAGAGACTATTAGAGGATGGACCACGCTTATGGTTTCTATTTGGGCTATAGGTGGTTTAATACTTTTGGCATTAGGCGTAGTGGGGGAATATATTGGTAAGATATATTTAGAAACTAAGGGAAGACCTAGATATATAATAGAGGAATATATTGATTAGAGATAAGCGTAAATAATTTCAAAAGAATTTTTGTTTATTATTATAGTGGAGAAGTGTTTGATGAGTAGAGAAGTTATTTTAGCAAAAGTAAATGAGATATTTTGGGATGTGTTTGATGATGAGAGTCTTGAAATCACTGAAGCAACTAATGCAGACGATATTGAAGATTGGGATTCGCTTACACATATATCACTTATAGAAGCGGTTGAATCGGAGTTTGATTTTAAGTTTGCTATGAAAGATGTGGTTGGAATGAAAAATGTCGGAGAAATGATAGACATTATCGAAAGAGAAATGGCATGACATTAGTTTCGTTTTCATTTATTTGTTTTTTGTTAATAGTATTACTTTTATATTACCTACTGCCAAGCAAATGGCAGTGGGTAATTTTGTTGTTCGGAAGTACTGCATTTTATATGCTAGCAGGTACTCCGATTACATTTATTTACGTTATAATCAGCATTTTGTCTGTATATCTTGGAACCCATTTTATGGAGAAGAAACCGAATAGTAAGAAAAAGATATACGTATTCACATTACTGATAAATATTCTGATGCTGGTTGCTCTGAAATACACTAATTTCATTCTTACAAATATTACAGCTGTCGGTAGCCGATTCTCGGATAACATTCATGAAGGTGACTGGTCTGTAAAGTGGATAGCTTCACTCGGAATAAGTTTTTACGCATTACAAATGATAGGTTATCTTACGGACTGCTATTGGGGAATTACCGCTCCGCAGAAAAACATAGGTAAGCTGGCTCTTTACAACATATATTTTCCGCAAATGGTTTCGGGACCTATTAATAAGTATTCGAATTTAAGCAGTTCCTTGTTTGCTGAACATAAATTTGATGCGAACAATCTTCGTGAGGGTGGTTTTCGTATACTCCAGGGTTTCTTCAAGAAACTTGTTGTTTCAGAACAGTTAACCGGAATAGTAGATTACCTTTATGCTAATTATGCAGAATATAATGGCATTTATGTCTGGATTGGAACTGCTCTATATCTTTTGCAGCTCTATTCTGATTTTAGCGGATGTATGGATATTGTTCTTGGAGCCTCAAAGTGCTTTGGCATAGATCTGGCAGAGAATTTTAAGGCACCCTTTGCTTCAACATCCGTACAGGAATTCTGGCAAAGATTTCATATGTCACTCGGGGCATGGCTTAAGGACTATATAATGTATCCGCTTATGAGAAGCAGTGCTTTTTCGAAAATGACAAAGAAATTGAAAAATAAGTACGGCAAGAAGGCCGCAAAGATGATACCTACCTTTGCTGCTATGTTTGTTGTATGGTTCTGCATGGGATTATGGCATGGTGGCGGATGGAATTTTATAGGTGAAGGAATCTGGTTCTGGTTAATGATAGTTTTGGGTCAGCTTCTTGAGAAACCATTAAAGTCACTTGGGAAGAATTTGCATATAAATGGTGAATCCAAATTTATGCACAGTCTGAAGTGTGTGGGAACAAGCTTCTTAATAGGTATTGGTATTCTCTTTTTCAAGGCGGTTTCCCTGAGAGCAGCTTTTACTATGATAGGAAGTGCATTTAATCTGTCAAGACTGATAGCTTCTGTCGGAACGGTAGGGGAATCTTTGTCTCTGCTTGACAGTTCGATAGGAACAAACAGGATTGTATGGGCAGCTATTTCGGTAGCTATAGGCCTTGCGGTAATGATACTGTTTGGACTTAAGGATAAGGCAGAAGAAAGATTCCATGTATATATATCCAAAAAGAATTTTTGGATTAGACTTTTGGTTGGTTATTTGCTGATTATGTCTATTATTTTCCTTGGCGCATATGGCCCGGGATATAGTGCAAGCGAATTTATTTATGGTGGTTTTTGATGAAGAATAAAAAGGTGATCAAAAACTTAATAAGAATATTTGTAGTCATAGCATTGATTGGAGTGACGCTTTGGGGAATGGTGATAGTTTCATATGTTATGAGACCTATTTCACATAGCAGGCAGAATTTTTGCGGATTTTATGCGGAACCTGATAATTCTCTTGACGCTGTTATGATAGGTTCTAGCTCATGCTACTATGCATGGCAGCCTCTTCGAGGTTTTAATGAATATGGTTTTACTTCGTATAACCTTGGAAGTGACGCGCTGCAACCGCAGAGCATTGAATATGAGGTAAAAGAGATTATTAAAACGCAGTCCCCCAAGCTTCTTATGATCGACTTAAGACCATTTCAATATGGTAATGTGATGAGCAACTCAGAAGATTCAGTAAATATGGAGCGAGTTGCCCCATTTAGAAATGTTTCAGATAACATGAAATATTCCATGAACAGATATGAATTTATTCATAAAGCAGCGCCGACTGCAGAAGATGAATGGACTTATCAAATTGATATCTCAAAATATCATGCTCTCATCAGTGAACTCTTTTCGGCAGAAAACTGGAAGTATGCATTTAACAGCTATCCGCTGACTGCCAAGGGTTTTTGGTATCATTATGAAAGCCGTATTATTGAATTTGATCCAAGAGATAATAAAGAGGAATATGCTGCACTTAATGACAAGATAAAAGATATGTTTATCAGCCTTCTTGATACTGTCAAATTAGAATGTCCTGATACAGAGGTTCTGTTCCTTGTCATGCCGCATAAGGATTATGGAAAGGTAGAAGGTGTATATAATTCATTATATAAGATAATTGATGAGTATGGATATGATTATCTTAACCTTATGGATTATATGGACTATATGAGACTGGACAGATTATATGATTTCAGGGATGGAGATCATCTGAATCTTTCGGGAGCAACAAAGGTTTCCGAATTTATTGGTAGCTATATAGATATGCGTTATAATCTGCCTGACAGACGGAACGACAGTGAATATGAAAACTGGAATGAATGTTATAGAACCTGGAATGAGGAAATGTCACAAGTTCAAATCATAGAGATGGACTATGATTGATTAGGTATAAATGGGTAAACTGGATGGAAAAAGTGTTGGATAAAAATATTCTTTTATATATGCATGCAGGCTCCGGAAATCATGGATGCGAGGCTATTGTAAGCAGCCTTGCAGATATTATGCAGAATGCCGGAATGGCGCAAGATGGTGAAAACGATAAAAAGGAAATGACACTATTGTCATATAGAGCGGCAGAGGATGAAAAATATACTCTTTCCGGAAAATGCAATATAGTTAATGAAAGAAGCTTTGATGACCATAAGCTTGCGCATATTCTGTACTATATTTACAGGAAGATTACAAAAGATGAAGAAAGCTTTATCAGGTATCGTTACAAAGGTTTGATTAATCCGGAGAAGATAGATATTGCAGTATCAATCGGTGGAGATAATTACTGTTATGATTCCATGCTTAAGGATTTAAGGCTATCCAATAATGCGTTTAAGAAGGCCGGTATACCGACGATTCTGCTCGGCTGTTCAATTGAACCGGATTTGTTGAAAAGAGATGATATAATTGATGATCTTGGTAATTATTC
Organism: Lachnospiraceae bacterium; assembly: GCA_024403415.1. Classification (GTDB taxonomy): domain Bacteria; phylum Bacillota; class Clostridia; order Lachnospirales; family Lachnospiraceae; genus JAILLW01. Next base: position 44,349 of record JAKSRY010000002.1, read on the forward strand.
TAGAATTATTGCACGTGAATCCATTACATATAATGCCATTATAGCAGCATTTAAAGAAAAAGGTATTCCTGGGGATAAGGTTTTTCTTGTTCCGGATCCGGCATTTTCACTTAAAACAGAAAACATACAGGACAGTGCTCTTCCAAAGGAATTTGCTGCCGGTAATACAGTTGGAATCAATATTAGTCCAATGATTCAGAGCAATGAAAAGATAGAAGGAATTACGATAACTAATTACCGTAAGATGATTTCGTATATTCTTGAGAATACAGATATGAGCGTTGCGTTAATACCGCATGTTGTATGGGCTAATAATGATGACAGAATACCATGCCATAAACTATATGAAGAATATGCAAAAGAGTATCCGGGACGCGTTTGTGAGATTGGTGATTGTTCGGCATCTGAATTAAAGGCTTATATCAGCAGATTGAGATTTTTTGTCGGAGCAAGAACGCATTCTACCATAGCCGCATATTCAAGTCTTGTGCCAACGCTTGTTGTCGGTTATTCAGTTAAGGCTATAGGAATTGCCAAGGATTTGTTTGGAACAGATGAAAATCATGTGATTCCGGTGCAGACACTTAAGGAAGATGATGATCTTCTTGACGCCGCACGATGGCTGTTTGAACATGAAGTAGAAATAAAAAACAGATTAACTGATATTATTCCAAAGATAAAAGAAGATAATCTTATGTATAAAGACATATTAGTAGTAGAATAGAAACGTTGATTATAGTATATATTTATCATAATGGAGACTTTCATGAGTAGTAACTGGTACAAAATTATAATGAAAATGACACATGTGAAATATGGAAAAAAGATTCTTCTTAAGGGAATACCTGTTATATATAACAAAAAGGGTGCTGAACTTCAGATTGGAGAAAATTGTGTTATCAAAAGTTCATTCATGTCAAACCTTGTTGGTTTATATAGTAAGTCAATTATTGTTACAAGGGCTGAAGGAGCTAAAATCTCCATTGGAAATAATGTAGGTATTTCAGGAGCAACAATCTATGCAAGAAAAGGGATTACTATTGGTGACAATACCTGCATAGGTGGAAATGTTAAAATTTTAGATAACGATTTTCATCCTATAGAGTGGGAAGAGAGAAACAGGCTTTTGCTTGATGAAAAGGGTGGAGATGCAACTGAACTTATTCCTGCAAAACCAATCAGTATCGGTAAGAACTGCTTCATAGGATGTAATAGTATTATTTTGAAAGGAACCACTTTGGGCGATGGCTGTGTTGTTGGGGCCGGAGCTGTGGTTTCTGGAAACTTTCCGGATAATAGTATTATAGTTGGTAATCCGGGAAAAGTAATAAAAAGAGTAGGAGAGGGACCCCAATGTTGAAAAAGGAAGCTATCCAGTGGTTGAAATATTTTATAATTATTTTGTTTAGTGCCTTTATAGGATGTATTTTAATGACGTTGGCATATTCATTGCCAATTTCATCAATTGAGCATAACGCAAAAGCTTCGATAGATTTTATGAAACAGGAGGGAGTTAATCCTCAATTGCTTGGGGATAGTTATGTTTCGTCGCAAATAGATACATATACAGATGCATGGATGATTAGAATGGCTGTATATAATGGTTCTGAAAATGTACTTGAGAAAAGTCTACTCAACAAATATACAGGATTTAGTGAAGGAATTGCAGATGTTCATGATGGTACTATTCAATATTTGGAAGGCAGAAGGGATGGCGCAGAAACATATAATTATGCAAGATATTGGCATGGATATATGGTTTTTCTTAAACCATTGATGACACTTTTTGACTATGCGGACATTATAGCTATATATAGAAGCGTTTGTCTTGCACTTACAATTTTTGTATGCCTAATGATTGTGAAGAAACAACATTATATTTTTGCTATTCCATTTGTCGCAGTTTTAATTTGTATAGATTTCTGGACTATTAGTTTTTCGATGCAGTATATGTGGGTATATATGGTATCGATGATAGGTATAATGCTTATTTTGACTAGGAAGAAGAAGGAAGATTGTAAATATGTTTTTTTATGTATAGGTATTCTGACTAGTTTTGGGGATTTTCTGACATATCCCCTATTTGCTTTGGGATTACCTTTGACAATATATTTGATAGAGAGAAAAATGAAATATGAACTTAATGGCTCATACTTAAATAAAAAGAATTATTATGCTATTTGGGACACTTTATATAACATATTGATATGGTTTGTAGGATATCTGGGAATGTGGCTGATGAAATGGATTTTTGCATCTTTATTGACCAGTGAGAATATTATTAAGGATGGTCTGGATGCACTGGCATTTAGGACTGGAGAGGTCACAGATGGAAGCGATGAAATAATCACATTTATGGATGTTATTAGAAAAAATGTGAGCTGCTATTTGAAATGGGTAGATGTGATAACAGTAGTTATATCTGTTATTATTATTGTTTTTATAGTTAAGAAGAGAATGAAATGTGAAAGAGAGAATATATGTATAGTTAGAAGCAATATATACGATATCGTATCTTTACTGATAGTAATGTTGTTGCCTTTTGTGTGGTTTTTTGTTTCAAAAAATCATTCGGATAATCATTTCTGGATGACATTTAGAATTTTAGGTGTTTCTATTATGGCCGGATTGGTACTCTTGACCGTGTGGCTTATACAAAATAAAAGTGTAAGTCCTGCTGACATTAACAATAATAAAATGGCTAGATAAGGAAGGATTGGCTTTATGATATTTGCAACCCTTTTTGATAGTTATTATCTTGACAAGGGAATAGTCCTTTATAACTCTCTTGAAGCTGTAACAAAAGATTTCAAATTATATATTTTTTGCTTTGATGACAGATCGAAGCAGATACTTGAAGATATGAAACTTGAGCATGCAGTCATTGTTCACCATTCGGAATTTGAAGATGAGGCATTGCTTAAACTAAAGGCAGAGCGGTCCAAGGCGGAGTATTGCTGGACATGTACTCCTGTTATTGTTGATTATGTTTTGAAACAATACAAGGAGGAGAACTGCACATATATCGACTCTGATCTGTATTTCTTTAAGGATCCACAATGTCTCTTTGACGAAATTGAAGAGGCTAAAGCTGATGTGGTTATTACTCCGCATAGATTTTCAGATACAGGAAAAGATCAAAAGACACAGAAACGAAGTGGAAAATACTGTGTGGAATTCAATTATTTTAACCAGACAGACAATGCCTGGGAAGCACTTAACTGGTGGCGTGAGCGATGCGCGGAATGGTGCTTTCACCTGTATGAACCGGAACGTATGGGAGATCAGAAGTATCTGGAAAAATTTCCGGTATTATTTAAAGGTGTTCATGAATTGCAGCACCTGGGCGGAGGTGTAGCGCCTTGGAATCTAAAGCAGTATAAACTGGTGTCCCGGGTAACCGAAAATGCGGATGCAGGTAATGAATCGGATTCTGTATCAAAGGCTGTTCGTCTTGCAAAGAAGGATACCAATGAAGAATTTGATCTGGTATTCTATCATTTTCAGAACTTGAGATATATAAGTGAGCATGTGATAAATATAAGTTCAGGTTCACATGATAAGAAGATAAAGAAAGCAATATACCCGGTATATCTTAATCAAATATACGAAGTCAGAAAAATGCTTTCAGATAAATACGATGTTTCATTTGATGTTAAGAAGAAATATTCAAGTAATAAGCTGATAGCGTGGTTACAGGGTGGACTGCTGAGATTCAAAATTAAGAGCTTATCGGATATATACAGAATATAACAGGAATAATAATTCAGAATGTCATGGGTTGTTGACAGACATCTGGGAAATTGTCAAAAAGGATTGTGGAACATTATGAAAACATCAGTCAAAAGACAATCGAATATTGAATTACTAAGACTTCTTGCTATGCTTGGAATTGTTCTTGTGCATATTGTGAATCATGGGGGAATAATAGATCTTTCGCATCCTTTTGAGGGAAGCTTTATAGGCGGATGGCTGTTGTTTTCACCGGGATTTTGTTCAATTAACATATTCTTGCTTATAACAGGATATTTTATGGTTGAACAAAGATTTTCAACATGGAAGATAGTGAGACTTATAGGTCAGGTTCTTTTTTATGCATTGGGAATAACAATTCTGTTTGCAATCTTTTCAGATAGAACAATTCAGGGAAAAGAGATGTTGTATTCAATATTACCGGTTTCATCAGACCTTTACTGGTATGCTTCAATGTATGTGGCGCTTTGCCTGTTATCACCGCTTCTTAACAGATTTATCAAAGCGCTTACGAAATCACAGCTTAAATGTGTATGTATTCTTTTGTTTGTATTGTTTAGTGTATGGAGCAATGTTTTCTTCTATTCCTCAGCCCTTAATACTGCCGGAGGAGTCAGTATTGCCTGGTTTGTATGCGTATATATCTTTGGCGCATATATAAGATTGTATTATGTTCCTGACGGGAAATGGGGAAAGAAGCTTTTATGTTCTATATTGCTGTTGCTTTTGCTGCCCCTCAGCAAATTTTTCCTTGAGTGGATTGTTACTACTCCGGTTGGAAATATAGGATTTTTGAAGGACCTTCTTTGGGGATATAGTATTTTTTATACGTATAGTTCAATTCTGGTGGTTATCGTTTCAATCAGTGTCTTTATCGCTTTTTTGAATATGAAGATAGAATCACCGTTTGCCTGCAGACTGATAAATGTAAGCGCAGGAGCTTCATTTGGCGTATACCTGATTCATGACCATATGTATATGAGGGATAACCTTTGGAACTGGGTAGGAGTATCGGACTGGTATTCAAAATGGTATCTGGTTCCTATGTGTCTTGCACTCATGATAGTCTTATATATTGCCTGTATGTTCATTGAACTTTTGAGACAGAAATTGTTTTCTTTATGGGAAAAAGACAGTGCATTGAAAAGATGGTTTTTGCGATTGGATGATAAGTTAAGAGACAAGTGGAACGGAACACATTTATAAGAAAATGGTGTTTACGATCGCATAAAAATATAATGAATCTGTTATTTATATTTGAAATATTGGTGCGAAGGGATATATATGCTTTTTAATTCTATTTCTTTTGGTATATTTTTAATAATTGTATTCGCATTATATTGGATTGTTCCTAATAAATTCAGGACTATCCTTCTTTTTATCTCCAGCTGTTATTTTTATATGAGCTGGAATCCAAAGTATATTTTACTGATTTTCTTTATGATTACCGTAAGCTATTTTTCCGGGAAAATCATTCAGAGAAGTGACAACAAAAGAAAGCGGAAAGCGATTCTTACGCTAACCATATGCTTGTGCATTGGAGCACTGTTTTTCTTTAAATATTTTAATTTTATATCAGACAATATAGTTAATTTAGCAAAATTATTATCGATACAGCTACAACCTGTAACGCTGGATATTCTTCTGCCGGTTGGAATTTCGTTTTATACCTTCCAAACTTTAAGTTATGTGATTGATATATATCGTGGTAAAGTCGAAGAAGAACGCAATTTTATTGTATTTGCTACATTTATTTCTTTTTTTCCACAATTGGTTGCAGGCCCTATAGAAAGATCGACAGATTTGCTGCCTCAAATTAAAAGTGAGAAGCGCTTTTCTTATGAAAATGCATCATATGGCTTAAAATTAATGGCCTGGGGGTTTTTTAAGAAACTTGCAATAGCAAATCTTGTGGCACCATATGTAGACAAAGCATATTCTTCGATAGCTTCCTGCACAGGATTTGACATCTTATTCATGATGCCAATGTTTGCAATTCAGATATATTGTGATTTTTCAGGCTACTCAGATATCGCAATTGGTACAGCGAGGCTGTTTGGAATAAAGTTATCGAAGAACTTCATTAGTCCATATTTTGCAAATAGTATTAGTGATATGTGGCATAGATGGCATATTTCATTATCTACCTGGCTTAGAGATTATATTTATATTCCCTTAGGAGGAAGCAGAGTCTCGAAAGTGAGAAGGGTTTATAATCTGGTTATAACATTCTTTGTAAGTGGTCTTTGGCATGGGGCTAACTGGACTTATGTAATATGGGGATTATTCCATGGATTTGCCCAGGCAATAGCGGGATTGTTTCCCAGAAGAAACAAAAAGAAGTCAGGAGCAAGGAATCTGTTTTCGATGCTGGCAGTATTCATTTTCTGGTGTGTTACATGGGTGTTTTTTAGAGCAGATTCAATTACAGATGCTTTTGAAGTATTTAAAAAGTTGTTTGGTTCAGTAACGAATCCTTCGACCTTTGTTCATCAGAATATAGGCCTAACGCCTATGATTGGAATAGAGATGCTGGTTGGAGTTATTATACTTGCTATTTTTGACTATGCATCCTTGAGGGTGGATGTTATTGAATGGCTGTCGAAGAAAAAGACATTAATACGCTGGTCGGTATATGTATTACTAATATGGCTTACTGTAACCTTTATGCCCTTTGACAGCGGTGCACCTTTTGTATATTTTCAATTTTAGTGGATTTTGAACATGAAAAAATTTATTAAAAAAATCTTTATATTTATAAGCATATTCATAGGCTTTTTTATCCAATTGTTTCTGTTCGACTGGCTTGTTATCGGTGACCAGTATCAGGGAGTATATAACGCGTCTATTAACGATAAGATTGAAAGACTTCAGAGTATAGAAGGACCTAAAATAATACTGGCAGGAGACTCGAATCTTGTATATGGAATCAATTCTGAACTTATAGAACAGGCATTTGAAAAACCGGTTGTTAATTTAGGACTGAATGCTCTGCTTGGAAATGCTTTTTTAGAGAATATGATTAAGTTTGGAGTGTCAGAAGGAGATATTGTCATACTTAGTCACTGGAATTTTAATGACAGTGATGAAATTATGGATCCGCATGTAGCTCTTACTACAGTAGAGCATAATTGGGAATATTGGAAACTATTTAGGTTAAAGGATTATCCGGGACTTATAAGGGACTATCCCCATTATCTGATTTATTCAATGTTTCATTGGGTGACAGGAGAATCTGAAAATCAAATCAAAGATGGAACGAGTAACTCCAGGGCCGCTTTTAATAAATATGGCGATATTTGTAAAAGATTTGATACATCGTTTAGCTTTTCAGAGGGTTCTGGGTGGGTTCCTGAGACATCAGAAGAATGTATGAAAAGAATTAACGAACTTAATGAATACGTTAAATCAAAGGGTGCTACTTTACTGATTACCGCATATCCAATTGGAATGGGTGAGTTTACACCGGATGCCTCTCTTTTTGAAGAATTTGAAAAGGAACTAACTGCTAAAGTGAATTGCGAAGTGATTTCTCATTTTACGGATTATTTTTTTGATTATAGTTTATTTTATGATGCGGCTGTACATCTCAATGCCGAAGGCGCAGATATTAGGACGCAGCGGCTTATTGATGACCTAAAAAGATGGATGAATAAATGATAGTTGCAGATACCCGATGGTTAATTCAGCGGGTATCTTTTTTTTGATAACTGTATGTGCCAAGATACGATTTTAAAGGCATAAAAGGTGCAATATGCCTATATTTGTTGTATAATAAAATTTGTATGTGTACATATGACAAAATCATAATTGGTGCAGGATTGTATGGACTATATTCTGCTTTATATTGTGGACGTTTAGGTCAGAAGGTGCTGGTTCTTGAGAAGGATAAAGCGCCTTTTAGTCGTGCTACTTACATTAACCAGGCAAGAGTTCACATGGGCTATCATTACCCAAGAAGTCTTACTACAGCAATGAAGTCTGCGGGTTATTTTAAGAGGTTTGTTGATGATTATGGATTCTCTGTACATAAGACCTTTGATCAGGTGTATGCAACCTCAGCTTCTTTCAGTTGGACAGGTGCAGAGGAGTTCAGACTTTTTTGCAAGGCCGCCGGAATAAGATGCGAAGATGTTTCTGCATCACGCTACTTTAAGCCCGGAATGTGTGATGGAGCTTTTCTTACGGAAGAATATACCTATGATGCCATGATTCTCCGTGATTATTTCCTTGATGAAATAGCTAAGTACAAAAATATAGAAATGCAATATAGCATTGATCTTAAGTCAATTTGTGAAGATGACGACAATTATGTAGTCCGTTTTACAGAAGGAGATGAAAAAACTTCAAATTCGAAAGAAGCCATTGCACCATTCATTCTCAATGCAACATATGCATCCGTCAATCAGATTCTTAAGGTTGCTGACAGAGAGGATATGTTTGATATTAAATATGAGCTTTGCGAAATAATACTCTGTGAGGTTGCAGAGGAATTAAAAGATACAGGCATTACTGTTATGGATGGTCCGTTCTTTTCAATAATGCCCTTTGGTAAAACAGGACTTCACTCACTTACGGCCGTAACCTTTACACCGCATGTGACCTGCCGTGACGAATTACCACGTTTTAGCTGTCAGGAAGGAACAAGATGTGGAAGAGAGAGGCTTGAAAACTGTAATTTGTGTCAAAATAAACCGCAGTCGGCATGGCCTTATATGTCTCATCTTGCAGACAAATATTTACGTGAAGAACTGAAATATACATATAAAGAATCACTGTTTTCGATGAAACCAATACTGAAGAGTTCAGAGGTTGATGACTCAAGGCCGACAGCCATTAAGGTTCATTCAACGGAGCCAACCTTCATAAGTGTATTATCAGGAAAGATAAATACAGTTTATGATTTAGATGAATTTTTACAATAATGAGGAACATATGGAAAAGAAATTTGTATCACTGGTAGTCTATCTCCACAATGATGAAAATAGAATAAATAGTTTCTTAAATGAGATATATTCAACAATAAGCAAATCATTTGAGCAGTATGAATTTGTATTTGTGGATGATGCCTGCAGTGATTCGACCATGGATGTTATAAAGGACTTCATTAGCAGTGAAAAGATAGAATCGCTGGTATCGGTTATCCATATGGGATTTTATCAGGGAAGAGAAGCTGCAATGAATGCAGGCCGTGATGTCTCCATAGGAGACTTCATTTATGAATTTGATGACGTTATTGCAGATTATCCGGGAAAACTCATTATGGATGCCTATAACAGACTGATAGAGGGCTATGATATAGTCTCTGCCTGTGCAGATTCAAAACAGAAATTTACTTCAAAACTGTTTTACAAGGTTTTTAATAAATTCAGCAGGGGCAGCGGACGTATAGGAGCAGAGAGCTTCAGGATAGTAAGCAGAAGAGCTGTAAACAGAATCAAATCCATGGGTTCATATATTCCTTATCGAAAGGCTGTATATGCAAACTGCGGTTTGAAAACAGACATGATTAAATACGAGTGCCTGAATTCCGACAGAATGAAGAAAAAGAACAAATTCAAGGAAAGAAGAAGTCTTGCCCTTGATTCATTTATATATTTTACCAACATTATGGAAAAGATATCGGCATTGGTAAGCGGTGTATTTCTTTTATTAACAATAGTAATGCTCACTTATACCGCTGTGGATTATTTCACGGACAAAGGAATAGCCGAAGGATGGGCATCTACAATGGGCTTTATGTCGCTTGGATTCTTTGGTGTGTTTGCCCTTTTGACAATAATACTTAAATATCTTTCCGTAATGCTTAATCTTATTTTCAGGCAGCAGAAGTATCTGGTTTCGGATATTGAAAAGATAGGTGGACAATAATGACTATTAATTTACTGTTTCCGGTTCTGAACGAAAGACTTCGTTTGGAAAAGGGAATTACCAACTGCATGAACTATCTTAAAGAGAATGTGGATATACCTTATAAGCTTACGATTCTTGATAATGGTTCCGAGGATGAAACTCCTGACATAGCAAGGAACCTTGAAGCTAAATATGAAGAAGTAGAGTACGTAAGAATTGATGAGAAGGGTGTAGGAATAGCATTTAAGACAGGTATCGAAAGAACCGATGCAGATATCGTGGGATACATGGATATTGATCTTTCGACAGACCTTAAATATCTTTCAAAGACGATTGAAATGTTCCGGGAAGACACTGAACTTCAATACGTCAACGGAACAAGATTCAGTAAGGAATCTGACACCCGTGGCAGAAAGTGGTATCGAAAGATAACCTCAGCAGGACTTGTTTTTATTCTTAAAAAGAAATTTAAGATGAAGGCCTCTGATGCGCTGTGCGGATTTACTTTTTTAAGGACTCCGCTTGCAAAGGAGCTGGTTTCGGAATGCTCTGACGATCATGGCTGGTTCTATACCGTTGAATTTTTGCTTCGTGCTGAAAGAAAGAATGTAAAAATATATGACATGCCGGTTCTGTGGGTAGAAGATTATGACACTACCGTCAAGGTGTGGAAGACAATTAAAAATTATTTAAGACAGATGAAACGCTTGAAGAAGTTATTTAAGGAAGAGGGCATATTATAGTTGATATTGTAAAATAGGTGCGACTTTAAGGCGGATGGAGAATAATTTGATGTTAAAGAGAATAGATCTTGCAAGAGATTATGAAAAACATAAAGATGAATATCTTAAAGCAATTGAGGAGTGCTGCAAGGTTACGGCATTTTCCGGAGGACCATTTGCAGATAAATTTGATAAAGAGTTTAAGGAGTACCTTGGTGCAGAATTTGTCCAGGGGGTTAACAACGGAACTTCAGCAATTCACTGTGCCTTAGCGGTCCTTGGAATAGGCAAGGGAGATGAAGTTATTGTTCCTGCAAACACCTATATTGCTTCTGCCTGGGGAGTTACCTACACAGGCGCAACACCGGTATTTGTGGACTGTACGGCAGATACCTGGGAAATCGATGCGTCTCAAATTGAAAGCAGGATTACCGAAAGAACCAAGGCAATACTTGGTGTTCATCTTTACGGACAGCCTTTTGACTTTGCTGCTGTTAAAAAGATAGCAGATAAATATAATCTCTATGTGGTGGAGGATTGTGCCCAGGCACATGGAGCAAAATTTGAGGGTAAAATGGTTGGAACACTGGGTGAACTCGGATGCTTCTCTTTTTATCCCGGTAAGAATCTGTATGCTTTTGGTGAAGGCGGTGCAGTAAGTACCAATAATGCCGAGTATGATAAATATATAAATGTCATGAAGAATCAGGGATGCAATGTGAGATATTATCACGAGATGATAGGCTACAATTATCGTCTTGAAGGACTTCAGGGAGCAGTTCTCAGTGTATCCTTAAAATATCTTCCGGAGTGGACCAAAAGGCGAATTGAGATTGGACACAAATATATAGAGAACATCAATAATTCGCTGGTGACTCTTCAGTATCACCCTGATAATACAGAGCCTGTCTTCCATCTTTTCGAGATAGAAGTCGAAGGTGATCCGGAAAAATTCCTCGAGTATATGAAGGAGAAGGATATAGAGTGCAATCGTCACTATCCGGTGCCATGTCATCTTCAGGAAGCATATGCAGATCTTGGATACAAAAAGGGTGATTGTCCGAATGCTGAATATCTTGCAGAGCATTGTGTGACTCTGCCGTTATTCCCGGAAATGACAGAAGAAGAAATTGAAAAAGTTATTGATGCAGTGAATGGATACAGAATATGAAAATGACAGACAAAATTACTAAGATAGTTACTCCTAAGCGATTCTCAATATTTATGGGTATAGTGTTTCTGGTGACACTCATACCAATGATCATATTGGGTTTTTATAATCATCCAAGTGCTGATGATTTCTCAATCGGATACGCGGCGTATCACACTTTTAGTGACAGCGGTAATATCTTTGCGACAATCGGAACGGCTATCGCACATGCGTTCGATGACTGGCTGAACTGGATGGGTTATTTTACATCAACCTTCCTGATGTCTCTGCCACCGAGTGTTTTTGGAGAGTTTGCATATAAGTTCAGTACATTAATATTGCTGACTGCTCTTTGCTCGAGTATCTGGTATCTTTTCAGAATGATTTTCAGTAAGGCTCTCGGTGCGGACAAATATATCGTAAATGCAATTGTTTTTATTATGCTGACAGGGCTTATACAGTGTATGCCGGTGAGCGCAGCTCAGGAGTCTTTTTACTGGTATTGCGGTGCTGCTAATTATATTCTCGTAGCATCACTTGCAATGTGGGAGATGGGTCTTTTGATATCTTTGTATGTGGATATTAAAAGTCAGTCCCCAAAGAAGCACCTTGTTAAGAAGATTGCTACAGTTTTCTTGGGATTTTTAATTGGTGGCGGTAATCACCTTACAGCACTTAATACAGTGCTTATAGCTATTATTATGTGGTTTGTCTTTTTAGTAACTAAATCACTTAAGAAAAAAGAAGTTAGAAGTATGATTTTGCCAACGCTGGGGCTCCTTATTGGTTTTGCACTTAATGTAATGGCTCCGGGAAATTCAACCAGAGTTGCTATTACCGAAGGAATGAGCCCTCTTAAGGCTGTATTGGTTTCGCTGTTTTACTACTTCAAGTACTGCATTAATGAATGGCTGACATGGCCGGTTATCATTATGCTTGTTCTGCTAATACCGCTGATGATACGTGCTGTCAGGAAGACAAATTTTGAATTCAGATATCCACTTATTATCGTATTTTTAGGATATGGGCTTACTTCTGCGATGATGACACCGAGTCTTTTTGCACTGGCCAATATTGAAGCAGGCAGATTAAGGGCTCTGACATATATAATGTTCATTCTTACTCTTGTAATATCCGAAGCATATGTGATCGGATGGGCAGTTAAAAAATCTGCATTCATCAAAAAGGATGTGAATATTTCAGACGGAAATTTTGGAAAAAATGAACTTTTGATGATTGTGTCAGTACTTCTGTTTACATTATTTGCTGTTGGAATAACCGCTGTTCCGGAACCTGACTATTTTATTTCAACAGAAGCTATGTTAGAAGTAGCAGGTGGAGAGGCTGCCACATATTCTGCTGAATTAAATGAGCGTTATGAAAAATATATGTCAGGTGACAAAAATATAGTAGTTAAGCCATTAAGCGTTCATCCTAAACTTATCTTTTTTGTCGATATGGAGGGTGAAAATGAAGAGTGGATTTCGAATGCTGTCCGCAGATATTACAGATTGGAATCCGTAAAGATTGACGGGGAAGAGTGATGGAGATGAAGGATAACATCAGAAAAAAGCATATTGAGCTGGTGCGAGTCTTGGCAATATGTCTGGTGGTATTTCATCATACAGACATATGTTACGGTGTATACCACAATTCAGATAATCCTGTTGCGTATGCCCTTTCATTGTTTGTGACAGTTTTATGTAATGTTGATGTTCCATTATTCTTTATTGTATCAGGCTATCTGTTGCTGAATAAGGAAGAAAGTATAAGGGACCTGTTCAAAAAAAGAGTATCGAGAATGTTAATGGTTCTCATTATCTTTTCAGTAATAATGTATGTCTTCTGGGTTCTTCGTGGGACCATAGAAACACCTTCTGTTGGGGATTTCTTGAACAGGTTGTATACAGGAGATATACAGGGAACTTATTGGTTTTTATATAGTTATATAGGCTTTTTGCTCATATCTCCATTCTTGAGAATGATTGTAAGCAGGATAAAGCTTAATGAGTATTTTTATTTTTTTATATTTATGATTGTCCTTGAAATTGTATATATGATAGGAGATGGTACGGGAGTAAAACCGAGTGTTGATTTCAGATCTATTGTAAGATCTGTTTCAGAATATTCATTTTTTGCAATATCAGGCGGAGTTTTCAAAAAGTATGAAAAAGAACTGGAAACTATGTTCAAAACCAAATATGTGATATGGGCAACAGCTTTTAGTATTCTGACTCCAATGCTGATTGTCAGCATAAGTTTGCTTAGTGGAAACGGATATGCCGAATGGGGAAGGTCAGCGTTTAGTACATTGCTTGGATTATCTCTATACTTTGTCATACATAAACTTGTGCATGCCCATGCGGAATCAAAAATTTTAGGATTCCTGGCAAGAGGGGGAAAGTATGTGTTTGCTGTTTATCTTATTGAGCAGCTTATGCGTTCTCTTTATTTAATACCATATAAACACATGTTGGAAATCCTTCCTGCTACTGTAGTGGAGTTTATGTACGGCAGTATTGCAATTGTTACAGGTTTTTGTGTTGCCTTTGTACTAAAGAAAATACCCGGAATCAAGAAATTGTTGTAGAGCTGATATAAAGGCAGATATGAGGAAATATGAAAGTTTTATATCTTACTAATCTTCCGGCACCATATACCGTTGAGTTTTTGACAGAGCTTGGAAAACACTGTGAGCTGACAGTTGTTTTTGAACGTCATTCTGCCTCAGACAGAGATAAAAAATGGGTGTCGGAGGCAAAAAAAACATATAAAGAAATATTCCTTAAGGGGATAAAGGTTGGACCGGAAAATTCAATATGTCCCGGAATAAAGAAGATACTTAAGGAAAAATACGATCATGTGATAATTGGGATGTACAGCACATTCACTGCGATGATGGCCATAAAATACCTAAACAGGAAAGGGATTCCTTATATTATAAGTACCGATGGCGGACATATAAGAGAGAATGAAAATCCAAAGAAGAAGGCGTTTAAAACCGGACTTATAGGTGGTGCAAAGGCATGGCTGTCAACCGGACGTGTTGCAGACCGCTATCTGATGCATTATGGCGCAAAACCAGAGGGTTTGTATGAATATCCTTTTACTTCATTAAAAAAAGAAGAAATATTGGAAGCATCGGTAACTGATGAGAAAAAGGCAGAACTTCGGAAAAAGCTTGGTATTGAAGGAGAATATGTAGTTATTGCGGTTGGAAGATATATACCTCTTAAAAGATGGGAAATACTTGTCGAATCAATGCGTATGTTTAATAACGAAGGTGATAATAAAGTTCACTGTTATCTCGTGGGAGGAGAAAGGGAAGAGCTTGTTCCTTTATTAGACGGAGCGGGAATACCTGAAAATTTCCATACAATCCCATTTATGAAAACCAGGGAATTATTTGAATACTACCAGGCAGCAGATGTATTTGTCATGACAACAGAAACCGATGTGTGGGGATTGGTGGTTAATGAAGCAATGGCTAATGGACTTCCAATTGTTTCTACAGTGAAGTGTAATGCAGGAGTAGAACTTATAGAAGAAGATGTTAATGGTAAACTCATACCTGTCGGTGATAGTGAAAGTTTGTACAACGCTGTAAAGGAATTACTTTCGAAGCCTGAAAGGCTTACCCAAATGGGAGAGAACAATCTTAAAAAAATCAGTTCATATACTTATGAAATGATGGGAATCAAAGTATATGAGGCTTTACTTGCAATAGGAAGTACAGATGGAGAACAAAAATAGATTAACGATAATAACACCCTTTTATAAGGCTGAAAAATATATTGAGGACTGTATTAAATCATTGCTTGATCAGGACTTGGAAGAAGTACAGTATATATTTGTAAATGACGGAAGTCCGGATGATGCAGATAAAATAGTTCAAAAATATGCAGAAAAGGATAAAAGAATGCTTCTGCTTACCAAAGAAAACGGTGGCCAAAGCTCAGCCAGAAATATGGCTATGAAATATGCCAATGGTGAATATATTCTTTATGTGGATGCAGATGATTATCTTGAACCTAATGTTCTTGGAACTATGGTTAAGGCAGCTGAAGATAACAGTCTTGATATATTAAGGGCTATTATCTGTGATGTCAAGGGTGATGAAAAAATTCAGATTGATGAACTCGATAATCCCGGGACTGTTATGACGGGCAGGGAGAGATTAAGCCATAATATGATTTCATATTCTCTTTGCGCGCATATGTACAGAAGAGATTTCCTATTTAAGAACAATATAGTTTTTATGGAAGGTGTGTATCATGAAGACATGGATTATGTTCCGAGGACCTTGTATTATGCTAAAAGAGTGATGGATCTTGATTTGTTCTTCTACGATTATGTCGTGGTAGAAGGTTCGACAACAAACCATTACAGCTTAAAGAGAGTGGAAGATGTGTATCGGGTTGCTGTAAATGTGTCAGAATTTGTAGATAAAGAAGTATCTGCCGATGATTACGACAACTATTTCAGAGAATATCTGGCATTTATGTTTGCACATGTTATTAGTCTTTGTATTGTAAGCGGACATTCATTAAAGGATTTTCTTGCATCAGGAAATAAGAAGCCTGAAGTCTTAAAACATCTTAAAACTTCAAAACAAAAGAAATATAAGTTACTAGGCATTATGTTGAAATTGAAGTTATATAAGCTTTACACCAGAATGTATCTTTTAAGAGAAAAGAAAGTTGAGAAATGATAGTATACGGAAAAAGAACCGGAACTTGCAACTAAAAGGATTATAAATGATGGAATGCTCTGTTAAAAATAAATTGCATATAAGTGAGCTGTTTTACTATCTCATGCTGTTTTGTTTTCTTTCAGTAAGAGCAGTAGGAATTCAGGATGGCCAGTGGCCCTTTAAGGTGGCACTGATCCTTGGATTTATTTTCTTTGTACCCAAATATTTCACTACGAAATATAGCCTTTTGGAGCATATTCTGAATTTCCTTCTGATAACACTTGGAATAGCGATATTTCTGAACAATGGGCATTTAGAAGCTCTTGTGGGATTTAGTATCGTAATTGGAATGAAAAATATCAAAATCAGAAATGCCATGGTACTTACTCTTGGTATATGGGGAGGTTTCTTCATTCTGTCTGTCATAAGGGCTCTGCTCAGATTTTTTCCGGGATATGTTGGAACTGCAACAAAGACAGGAATGTCTTTTGGAATCGTGAGATATTCTCTTGGTTTTACACACCCCAATGTTCTGCACATGACTTATCTCATTATTGTACTTCTCATTCTTTATTTTATCAGGAACAGCGGAAAGAAAAGCCTTTTGGCCGCAGTACTGCTGATGATAGGTAATATTTATATTTTTGCTTATTCAGTAAGTTATACCGGAGTTTTGGTAGTGACCTTTGCAATCGGTGTTTTTCTGTTCTTTGAATTGCGAAAGAAACTTACAATCATAGATGGGGTTCTTTCCGGTTTGTTTGTTGTCGGATGTTCACTGGTATTGATCGTCGGTGCTCTTCTTGTTGACGGAAGCCTAAAAGAACTATTTAACAAGGTTCTTAATGAAAGAGTTGAGATGACATCTACAGTATTTTCGACGTACTCGCTGTCTTTGATAGGAAGGGTTGAGGATATTCATGCATTAGACTGTAATCTTGACTGTTCTTATGCATATATGATTTATTATTCGGGCATCATTGTTTTTGCTCTGTTTGTTATCTCATATGTTATGACTGTTTTTAATGCCGTTAAGAAAAATGACAGGAGGTCACTTACAGTTTTACTCTCTGTCTCACTGGCAGGAGTTACTGAGCAGTTTGTCGGTAATCTTTCCTTTAAGAATTTGTCATTGTTTTTTATAGGTGACTATCTTTACAATGGATTTTTCAATTCCCTTGGAGAAAAATATACACTTCTTTCAAAACAGTATTCCCTCATTAGTGCTGAAGATATGTATTTGTCAAAGGAGTGGATGAATACTGTCAAAAAGAAGGTTTTGAATTATTTTTCAGGTACAAGGTGGTTAAAGTGCATATTGCCGGCGGTCGGCGTGGCAGTTATATGTAATCTTGTATTTAATATTTTTTGGACAGAGCCTAAACATGTATATGCTGCAGTAACGGATTATTCAGAAGGTGAAATGATACCTTATTCCGAACTTCAGGTATCAGCAAAAAATGAAAAATATATTGTTATAGGAGAACCAAAAGACGGAGATTATGTTGCAATTCTCGACTGGGTTAGTACTAAAGCAGAAACCTATCGAGGAGAAGTAAGCTCAGTTTTATGGGGATTTCTGTTTGGATTCCTGCTTTCGGCATTCATTCTAAATACAAGAAAGCTAAATTCTGTTTTCATTGAAGAAACAGTAGAAAAGTCCGGAAATATCGGTCTTCCCAATATGACAAAATGTTCTATTTTGGGAACGAACATAGCTGTGACCAATATGGGAAATACAGTCTCTTATTTAACACAGAATCTTGATCTTTTGCGGGGAAAATATATTTGTGTGTCCAATGTACATACGACGGTAATGTCATACAAGGATGCGGAATATCAGAAGGTGCAGAATAATGCAGTTCTTGCTCTGCCGGATGGAAAACCGCTGTCTTATGTCAGCAGAAAAAGAGGATATTTTCAGGCGGACAGAGTTGCAGGTCCCGATCTTATGACGGAAATATTTAAGATTTCGGCTGAAAAGGGATACAGACATTTCTTTTTTGGAAGTACAGAAGATACTTTGGATAAGCTTACAAAGAAACTTGAAGAAAGATATCCCGGGATTAATATTGTCGGAACATATTCACCTAAATATTATGCAAACGTGAACGATATTCCGAAAGAAGAAAACGAAGAACATATCAGACTGATAAATGATGCAAAGCCTGATTTTATCTGGATTGGTCTTGGGGCTCCAAAACAGGAGTTGTGGATGGCTGCTCATGAAGGCTGTTTTAACGGCATCATGCTTGGCGTAGGGGCAGGATTTGATTTCCACGCAGGAACTGTCAAAAGAGCACCCAAAATTCTTCAGATGTTATATCTTGAATGGTTCTATCGTCTGTTACAGGATCCCAAGCGTCTCTTTAAGAGATATTTCGATACAAATATGACCTTTATCAGAAAGACTCATATTGAAAATAAGAAACTTAAGAAAAACGAAATTTCTCATGAAAAGAAGAGACTCCTTATATATGCACATTATTATGCTCCGGATGTCGCATCCACCGGTCAGATTCTGACAGAGCTTGCAGAGGGAATCGAAGATAAATTTGATGTAACGGTAGTTGCTGCTGTTCCGTCATATAGTGGAAAAATAGACGATTATTATAAAGAACACAGATTTTATCAGCAGAGCCTTAGAGGCGTCCGAGTTCTCAGAGTCAGAGTTCCTGAATTTACCAAAGCCAATAAACTCAGCCGTGTAAGAAATATCGCCCAGTATTATTTCAGAGCACGTAAAGTGACTAAGAAGGTTGGCGGACAGGATTATATTCTTTCAATTAGTCAGCCACCAATTCTGGGCGGAATGCTTGGAAGATATGGTAAGAGAATTAAGAAAGCCAAGTTCATTTACAATATTCAGGATTTTAATCCCGAACAGATTGAATCGGTATCTTACAGTAAGAACAAGCCGCTTATTTCAGTGCTTAAATATCTTGACTATAAGAACTGCCGTAAGTCTGATTTGATAATTACTGTTGGAAGAGATCTGGGTGAGACGATCGAAAGGCGATTTGCGAAAGAAAAGAAGGTTCCACATTATACAATTATCAATAACTGGATTGATGAAACTGCGATATATCCACTTGAAGAAAGAAATGAGGAAGTCGTTTCATTTAAGAAAAAAAACGGCCTTGAAAATAAGTTTATCTTTATGTATTCAGGTAATCTCGGATTATACTATGATCTGGAAAATATGCTTAAGGTAATTGAAAAGATTCCGGAGAAGAAGTCTGCAGATGGGCGCGAGGTGGCATATGTTTTTATAGGAAACGGAACGCTTAAGTCAAAACTCGAAGAATATGTAAAATCTCATAATATGGATAATGTCATATTTTTGCCATATCAGGATAAAGAGAAACTGGTGTACAGCCTGAATGCCGCAGATGTCCACATTTGTGTAAATGCAAAAGGAATTAAAGGTGTAAGTTGCCCAAGTAAGTATTATGGAATAGCGGCAGTCGGCAAACCGGTGCTTGCATCTCTTGAAGAAGGAACGGAAATCAGATGCCTTATTGAGGAGACAGAAAGCGGACTTATTTCAGAACCGGAAGACTATGCTTCATTCGAAAAGAATACAAGAGCATTTATTGCTCTTGACCATGATGCGCTAAGGGTGATGGGACAAAGGGGACACGATAAGTTAATTACGGAACTTAAGAAAGATATTTCTATTCAGAAATATACGGAAGCAATATTGGGAATCGAGGATTAATTAAATGAATAATCAGCCATTAGTATCAATTATTATTCCAAATTACAATCAGGAAAAGTATATAGAAGAAACAATGGAAACTGTTCTTGCTCAGACCTATAAGAACATTGAGGTTTTGGTAACAGATGATGGTTCCACAGATAATTCGCTTAATCTTCTTAATAAAATTGCAGCAGGGGATAGCAGGGTTACTGTTCTTACGCAGGAAAATATGAATGCTTCTGTTGCAAGAAATAAAGCAATTGCTCATGCAAAGGGTGAATTTTTCTTATTCATGGATTCAGATGACACTATGTATCCTGATGCAATTGAAGTGCTTGTTGAGGCACAGCAGGAGTTCAATGCAGATCTTGTAATCGGAAATATGGACGAATTTATTAATGATCATGAGATGACAGCAGTAGATGAGTTCTTTAAGGAACGTGGAGTAGGTGAAGATTTTAGGGATTTTTTGGATATTCTTCCGGCAGTTCCGAATAAATTGTACAAGGCTTCTATAGTAAGAGAAAAGCATGTGAATTTTGGAAATGTAAGAATAGGTCAGGATACTAATTTCTTTCTTAAATATTTATGCTGCTGTAAAAGAATAGCTTACATCCCTAATATTATTTTTAGCTGGAGACTTATACCGACAAGCGTAACACACGCCATGGATTTTCATATTTTTGATATTACCAATTCCTTTGCCAATACTAAGAAATTTTATATCAAAAATGGTATGGAAAAGGAGTATATGGATTACATACGCCTGTTTGAATACCGTACGTATTACAGCCAGATGGATAAGCAGCGTAAGTTTAAGACAAGGCAGGAGCGACTCCTTGTTGCAAACTATTTTGATTATCATTTAAAGCAGTTGGGTGATGTAAGAACCTGCCCACAGTATGAGAAATATAAGTCAGTAATTAAGAAGTGTAAAATGAAACAGAGAATGAAGTGGCTGTATACAACCAAACTGTTTGCAGCATTTTATAACTATAAAAACAGGAATATTATTTAGTAGAAGGTTTGTTAATTGAGAGTTAAAAGTACCCTTTACAACAGCATAGTCGCAGTTCTTTCATATATTGCCCTTGCAGTACTGGGTATTGTATTAAGAAAGTTTTTCCTACAGTATCTTCCAACGGAGTATCTGGGATATGAAGGCCTGTTCAGCAATATTTTTGCCATACTGAGTGTTGCGGACCTTGGAATTAACGGAATTATTCTTTACAGAATGTATCCTGCAATTAACAGAAACGATGAGCAGGAACTGCAGAAACTGATGTCTGTCTATAAGTTTTTGTACAGGATAGTAGGAACAGGTGTTGCTGTTATAGGTGTTGCCATAATTCCGCTGCTTAAGGTCATCATACCTGATAATCAGTTAAACTGGTCATACGTATACCTTGTATATCTGCTGCAGCTCATAATATCGCTGTGTTCATATTTCCTTGCATATAAGCGTGTAATGTTTATTGCAACCATGCAGGAAGCGGTAGCTACAAAGATAGAAACCTCTGCAACCTTTATATCTACAGTTATTAAAATTGCAGTCATTTTGATTACGAGAAATTACATTCTCTATATTGTCATCGGAGTGTTAAACAATATTGCGATGAATGCGGTTATTGCATATCGTGCAAATGTGAAATACCCATATATAAAGAAGAGTATAAAGGTAACTAAAGGCGATATAAGCAGCCTTGGGCTTGGACATGACCTTAAGAATAATCTGTTCCAGAAATTGAGTATTGCCATTTACGGAGGAACGGACAGCATTTTGATTTCAATGCTGCTTGGTATTAATTATGTGGGACTGCTTTCAAATTACATACTTATTTCCGGATACGTAAGTAATTTTTTGACAAAGCTGCTTAACCCTTTCCAGGTAGCAATAGGTAATTTCGTGCATGACGAAAAGGCCGAAAAGAAAGAAGCCATGTTTAACATGTTTGACAGACTGGGCTTCTTTATGGCTGTTTTTGTTTCAACATGTTTCTTTGCACTTTTTGAGCCTTTTATCGGGATTATATATGGTGAAAAATATTTGCTTGGAACTATGTATGTACTTATGTTTGCAATTAATCAGTACATTACCTATAATCACAAATTCCTTTATTTTTACAGATCGGCTTTTGGTAAATTCGAAGTTGATAAATGGTATGCGTTCATAGCAGCCGTACTTAATATTGTTGCATCGGTTATTCTTGCAAAATATATGGGTATTGCCGGTATTATGCTTGGAACTGTTATTGGGCATATCGGATTCTGGATTGGAAGGGCAAAGGTTGTTTTTGAAGAATACCTTCCCGGACTTGCGCCTAGATATATTTTCAGGCAGCTGATGAATATCGTCATCTGGGGAATTGAGTTTGGCGGAACCTTCTATATATGTTCATTCCTTCCGAACGGATGGCTGTGGATAGCGATAAGAGTATTGATATGTCTTATTGTACCGAATCTTCTTAATGTGATTATTTTTATGAGAACAAATGATATGAAGATGATTCTTGAGTATGTTAAAAAGAGTAAATCTGCCATTAAAGAAAAATAAAAACTGATTATATGAAATTACACTGTTAAGTAAAAGTAGGAGCGAAAATGTTAATTAATTCGGTAGAATTTTTAGTTTTCTTTCCAATTGTATTACTGTTTCTTCTAATCATGCCAAAGAGCTGGAGAATCATTTGGATGCTGGCAGCAGGATACTTCTTCTTCATGAGTTGGAGCCCTGCCAATGTCGGATTCCTTGTATTTACCACGCTGACGACATATTTTGCGGCAAGGTATCTTGAAAAGAAGCAATCAAAGCCGATAGTTGCTGTTACAGTTATAGTTAATATCATAATTATTCTTCTCGGAAAGTATTTTAATCTTATTCCGGTACCTGTAGGTGTGTCTTTTTACACATTGCAGGCATTGGGTTATGTTATCGATATATATCGTAAAAAGACAGCACCGGAGAAGAACCTTCTAAAATATGCCTTATTTGTCTCATTTTTCCCGATTATCCAGTCCGGACCTATAGAACGTTCAACAGGATTACTTAAGCAGATACAGAAATATGATGAGATACAGCTTGGTGATCTTGAAAGAATCAGGGGCGGTCTTCTTCTGATAGTATGGGGGCTGTTCCAGAAGATGGTTATTGCCGACAGAGCAGCAATTCTGGTGAATAAAGTGTACGGAGATTATTCAGCATATGGTGCTTTTGAAATCATAATTGCATCGCTGATGTTTTCTGTTGAAATCTATTGCGATTTTGGTGGATATTCAAACATTGCCATTGGTATTGCCAGGATAATGGGCTTTGATGTAATGCAAAACTTCAGACAGCCTTACCTTGCAACTTCAATTAAGGACTTCTGGAGAAGATGGCATATATCTCTTACAAGCTGGCTTACGGATTATGTATATATTTCCCTTGGCGGAAACCGTAAAGGTCAGGCTAAAAAGTATATTTTTATAATAATAGTATTTGCTGTGAGTGGAATCTGGCATGGAAGGGCATTTAGCTTTATTGTCTGGGGATTGCTTCACGCAATTTATCAAATCGTTGGAGATCTTAAAACCAAAATATTTAAGAGGACGGCAGACTTGAAGCCGACCGGTATTGTAAAGATAGTTAAAATTGTAGTTACCTTTATGCTTGTCAATTTTGCATGGATGTTCTTTGCAGCCTCAGGGCTGAATGCGGCAATCGATACGATAAAGCAGATATTTAAGGTGACAAGAACCTCTTCCATATTTGAACTTGGACTTGAGAAGGGTGACTGGATTGTACTCATCCTGGCATTTGTTATTGTTTTAATCGTAGATATTTTGCATGAAAAGAATATTTCCATAAAGGCCCTGCTTGATAAAAATATATTTGTACTAAGATGGATTGTTTATGCGGCGGCATTACTTGTGATTATCATATTTGGTATCTATGGGGTTGAATACGATACGGCTACATTTATGTATGCGCAGTTTTGATGATTAAGATATAGGACATATGAAAAAAGGACTGAAAATTACAATTTCATTAGTATGTATCCTGACGCTGCTTATTCTTGGGCTTAAGGGGTTGAGATATCTTGTAACAGATGATACGAGGTCTTTCACACGTTTGATGATGCATGACTTATATACTCAGGAGGAGAATATTGATTATCTCTTTGTGGGTTCGTCTCATTGTTATCGTTCGGTTATTCCATCAGTTATAGATGAGAAAAAGGGTGGAAACAGCTTCAATTGCGGAAGCTCCGCTCAAAGAATGGATGGGTCTCTCACGTTAATCAAAGAGGTTTTAATAGAGCATCAGCCTAAAGTAATCGTGCTTGATATTTACTATGACATGATTGATACAGTCAATCACAGTGAAAGGGATCAGCTTACAAGTACCTATGCAATAGCTGATTATATGAAATTTTCATGGAACAAGATAAGTTATCTGCTTAATGCAAGTTCGATGGATTATTATACCAATTCATTCATTGTTGGAAGACGCAATTGGAAGAAGCTTTATGATTTTGACTATATTAAGAGTCTCCTCGATAAAAAATCATCAGAAGAGTATAAGAATTATGTGTGGAAGCATGATGAAGATGATGAAGGATACTATTGTGACAGGGGATATGTGGCATTTGATGGAAAGGCAGAGGATGATTGTTCGGAAGAAGATATGGAGCCTATCAGGATTGCCATAGATTCTTTCACCGAAGAATGGAAGGAAGAGCTTAAAGAAGTTGTTTCAATATGCAGGAAAAACGATATAAAGCTTATAGTTGTAGCCGCACCATTACCTTCCAAAACTCTTAATCTGATACAGAATTATGATGAATATGTATCATTTATTTCAACAATGTTGAAGGAAATGGATGTAGACTATTACGATTTTAATCTTCCTGAATATAAGATTGATGAAATAGGAGATGACTGTTTTAAGGATAGAGATCACTTAAATAGTAAGGGGGCACAAATATATAGTAATTCATTGGCTGATTTGTTGTAATCATTAGCAGGTGCATTTGTATTAGAGATATTTAATGGAGTATTTCATGAAGTTTGGGTTGTCAAAAAAAGAATTAATCATTAGAGTTATCTTCTTTATAGTAGTAGCAATAATATTTGGTGTTTTTGTCAGACGTTTGTTTCTAGGGATGGATGTTGGAGATGAAGTATTTAACATCTGCAATAGTTTTAGGGTTTTACATGGTAACCGTTTGCTAGTAGATGTCTGGGATTTCTATCAGTTTGGAGATTGCTTTTTAGCACCATTTGTCTGGATATATGTCAAAATTGTCGGTTCTACTGATGGGATTGTTCTTGCATGCAGATTATTTTATTTGTTTATCAATGTATGTGTGGGTGTTTTTGCATACTGGGCACTAAATGATTATTTTAAGTCTTTTTATGCAAGAATTTCAGTTAGTCTGGCTATCATTTTTTATGCACCATTTTCGATGTATTATCTTTGGTATGATACTGCAGGTCAGTTATTCTTTTTGATAGGTGTGTTATTGTTATTAAAGGATATGAAATCGCCAAAGATAAGGTGGAAAATTTTAGCAGGCTTGTTCCATTGTTTTATGGTTATTGCATATCCATCAGCCATAGTTGTTGGTTTAGTTGAATTGATTATTTTTTTCATATTGAATAAAAAACGTAAAGAGAAATTAGGTACATTTTGGTATTTAATGGGTTGGGTGATACCTGTTTTTTTGTTGTTAATATATGGAATAATTCAAAAATTCGATTTTTACTTATTTGATAATCCTATCTCAAATGTTAATCAGACAAGTGAGACAGCTGTGGTACATTTTAATTTAATAGATATAAATCTTGGAGAGCTATTTAGTAGAGAAGCTACAGGCATAGTCGGAAAAATATGGAATTCTATTACAAGTCTCATTAGCATAGGGTCGGTGAAGAATTTGCTCTTGTTAGTGATTTTTTTGATATTATTTGTCATTGTGATTAAATTTTCATGGAAAAGAAATATTATTTGGATTAGAAAAGTAGTTTATATGATAGCAGGTCTGGCAATGTTCGCACTAGCTCTGTTTTTCAGTGAAGAAGATAATCGAGCAGTTATATTTGCATATTTCTTTCTTGCAATTTTATTGGTTGCCGGTCTGGTCGCTGATAAAGACGCTATTAAAAATAATAAACATATTATTGTGATAGCTATAATACCCAGTATAGTGTTTTTCCCAATTATTAGTATGACCGCTACCCATGGTGGGAGCAAGGCCTTTATGGGGTTATGGGTTTTGAGTTTGATGGGCTTGGGAATATATGTAGAATCTGGCAAATTCATCTTGGAAAAGATAAAAAATTATTATAGTCCTATTCATCTGTTATGTGTATTGGGTTTAATAGTGTTTTTATTTAATAATCAGTTTTTTGAATATGAAGGGACAGCTCAAAATATGAACTACTATGTAGATCATGGTGTATATAAAGGGTTAACGATACCTAATGAATATGCGGTGTTTATCGATTTTGAAGATGAGATAAAATCAATTATGTCCGATGACGTCGAATCTATAGCTTTGTTTGATGAATGGCCGGCGGCTAAATATTTAGCTATAAATGGTAAAAAAATACAAATGCCAGAGTCAGGAAGACCATATAAATATGTTGAAGGGATGGATTATGCCAATTTCATGACCTATTGGGAAAGGTTTGGATTTCCTGATGCTATTATTATAAAAAACGACCCGGAATGGTATGATATTCAGCAAATAGATAAAACTCCCGGTTGTGATTATCGACAAGTAAAGCAATCTGAAAAATACATTGTTTTCGAAAATAAGGACGTAAAATGATTTCTGTTGTTATTCCAATATATAATGCTGATCAATATTTAAATAGATGTCTTCAAAGTATCAAAAATCAAACATACTCTGATTTTGAAGTTATTATGGTAAATGATGGATCTTCAGATAATTCAAAAGAGATTTGCGTAAATTATGCCGATAATGACTCGCGATTTATTTATCTTGAACAAATCAATATGGGACCTGATATTGCAAGAAAGACCGGAGTTCAAAAAGCCACAGGTGAATATCTGATGTATGTAGATGCAGATGATTACATAAAGTCTTCGATGCTACAGATTCTTATTGAGAAGAGCGAAGAATATAATGCAGATATTGTTTGTTCCAACGTGACCAGATTTGATGACAGGGGCAAAGAATGGAATTCTGATGATTGGGTTACGGAAATAATAGAGTGTAATGATTTTAGAGACATTTTTAAGGAGTATTTTGTTACAAGACGTATTATTGGCTGTTATTATGCAAAATTATATAAGACTGAATTATTCAAAGAGTATGGATTTATTAAAGACTCATTGATTGGAGAAGATATATCAGGGGTGATTTATGCTTTACAAAAAGCGCAAAAGATTATTTTGATTCCAGAGTCATTTTACTTTTATTATTGGAATTTGAGCAGTATTTCTCATACTAAATATAATATGCGCCATAAAATTTCTTTAGATAACTATATCAGACTCAAAAAAGAAGTTATTGGAATGGATATTATAGAGGAAAAATATGTATGTGGATATTTTGCTGAGTTTGAAATGGCTGTTGCTACTGCAATGAGTAGAGCGAGAGCATATGATATTGATACTATAAATGTCTTACGTTCTGATTTGAAAAACTATTGGAAAATGATAAAATCAAATCCTAAGACTCCATTTTATATGAAAATGTGTATAAGGTGTTTTATTTTTTCACCGAAATTATTTATTTTTTTATATCGAATAGTATATCTAGTTACAGGGAGATAAAATGCGAACTCTTTTTTTTTCAATAGTTACAGTATGTTATAATGCTGAAGATACCATCGAACAGACTATGAAATCTGTATTGGAACAAACCTATGCAAACATAGAATATATTATTGTTGATGGAGACTCTAAAGACAACACTTGTAATATTATTCAAAAATATACTATAGATAAACGGATTAAGTATTTGTCTGAAGAAGACACGGGATTATACAACGCTATGAACAAGTCCCTCAATATGATAACTGGGGATTATGTTATTTTTATGAATAGTGGCGATTTTTTTGTGGATGAAAATGTTTTGCAAAATATTTGCAATGAAATGCATGAAGATGAGTTGCCCGATTTAATTTATGGAAATGTTATAAGACAAACCATTAATGGGAAGCGCAGAGAGTGTTATGGTGGACGAATAAGTGTAAAGAGAAACCTTCTGCTTGGACGCATGATATCTCATCAAGTGATGTTTTTTAAAACGGATGTGATAAAGAATTATTGTTACGATGAAACTTATATAATAACAGCAGATTTCAATCTTCTAGCAAGAATGCTTAAAAATAAGTGTTCCATGGAGTATATAGATATCGATGTCTCGGTAATGGAAAACCGTGAGGGGATAAGTGCGAATCCAACTAATCTTCAAAGAATGAGGGAAGAGGACGACAGGACCATTAGGGGGTGCTTCCCATTTTGGTATGTTGTTTTAAGACCGATAAAGTATATTAAGAGAAGCTGTGATAATTTTCATTGTAAAAAACATTGACCGTTCATGCTGCTTCTTTACAGTATTGGAGTATGAATATAATGATATGAGTGTTTACGGAAAAGATTATTAATTAGCATCTGGTAAAAACTTGGTGGAAATATATAGTTTAGGTGAATTATTGTGATATCTAAAGTAATCCAAAAAATCAGAAAGATCCGAGCAGATCGACGCAAAAGGAATTATATGAATTACCTTAACAGTTATTGTGATCTGTCTAAAGACAGTTACTTTGACGAAGGATTCAGTGTTGATTTACGAAAACCTGACAGCGGAAAAAAGTATCTTACGGTTGGAAAGAATTGCCTTATTTCAGGTCATTTCGTCTTTGAAACTGAGACAGGAGAAATTACCGTAGGAGACAGAGTTCATATAGGCGGAAGTACATTTATCTCAAGAAGTTCCATCATTATTGAGGACGATGTTACAATCGCATGGGGATGTACCGTGTATGATCATAATTCGCATCCTTCCGCATGGGAAGATCGGAAGAATGATACTCTGCAGGAGTATTTGGATGTTATTGAATGTGGCAATCCTATTAAAAATAAGAATTGGGAGAATGTTAAGACTTCCGGTATTCATATTAAAAGTAAAGCATGGATTGGCATGAACGTAATAATCTTAAAGGGCGTCACAATCGGAGAAGGTGCCATTGTGGCAGCAGGAAGCGTTGTTGTTAAGGACGTTCCGGATTGGGCTGTTGTAGGTGGAAATCCTGCAACTGTAGTTGGAAAAAGCAGGTAAGCTATGAATGATGAAATTATGGTATCAGTTCCTATGCTTGTGTATAATCACGAGAAAACTGTTGCCAGAGCCATTGAAAGTATATTAAAGCAAAAAACTCAATACAGATACGAAATAATAGTTGCAGATGATGCTTCAACAGATAATTCCCCCAATATTATCCGTGAATATGCCAGGAAATATCCGGATATAATAGTGCCGGTTCTAAGAGAAAAGAATCTTGGCATGCAGGATAATAATATTGAAACCTTAAAGTTATGTAGGGGCAAATATATATCAGGGTGTGAAGGAGATGATTACTGGCTGACCGAAGATAAGATGGAAAAGCAGATATCATTTTTGGAGAATAATCCTGATTATTCAGCCTGTGTAACTAAATGTAAATTTATTGTGGATGGAAAAGAAGAACCATATCCTTTTGCAAGTACAGATTCTTTGGATATAAAGGATATGTTAAATAAAGGGGAAGTGAAGAGGTATGCAACTTGTACAATTGCGTGTAGGAATGTGTACCAAGATAATCTCAATCTCTTAGATTATTACAGGACCGGCGGAGTCGGTGATATTGTGACAGTAAGTATCTGTATTATGCTTGGAAAAATAAAATATATGGATGATGTCACAGGGATCTATGAACGTTTGACAAAAGGAAATGGAAGTTCGTTTTCGGAGAAAAGGCTGGTTGAACAGGTCTCAATGATAAAAAAAGCTATACAGCAATGTAAGAGACTTACCGGTAAAAAGTATGATAAGTATTGGAATCGTTATATAGCTATTTTTAATAGGGCCGCATACTATGAAACCAAATCCCAAATTGGGAAAAAAGACAGTAACACCTGGTATAATGAATTGTCCTTTACAGAAAAGTTATATTTAAGAAGACAATTGATAATTGATTACATCAATTATAAGAGGAATCGGTGAAAAATGAACTATTTTTATTGGATTTGGGCGGAAGCTCGAGGCATTAGGAGAGCAAGATATGAAAGGAAAACGCAGATTAGTTCTGTTAAAAATATAAAGAAATATGCAGGTAAAAAAGTATTAAATAGTAAGCAAGCAAACAAAATGATATATGACGCCATAGTTGAAAAAAAGCCTTTCTTTGCAGGAAGATTGGGCGGAAGCGAAATGAAATTGATTGCGTACACTTATCGAAACAGATACTTTCCATTCAGAACCGATGCGCGTGCAGATTATTTAAGACATCTATGTCAATTATCAGGTTTTTTTCCTAATGAAATGTCAATGGGAGAGAAATTTGTTGAATTAATGACTGAAGCAGTGAGTGAAATAGACTTAAACGGCATTTGGTCATTGTATATGGAGGAATGGTATTTACATTCATATGCACCAAAAAGTGAATTGACATTTTTACATAATTTAGAGCCCTGGAATGTGGATACAAATAATTCAGAGGATGTCAGGTGGACATATGCACTTAAAGGAAAAAGGGTGCTGGTTATTCATCCGTTTGAGGAATCTATTATTAATCAGTTTAATAAGCGAAAAGAATTATTTAAAAATTTAGATGAAAAGCTTTTGCCGGATTTTGAATTGCTAACTATTAAAGCAGTTCAATCATTGGGAGAAAATGATAACGGGTATAATAATTGGTTTGAAGCATATGAGTATATGTTAGAACAGTGCAAATCAATGGATTTTGATGTAGCAATCATTGGGTGTGGAGCTTATGGTTTTCCGCTAGGTGCTGAAATTAAGAAAATGGGGAAGTGTGCCATTCATCTTGGAGGAGTTGCTCAACTGCTATTCGGAATTAGGGGAAAACGTTGGGATTCGTATGGTGGAGTTTATGAATCTATGATTAATGACAGTTGGATACGACCATCAGGAGAAGAAATTACCGATATCGTGAAAAGCGTTGAGGATGGTTGTTATTGTTAATGGAGTTAAGGTATGAAAATACTTATTACAGGTATAAATGGTTTTATAGGGAGCCATTTTGCTGATAGGATGGCGGAAGATGGTCATGTTATATGTGGAATAGACAGATTTGTTGGGAATGGAAAGTATCCAACAGATTTGTTTGATATCACTAGGGAAGATGTAGGAAAATATCTTTCAGAATTGAAACCTGATGTAATAGTTAACTGTGCCGGACAGGCAAGCGTCCCAAATTCAATTTCACATCCTCAGGATGACCTTCAGGAAAATACCATCATTGTGCACAAGTTGTTGTTTGGAATGCAGCAGGCAGGACTTACCAATACCCGCTTTATACAGTTATCAAGTGCTGCAGTATATGGTAATCCGGTGAGTTTGCCAATAGACGAAAATGCTACGGTAAATCCGTTATCACCATATGCTCTTCACAAGAAGATGGCTGAAGATGTCTGTTTATTTTTTGCGGATAATTGCAATGTTGATGTGAAGATTCTTCGCATTTTTTCCGTGTACGGATGTGGGCTTCGTAAACAGATTTTGTGGGATTTATATCAAAAATATCTTAATACGGGAAAATTAACTTTATTGGGAACCGGAAACGAGAGCAGAGATTACATACACATCGATGATCTCGTTGAAGTTATGAAGATTGCCACGATAAGCGGAAGCAAAGAAAAAATATGGAATGTTGCATCAGGTGTAGAAACGTACATTAGGGATGTAGCTCAAATATATGCTAAGAATTTGGGACTTAATGAAAGCAACGTTCTGTTTGATGGAAAGGTGAGAGCGGGAGATCCATTAAACTGGTGTGCTGATATTTCGAGAATTAAAGGCGAAGGATTCAAACCTTTAAAAAATATATCAGATGGAATTGCAGAATATATTGACTGGATTAAGAATGTGAATTAATGAAGAAAAAAGTAAGAGTTTTATTTATTGCATACAATGATAAACAATGGATGGGCGGCATTTATTATGTCAAGAATATTGTTTATCAGTTTTTGGAGTATTCCAAAACTCAAAGTGAGATTAGTTATGAAGCACATGTTCTCTTAGATGACAGTGTTCTTGAAGTGTTTGATTTTTGCAATGATTATAAGAATGCAAAGCTAATTGTTAAGAGAAAAAACATGTGGGATCAAGGAAATGGATTTATATGCCGTAATTTGCGTGAATTAGGCTGGATATTCAGAGTCTACGGAAGGCGAATTGATTATATCTATCCAAGTTTTTCAACTAAAAGTATTTATCGCAAAAAAATCATATCCTGGATTCCGGATTTTCAGCATGTAAAATATCCGGAGTTCTTTACGAAGGAAGAAAATGAAGCCAGAGACAGGAACTTCGAAGATATAGCAAAGCACCATTCAAAGCTTGTTCTTAGTAGTCAGGATGCATTTGAAACATACCAAAAATTATATCCGGACTGTTGCGAAAATGTCGGAGTGGTTCATTTCGTATCAGCGCTAAAGGAAGAAGACATATATGAAAATGTAGATGAATTACTGGTAAAATATGGTATTCCGGAAAAATACTTTATTGTATCAAATCAGTTCTACAGGCATAAAAACCATTTAGTATTGTTTAAGGCTATTAATATACTAAGAGAATCAGGGTATTCTGATATTCAGTTGGTGTGTACCGGAATGCCGAAGGATGTTAAGGATGCTTCTTATATTGAAGAGGTTAACGACTATATTAATCAAAATGATTTGAAAAATAACATCAAAATATTGGGACTTATTTCAAGAAAAGAGCAACTGGCATTGATGCGTAATGCAATTGCAGTCATTCAACCTTCTTTGTTTGAAGGTTGGGGAACCTGTACTGAGGATGCCAAGGTATTAGGTAAGATAACAGTTTTATCAGATATTCCGGTTCACAGAGAGCAGTCTGATGAGAATACGCTTTTCTTTGATAAAAATAATTCTGACGAACTGGCCAAGATAATAAATTGCTTGTGGGTGGATTATAAGAACAAGAACGCAGTTTATAAGTTTGACGTAAAAAATTCTGTTTGTTATGGTGAACAATTTGCGAAGATGCTCTAGGACTATGAAATTAATTGATAAGGACTAAAAATGAATTCTAGTAAAGTAGGAAAAACAATTTCTTTTTTAAGAAAACACTATCATATGACGCAACATGAACTGGCCGAGAAGTTAGGAGTGACTGATAAAGCAGTTTCAAGATGGGAAAATGGTTATGGCACACCAGATATCTCATTACTGACTAAATTAGGGGTTGCGTTGGATGTGGATATAGAAAGTATATTAGAAGGCAATTTGACCCATTGGGATATGCAATGGGAAGGATTGCTTTTTTTGGACTATCCGGAAGAAATAATGCCGACAGATTATATGTATGGTATACGAATCGTAGAGTTCCAGATTGGTTTTTTCGCACTCGCAGGAATTAAAAAAATTTCAATATATGGTAAAGAAGAATTACTTATTACCGTTAAGGCAATAATGGGAAATGGAAGCAAATATGGATGTGAATTTTGCTATATGAGAATGGACGGAAAAACGTCGAATGGTGATGTCGTTAAAAAAAATAACAAAGATAAATCTTTGATGATTATTGAAGGTCTTTGCTTCTTATATGGCAAGGACTTAACAAAAGTGTTCAGAAGAATCATATATGGTGAGGATAAGAAAATAAATATTGAATCTTTTGACGGTAGTGACTGTAAACTTTTTTTCAGTAAAAAAGCTAGTTGGATGAAAGAGGATATCAAGAGTTATTCATTGGAGAGAGGAACAATTGCTTTTTTGATTAAAGACAAAGATGATTTGTTAGATGCATCAAATCTTTTGAGGATTATTGAAAAGCATCAAAAGGAAAGAATCAACTGCATTAGCGAAATAGCTATGAGAAGAGGATTGATTGAAAATGTTAATATCACCTCTTTATGAGTATATGATTCAAAGAGTGAATAATTGATGATAATATGAGACAATTATTGGTGGTGAAATGGTGATATTTTCGAAATAAGCATTAGATAATGAATAGGTAGATGCAAAGAATGATAATAGAAAGAGTTGTTTCTGATTTACTTGATTCTAATATGTATTTGATATGCGAGAATCAAAGGACAATAATAGTTGATCCATGTATAATAGATAAGAAGATATTCAATGTTGATTATATTTTGTTAACGCATGAACATTATGATCATATTAGTGGTGTGAATTATTGGAAAAGCAAGACCGGTGCAAAAGTTATTGCAAGTGAAATATGCGCTGAAAAATGTATTGATTCCAGAAAAAATCTTTCAAGATATTTTGATTCCTTTTGCGATATACAGACATGGTTAGAGGGGTATGTTGCACCGCAAGTTAGTGATTACGAATGTGAAGTTGACTTAACATTTAATAAAAATTGTAAAATAGAATGGGAAGGTCACTCTATTTGTATAAAGGAATGCCCAGGACATTCATTAGGCAGTTGCTTGATTTTTCTGGATGATAAGTTTGTTTTTTCTGGGGATTCTATTTTTGAAAACATGAAAACTGAGAGTGGATTTCCAGGTGGGAGTCGTAAGGCGTGGCGTGAAGTTGGATATCCGCTTGTGGAATCTTTAAGGGATGATTATATTGTTTATCCGGGGCATTTTAAGGAGTTTATATTTAAGGATAGATATAAGAATAATAAATAATGTGTGTTTGGAGTGGGAGAAAAGATGTCAGATTGTGAAAAACTTAAAATAGTTGAGGAATTATTGGAACTCGAATCAGGAAGTATAAAAACAGATACTAAGCTGGTAGATATTGAGGAATGGGACTCTTTGGCAGTTATTTCATTGTTGGCATATTTAGATACAGAGTATAATAAAAAAATTACTTCTAGTGAAGTAAAAAAACTTGTGTATATTAAAGATATAATGAATCTGATATAGGGGTACTTATTATGGTTTGTCGCAGATGTGGCGCAGATTGGGAAAGAGAAAATTTAATAAAAAATAAATATGTTTGCAGGGAATGTGGTATGCACATGAGAATACCTGCTAAAGACAGAATTTCATTTGTCGTAGACAAAAACAGCTTTCAAGAAATGTTTGTCGACGTAAAATTGCCTAACAAATTTATTGATTCTGAATATCAGGAAAAACTTGTGAAAGCAGAAAATGTATCTGGTATGGATGAGGCAGTTATTACTGGAACTGCAAAAGTTTTTGGGGAAAAGATAGCAATTGTGGTATGTGACTCTTCTTTTATGATGGGAAGTATGGGGTATGTTGTTGGTGAGAGAATAACATGTATGATTGATTATGCCACGCAAAGCAATTTGCCAATATTTATATTTTGTTGTTCAGGTGGTGCCCGGATGCAAGAAGGATTACGTTCGTTGATGCAAATGGAGAAAACTGCTTCAGCGCTTGCAAGACATAGCGATAAATCGCTTTTTTGCTCAACAATATTAACTGATCCTACAACAGGAGGTGTTACTGCCAGTTTTGCCATGTTGGGGGATGTTATTATGGCAGAACGGGATACGACAATAGGTTTTGCCGGAAAAAGAGTTATTAAACAAACTATTGGAAGAGAATTGCCGGCTTCTTTTCAGAGTGCAGAGTTCCAGCTCGAACATGGTATGATTGATGGTATTGTTGAAAGAAAAAGAATGCGAAAAATGATTCAGTTTCTAACGATAACCAACAGACAATGTCAGAGATACGATGGATTTGTTGATAGAAATAAATTACGATTTAATAGGTTATATAATCTACGTGAAAAGAAGTCAAATATATCTGCTTGGCAGAAAGTAAAGATGAATAGAAAATATGACATATATCAGCCGTTGGACTTTATCAGAGATATCTTTGATGTATTTGTAGAACTAAAAGGCGATAGGTTATATGGAGATGATTCTTCAATTGCAGGTGGATTAGCGTTACTTTCTGGGCAACCTGTGACTGTTATTGCAACAAGACGAGGTAAAAATGCACAAGAAATAATTGCAAATAATTATGGTATGCCTTCACCGGAAGGCTATAGAAAAGCACTTAGGCTTATGCGTCAAGCTGAAAAATATAATAGGCCTATTATTACATTTATTAACACTCCGGGTGCTTATCCAGGTGAGGAAGCAGAAGAACGAGGTCAAGGAGAAGCTATTGCGCGTAATTTGTTTGAAATGTCAAAACTGACAGTTCCTATTTTAGCTATAATAGTAGGAGAAGCTGGCAGTGGTGGGGCGCTTGCTTTGGCAGTTGCCAATGAAGTGTGGATGTTGGAAAATGCGACATATTCGATATTGTCACCTGAGGGTTATGCTTCTATTGTATGGAAAGATGCATCAAGGGCAGAAGAAGCTGCAGAAAAGATGAATATTACCGCAGAGAGCTTAAAGAAAAATGAAGTGATAGACAAAATAATTAGGTGCGGAGACAATGAAGACACAGATAGGATGAAAGAGTGCTCTGCACATATCAAAAAAGAGATAGAAGAATTTCTGACGAGAATGAGTAAATTGGATAGGGACACAATAAAAATTCTCAGAGAAGAGAGATTTAGAAAATATTAGTTAATTCAGACTAAATGAATATAAGATGACTTGACCATTCATTGTTTAGAGTTAGGTGGTAGAAGGAATATATGATAAAACTAGTTATTTTTGGTGCCGGTGGGTTAGGAAAAGAAGTAGTTAATCTGATAAAAGCAATTAATAGTGTTGAAAATAAGTACGAATTATTAGGTTATGTCGTTGACACAAAATATTTTAATGGTAACCAGAAAGTTCATGGATACGACGTACTTGGAACAGAAAAATGGATTATTGACCATGCTGATGCCGTTAAATGCGTATGTGCGGTTGGACGTCCTTTAGATCGGCGTAGCATAATGCAACGTTTGGAAAAAGATGGGGTGCAATTTGAAACACTTATTCATCCAGATTGTTTTATAGACGAAACTGCAGTTATAGGAGATGGGACAATAATACAGTCAAAGTGTTCTGTTTCGTGTGATGTGACCATAGGTAAGGGGGGCTTACTCAATGGCGATGTTATTATAGGGCATGACTGTACAATAGGTGAATATGTTACAATATACCCTAGAGGACAAATATCTGGAAAGGCAGTAATAGGAAACGGATGTTTGCTAGGGTCTATGACTTTTCTGAACGAAAAGGTTAAAGTTGGTGATGAAGCAGTGATAGCACCGGGGAGTATAGTTTTGACTCGTGTTAAGGAAAAAACGCATGTTATGGGAAACCCCGCAAAGAGGATTGATATATAAATGTATCCAGTGATTAATTTAGATAAAAAAAACATATTAATATTCGGAGCATCCAAGGGAATAGGGCAGGCGTGTGCAAAAGTGTGTGACAGGTTAGATGCACAAGTAATATTATCGGCCAGGGATATACGAGGTTTGAATAATACAAAATCTATGCTTAATCGTAATGCACACATATATGATTATGACTTGACAAACACAGAAGGAATAGAGAGTCTGATTAGCCAAATTGTTACTGAATGTGGTAAACTAGATGGTATAATATATTGTTCAGGAGTTACAGACAATAGGCCGTTGGCTATGCAAAAACCGGAATTTGTTAACAATTTGTTTAAGGTCAATTTTATGTCATACATGGAGACGGTGCGATGCTTTGCAAAGAAAGCAAATCATAATGAGTGTTCCAGCGTAGTAGGAATTGCTTCGGTAGCATCGGAACTTGGAACAAAAGCTCATGAAGCATATGCAGCAAGCAAAGGGGCTATGATAGCAGCAAGCAAAAGTATGGCATCAGAACTTCATACTAAAGGAATTAGAGTGAACTGTGTGTCGCCTGGAACAACAAGAACCGAGATGATAGAAGAATATCTGAGTAATTGTGAAAATACGGGTTCTGACGTAGGAAATCGTCTGTTGGAACGGCAATATTTGGGAATGATCGAGCCGGAATATATTGGTTATGCAGTGGCTTTTCTGTTGAGCGACGCATCCAAGTTTGTGACTGGATTTAATTTGCCAGTTGACGGAGGTCTGCTTTCGGTTTAATTGTTAGGAGCAAGCAAGTGATAAATTTAATTGATTTTACAGGAAAGAACATAATAGTTACAGGTGCTTCTTCCGGTATAGGTAAAAGTATTTCAGTAAGCCTTAGCAAGTTGGGGGCTAATGTGGTTCTTATAGCAAGGCGTGAAGAAGAACTTAAAAGCGTCAAAAATTTGTTAGAAGATGGTAATCATATGATTATTCCATATGATCTTAAAAATCTGGATGGAATAAAAGATATGGTTGATGATGTCGTTTCAACAGTAGGTAAGTTAGACGGAATGTTCTATGCGGCTGGTATTGGAAATGCTCATCCGGTTAAATTATTGAGCAATGATATTTTAAAGGAATTATTTGAAGTAAACTATTATCCTTTTATCGAATTGATACGATGTATATCTCGAAAAGGAAAATACAATAGTGGTGCAAGAATTGTAGGAGTATCTTCTATAGCGGCTAAATGTGGTGATGCCGGACTGACAGGATATTCATCTACAAAAGCAGCTATGGAGGCTGCAATTCGAAGCATGTCAAGGGAACTTAGTTCAAAAGGCATTGTTATTAATTCGTTAGCGCCTGCTATGACGAATACAATAATGTATACCGATTATGTTGAGCGATATGGAGAAAATAGTAATAGTGAGAAGCGATTACTCGAACGGCAATATTTAGGAATTGCAGATGTGCAGGATATTGTGAATTGTGGTTTGTTTTTGTTAAGTGATATATCAAAATATATCGCAGGAGTTACATTTTATGCTGATGGTGGTTACACTTCTGTTCAGTAGGGAGAAAAAAGGTTATGGCATATGCAAAGTATAATAATATTTCAATAGAAGGGATTTCAGTATGCGTTTCAGACAAATGGACTAGTCTGTATGATATTTCCGAACAGGATGAAAAAACCATTAGTAAGTTTATGAAACGAACAGGAGTCACTGGACGATATGATGCCGGTGTAAGACAAACATCTGCAGATTTTTGTTATAGCGCGGCTAAAGAACTAATTGAGAAGAACAATATTCCTCTTAATAAAGTAGGCGTGTTGGTATTGGTTACGCAGACAGCAGACTATAATACTCCTTCAACAGCTTGTGTTTTACAAATGCGACTCGGACTGGATACAAATTGTATAGCATTTGATGTGAATCTGGGATGTTCGGGGTATGTTAATGGGATAAATATAGTTTCTTCTCTACTAAATTCTGTGGATGCAGAATATGGATTGCTATTATGTGGTGATACAACAGCAAAAGAGAAAAGCCAGAAATACCGAACGAGGTTGACTAATTCTGCGAGCATGTTGTTTGGGGATGCTGGCTCTGCAACATTATTAAGAAAGAAAACGGAAGCTGATAATATAAGCATTTTACTTAATACAGATGGAGAAGGATTTAAGGCCTTAATCACACCATATGGTGGTTGGAGAAATCCTGATGTGGATGATCCGTCGGAACTCGCCGATTACATGGATGATATAGAAGTCTTTAACTTTGCAACGACTAAAGTTCCTGAACAGATATTCAATATTATGAAAATAAATGGAACGACAATAGATGACTATGACTGCTTGGCGCTACATCAAGCTAATTTATATATAATGAAACAAATACAGAAGAAAACAGGGTTTTCTTCTGAACAGATGTTGGTGTCTATTGATAAGTTTGGTAATACATCATCGGCATCGATACCAACAGCGCTTGTGGCAAACTTTGGTGACGATAATTCTGATAGGGTAATTAGAATTATGGGTTCAGGGTTTGGTGTTGGTCTTTCGTGGGCAACGATTGATATGGCAGTGAATGTGAAAAATGTTTTACCTGTTATTCAAACATCCGAATATTTTGAGGATGGTTATAATAAAATTAATTAGTAAAGGAGATAATGAGATGACAGAAAGAGAAAAATTAGCAATGTTAGAGGAAATGCTTGAATTGGAAGAGGGTGCTCTGAATGTGGATATGGAATTGGATGATATTGAGGAATATGATTCGATGTCAAAACTGTCCTTGATTGTTCTTATGGAAGATGAGTTTGGAGTAAAACTCGACGCAAATACAATTAGGGGATTTAAGACAGTTGGAGATATTCTTAAATTGATGGTGTGATGTCTTTGACTAATACGTTATTAAGCATAAGACAGAATTGGTAATTAATATATTATATATTATAGGTAAATGACGCATATATGGGAAAATTTGTAAATACAGGGATAAGAATAGAGGCAATTGCGACAGTTGTACCAAACAATTACTATGGGCATGAAAAGAACGTGCAAATGTTTGGAGAAGAAACAGTAGATAAATTTGAAAAAATAACTAACATTTTTGCAACTTATAAAGTATCAAAACATCAAACTGTTTCTGATTTGGGATATGTTGCAGCAGTTGAGATTATAAACAAATTAAAACTAAATAAACATGATATAGGAGTATTGGTATTTGCATCTCCTGCACCAGACTATATACAACCACCTACAGCTTGTGTACTTCAATATAGATTAGGCTTACCGAATGATTGTGCAGCTCTTGATATTACTCATGGCTGTAGTTCGTTTCCATATGGGAGTCAAGTTGTCTATTCTATGATGGCCTCTTCTGATTGCAGATATGGATTATTAATTGTAGGAGATAGTAATTCTAAAAATGTTAATCAAAAAGATAATTCATATATGTTATGTTCTGATGCGGCGTCAGCAATATTGTTCATTCGAGATAGTGATGCAGTTAATAAAACAATGTTAAAGACGGATGGTAGTAGATATAAGGACATCATTATACCTGGGCGAGGCATGAGGGACTTAAATCCTATCGACAGCGAGGTGGTTTGTTCTGATGGAGTTTCTCGGTCAAAGTACAATTGGTATATGAATGGAATGAATGTGTTTGTTTTTGCTACCAGAGATGTTCCAAAAGCAGTTAAGGAATATCTAGAATGGACAGATACAGATTTTGAGAAGTATGATGCAATAGCATTTCATCAGGCAAATGGCATAATAATAGACAGATTAGTTAAAACGCTGAAACTTAAGGAAGAAAAGGTGCCGAACGTAATACATGATTATGGTAACACGGGGGGGAATTCGTTGCTACTAGCCTTGTGTGAAAAATATGGAAATATAGAGCTAAACAAAACAATTGAAGTATTGGGTGTGGCGTTTGGCGTTGGTTTGTCATTAGGAGTTACTTCGTTTTCAATAAATATAGATAATATTTTCCCCATTATAAAAACTGATAATCAGTTTGACGATGGAATTATTGAGTTAGAAGATTTATGACGACCATAATAGTAGCTTTAATAGTAAAATATAAACCCGGTTTGGAGGAAAAATAAATGGAAGCGTTGTTTAATATTGGGGCTTATGAGATACAAGAATATCAGCAGAATAGATATCCAATGTTTTTTTTGGATGTAATTGAAGAAGCTCGTCCTGGTGAGTATGCACGAGGAAGAAAGAGTTTTACATACAATGAATGGTATTTTCCAGTTCATTTTGCAGATGAACCCAATGTACCTGGTATGATTCAAATTGAGTTACTAGCTCAGACATTTATTATGACTTTTTTGACAATTCCTGAACATAAGGGTAAAAAAACCGCTTTTTTAGGAATGAATAATATGAGGATGAGAAAGAAAATAGTTCCGGGTGATACGATTGTTGTAGAGGCAACTCTCAAAAGTTTTAAGCGTGGTGTAGCAACTGGATATGTTGAGGGAAGAGTAGGGGGTGAATTTGCTCTTTCGGCAGATATCAAAATTGGATTGCCCGACATGATGCGCGAGTTTATTCCTAAAAAGTAGTTATT
Organism: Lachnospiraceae bacterium; assembly: GCA_024403415.1. GTDB lineage: Bacteria > Bacillota > Clostridia > Lachnospirales > Lachnospiraceae > JAILLW01. The sequence goes on from JAKSRY010000002.1 coordinate 86,237, forward strand.
TTATTAGAATGGATGCGAAAAGTAAAAATGGGAAATGTACCTAATGTCAAGATAGGGTTAATTGCAGGCGGAAGAGATTGGTTGCCGGATGCTTTAGTGATTAAAAGCCGTGAAAAAATAATTTCAATTTTTCGTGATATGTATCCTGATATGGAAATACATGAATGTCCTGTGATTATCAATGATAATGAGTTAAATGTAAAAAGAGCATTAAAGGATGTCTATAAAGCTGAATGTAATGCATTGTGTTTATTGTATGCAAACTATGGACCAGAGTTAATGGCACGACAAGTGATAGAGTCATTTGAAGGTCCTGTTATGTTCATTGGAATTGCTGATAATGAATCAGAGAATTTAATGGCTAATAGGCTTGATACATTGAGCGGGTATATAAATGCAAACTATGGGATTGGATTATATAACTCAAAAGCCTATATTCCTATGAGACCAATTGGAGATGAGATTCATTGTGTCAAGCAGATGCAAAAGTTTTATAGCATAGCAAGAGCATTGTTAGGAATTAACGAATTGAAGGTTATGTCTATTGGTCCTCGCCCATCAAACTATGCAGGCACTAATGCCGATAATGCATTGTTACGTGAATTTGGAATAGATATAGTAGAGTTTTCAGAGTTGGAGTTGTTGTCATCCTATTCACGCCATAACGGAGATGCTAGAATTAAAAGCATTGCAGAGCAAATGAGAACTGATTTAGGGGTGGATGACCAGGATACATTAATGAAACTTGATAAAATGGCTCAGTTGGAAATAACAATTAGCGATTGGGTTAGAGTAAATAAGGGTAATCGTAAGTATGTTACTATGGCTGCTAGTTGTTGGCCATCATTTCCTTCGTATTTTGGTATCTCGCCCTGTTATGTTTGGGGAAGAATGACCGCTAATAATATTCCTATTTCATGTGAAGTAGATATATATGGAGCTGTTTCAGAATATATCGGACAGTGTATTAGTGGTAACAGCGTGACACTTTTAGATATTAATAATAATATACCAGACAAAATATATAAGGACTTTATATATGAAAAAGATTTTGGAGGACACAAGTACAAAATAGGAGATGTTTTTATTGGGTATCATTGTGGAGTCACAAGTTCGAATATGTTAGTATCAGCTCAATTGGAATGCCATTATATAAACAAAAATTATTTAGGTACTGATAATACATATGGTGTTTTGTTTGGACAAATAGTATCGGGTGATGTGACCTTATTCAGGATACAACCTTCAAAAACAGGAGGACTTCAGGCATATGTTATTCAAGGACAGATTTTGCCAGTATCATTGGAAACATATGGAGGTTACGGAGTTTTCGCAGTGAGAGAGATGGATAGGTTTGTGAGAAATGTAATCATAGAGCATTATTTCCCAAATCATACTGTAGTGATAAGAGGGCATTTTGGAAGTGAGATCATGTCACTAATGAAAATGATGGGAATCAAAGTATACTATAATTATCCAAGCAATATGTTATATGAAAGTGAAAATGCTTTTGAATTTATTGAAGAATTATAGAATTATTTTAGGAGGATTAAAATGAATAACAAAGAAAAGTACAACAATGCATTTATTGTCAGTTTTGATGTGACTGAAGATCAACTGGCTGGACTTGAATATCAGGGAGTTCCTGCATGGGATTCAGTTGGCCATATGGGATTGATTAGCGAGATAGAGGATGCCTTTGATATTCAGTTTGAAACAGATGATATTGTAGACTTTAACAGCTATGAAAAAGGTATTGAATTATTAAAAAAATATGATGTTACAGTTGAATAATTAGAGATGATATTAATATGAGTAATAATTCAATTTTGCAAATTGATACAATCAAAAAACATGCATTTAATATGCGCAGAACTGCCCTTGAAATGGCTTATATGTGTGGAAAGTCGGCACATATAGGTGGCGGATTATCAGAAATAGATGCATTGGCTGTTTTATATGGTAATGTAATGAATTTATCAGATTCAAATCTTGGTTATGAGAGTAAAGATAAGTTCATTTTAAGCAAGGGGCATGGTGTTCTAGGACTATATTCTGCTTTGTTTGAGTACGGAATAATAAATCGAGATGCACTAAGTACTTTTATGGAGGATGGATCAGACTTAATTGCGCATCCTGTTATGAAGCCAGAATGGGGAATTGAAGCTTCAAGTGGAAGTCTGGGTCAGGGCATTTCCATGGGAGTGGGGCTTGCTTTGGCAGCCAAGAAAAAAGGATATACATATGATACATTTGTATTATGTGGAAATGGTGAATGTAACGAGGGATCTGTGTGGGAAGCATGTATGTCTGCGGTTAATTTTGCATTAGATAATTTTACCTTGTATATTGATAATAATCATATGCAGAGCGATGGATTAAGCAGTAGTGTTATTGATGTGTCAGACAAATATGCTAACATGTTGAAAAGTCTTGGATTTCAGGTTATCGAAGTAGATGGTAATAATATTGAGCAACTGCTAAATGCTTTTTTGACACCGCATGCTGAGGGATGTCCTAAAGTTATAGTGGGTAGTTCTGTTAAAGGTAAAGGAATTAGTTTTATGGAGTCAAATAACGATTGGCACCATAATAGGTTGACGAAAGAGCAATTTGATGCTGCTTTAGAGGAATTGGAGAAATATAATGATTGAAGTGACTCGGGCTAAAGCGAAACTGTGGTCTCGATTAGGGGCAAGGGCAACCTTTGGACAGGCTATATTAGAGCTGGCAAAGGAAAGAGATGATTTTTATGTTTTATCCGCTGATTTAGGGCAGTCATCAGGACTTAGTAGATTTAAGGAAGAATTTTCCGAACGTTTTATTAATGTTGGAATTGCAGAACAGAACTTGATTGGTGTTTCAGCTGGATTGGCTAAGGATGGAACAAATGTATTTGCAACCTCCTTTTCACCATTTGTAACCATGCGCGCTTGTGAGCAGGTTCGTATGAATATGGGTTATATGCAACTAAACATAAAGACAGTTGGTTTGGGAAGTGGTCTTATTATGTCACAACTCGGCAACTCTCATTACGGAATAGAAGATGGATCTATTATGAGATCTATCCCAGGTATGACAGTTGTGAATCCTGCAGATGGAGCTGAAATATTCAAGACTGTAGAGGCATTGTGTGATTTTGAAGGACCAGTATATCTGAGGTTGACCGGAGGACCCAATCTTCCCATTGTATATAGTGAAGATTTTGATTTTCAAATTGGAAAATCAATAACGTTGAGAGTAGGTGCAAATGTTGCATTAATCGCAACAGGAACTATGGTATATTATGCTATGAAAACTGCAGATATATTGGCTGAAAAAGGAATATCAGCAACAGTCATTGATATGCATACTATTAAGCCATTGGATAAAGAATGTTTGGAAGGATTAACAAATCATTCCTTAATTGTAACTATAGAAGAAGCTTCTGTTATTGGAGGACTTGGTAGTGCTGTGGCTGAATATTATTCAGCAAAAGAGAATAAACCGCCTCAATTCATTTTTGGAATAGATGATTATTTTCCGCATGCAGGAAGTTATGAATACTTGTTGGAACAGTGTGGACTGACAGCAGAACATATATCTGAGAAGATACTCAAATATTTTGATGAAGGATGAGGTTTAAGAGCTTGGTGTATATAAAGGTTAATAGTTGACTATGTGGGATTTAAGACAATATGGAAATAATACATTAGCGATAGATGATAGTGGCAAATCTATTTCATATTCTATGTTTGAAGAAGAATGTAATTTGTTAGCTAAAATTATTGGTAGACGATGCGTTGTATTTATATTATGTGAAAATTCAATAGGTTCTATTATAGGGTATGTAGGATGCGTAAATAACAAAATTGTACCGGTATTATTGAACGCCAATTTAGAGAAGACACTGTTAAATAGTCTTATTGACACATACAGACCAGAATATATATGGTTACCCAAATCTAAAGAAGATGACTTCATCACATACGATGAGGTCTATTTTTCGTGGGGATATTCGCTTATAAGAACAACAGTATCAGAAGATTATTCAATTAATAGTGATCTGTGTTTATTACTCACAACATCAGGTTCTACTGGGAGTCCTAAGTTTGTTCGTCAGAGTTATGACAATGTATTGTCAAATGCTAAAGCTATTGTTAGCTATTTGAATATTGATCAATCAGAAAGACCAATAACTACACTGCCAATGAATTATACATATGGATTATCAATTATTAATAGCCATATATTAACTGGTGCCACTTTGTTGATTACGGATAAGGGATTAATGCAGAAGGAGTTTTGGAAATTCTTTTCGGAACAGGGAGCCACATCATTTGGCGGTGTTCCATATACATATGAAATGTTAAAACGCTTAAAATTTTTTAATATGGATTTGCCAAGTCTGAGATATATGACACAAGCAGGAGGGAAAATAACTCCTGAGTTGCACAAATTATTTGCTGAGTATGCAGCAGTTACAGGTAAAAAATTTATTGTTATGTATGGACAATGCGAAGCTACTGCAAGAATGGGTTACTTGCCGGCAGAAATGTCAATAAAGAAATGCGGTTCTATGGGGATAGCTATTCCAGGAGGAACATTTAAGGTTGTCAATACAGATGGTCAGATTATTGAAGAACCATATGTGACGGGTGAACTTGTCTATGAGGGAGATAATGTAACTTTAGGCTACGCTGAATGTATTGCTGATTTAGCTAAAGGTGACGAACGAAATAAAATTCTTCATACAGGAGATATGGCTCAGTTTGATGAAGATGGATATTATTATATTGTTGGAAGAAAGAAGAGATTTCTGAAGATATATGGTAATAGGGTTAACTTGGATGAGATAGATAGACTTATAAAGGGACATTTTGAGGATGTTGAGGTTGCCTGTTCAGGAATAGATGATCACCTTTATATATTTATTACCAAAGAAGAGTTTGCTAACAATGTTAAGAATTATGTAGTGAGTACGACAAAACTCAATCAGGCCGCATTTAAGGTTATAGTTATCGATGAGATACCGAAAAACGATTCTGGAAAAGTGTTATATAAGGAATTAAATAAATTTTTTACTTAGGAAAATATCTGTATGAAATTAATATGTTTTTCACATGCTGGTGGGAGTGCAGAATTCTTTTCAGAGTTAAGGAGATTGTTGATTCCTGCGGGCATAGAAGTGATTACTTCCGAATACGCAGGACATGGGAAAAAGATGGGAACTAAGGCATACAGACACTTTGATGAACTGGTATGTGATATGATTGATAATATAATGGCAATAGTTGATGAAACAGAAGAGTATGCTCTTTTGGGATACAGTATGGGAAGTGTTGTATTATCAGAAGTGGTTCGAAACATGCATAGTAAATTGCCATCAAAGATATTTATTGCTGCCCATGGTCCCAAGATTATTCATAATGTAGATTGGAATGAAGTAAGCGATGAATACTTAAGAGATAGGATAACAGATTTTGGAGGGATAGCTGATAAACTTAAAAATAATCAAGTGTATTGGAGAATGTATGGTCCAATATATAGAAATGATTTCAGAATGTTAGATGAAGTCACTTTTTTAAGGAAAGTTATTGCACATGATATTCCAGCGATTATTATGTACTCTCCCGAGGATGATTTATGCGAAAATATTGAAGATTGGAATTATTATTTCACGTACAAGAACTGCTATTTTAAGTTTGATGGCGGTCATTTTTTTATAAATGATAAGTGGGAAATTGTTGCAAATATTATTAAAGAGAATATTTGAAGGTGAAGAAAGTGAACTTTGATGATTTACTAAAAAATGCACCATATTCATTGACAAAAGAGCAAAAAGCGAAAATGCTCACTGAGCGTTTGATTGAACTTACGGAATATCATAAAGGTCGATGTCCTGAGTATCAAAGAATGCTTATGGGGATGTCATATAATAAGTCGAAGGTAAGTTCTTATAAGGATTTGCCTTTTTTACCTGTCAGATTGTTCAAAGATTTATCTTTAAAAAGTGTTGATGATGATGGTGTGGTTAAAACCATGACTTCATCAGGAACTTCTGGGCAATCAGTTTCAAAGATATATCTTGATAAAGCGACTTCGGCAAATCAGCAGAAGACTATGGTTAAGATTGTCAACGAATTTACAGGTACAAGTCGGATGCCCATGATAATAGTTGACTGCCCGTCTGTTGTAAAAGATAGGAGAATGTTTTCCGCAAGAGGCGCAGGTATACTTGGGTTCTCTATTTTTGGATCGAAGAAAGTATATGCGCTCAATGACGATATGCAGCTTGATGTGGCCGGGCTTAAAGAATTTCTTGATAAATATAAGGGTGAGAAAATTTTACTTTTTGGCTTTACCTTTATGGTTTGGCAGTATTTTTATAAGGAACTTGTTAGACTGAAGGCAGAAGGGATAGAGTTTGACCTTTCAAATGGAATTCTCATTCATGGTGGGGGCTGGAAGAAACTGATTAGTGAAGCTGTCAGCCCTTCAGAGTTTCATGATAGATTAAAAACGGTTTGCGGTTTAGATAGAATACATGATTACTACGGTATGGTTGAGCAGACAGGTTGCATATATATGCAATGTGAGTGTGGACATCTTCATGCAAGTATTTTTTCTGATGTAATTGCAAGAAATCCTAAAGATTTTAGTGAATGTGCGTACGGAGAAAAAGGTATTCTTCAGGTTGTTTCAACAATTCCTGAATCATATCCGGGGCATTCACTTCTTACAGAGGATGAAGGAATTATATTAGGCGAAGATGATTGTCCTTGTGGAAGAAAAGGAAAGTATTTTAGTATTTTGGGAAGAATAAAAAATGCTGAAATAAGAGGATGCAGTGATACTTTTGCAGCCAATATCGATATGCTAAATAAAAAACAGGAAGATGACAGCGATGAGTCTGCGATATTGAACAAGATAACATTCCTTATTGGAAATAAGGATATCGTACTCAATATGTGTGATGTTGCAACAAAACAGCCTTTTGACGAAGAAGTTGTTGCTTTTTTAAATGATATATCCAAAGAACTCATGCGGGATAAAGATGCAAAATCATTCCCCGATATTGTTACATTGGGATTTTGGCTAAGAAAGGCATCAATCAGTAGTCTTAAGGAAAGGTTTTGCGCAAATGACGCATTTAGAGTTGGGCGAGGCGTTGCATTCCATATTGCACCTTCCAATGTACCGGTGAATTATGCATATTCACTTTTTACGGGTTTAATCTGTGGTAATGCTAATATCACAAGAGTTCCAACTAAGGATTTTCCACAAATAGGTATAATAAATAGAGCTATTAATAAAGTGTTACAAGAACATCCTAAGATGAAAAACTATATATGCCTTGTTAGGTATGATAGAAATAAAGCTGTTAACGATTACCTTTCGGATATCTGTGATACCAGAATAATCTGGGGAGGGGACAAGACAATTGAAGAAATTAGAAAATCGCCTATTTCCGCCAGGTCAACAGATATTACATTTGCAGATAGATATTCACTTGCAGTTATAGATTCAGAAGAGTACCTTGCAGTTGCGGATAAGGAAAGGTTTGCTGTAGATTTTTATAATGATACATATCTATCAGATCAGAATGCCTGTACAAGCCCGCGTGTGATAGTTTGGATGGGGTCTAATATTAATAGGGCTAAAGAGGAATTTTGGACTAATCTTAAGAATTTAGTTGATGAGAAGTATGAGCTGCAGGCAGTTCAGGCTGTAGACAAGTTGACAAATGCTTATGAAGCATATGCTTCGGGGATTTCCAAACTGACTAAGGTAAGTGATGATAATAATGCAATTGTCAGACTGAGTACTGATTTGTTGCAAAATGATTTGATGGATTACAGATGTCACTCAGGATTCTTCTATGAGTATGATTGTACGGATATTCTTGAAGTAAGAGACTTTTGTGATAATGTTCATTGCCAGACGGTTGGAGTAGTAGGAGATACATCTATTGTTGAATCGCTTCTTAAAAGTGGAATTAAAGGAATAGACAGAGTTGTTAAAATCGGACACACTATGGATTTTGATTTGATTTGGGATGGTTATAATTTAGTTGAAAGATTAACAAGAACAATCGGAATGTGAGTTTATTATATGGTTAAAAACTTTTTTATCAATGTTAAAACCTTTTTTGTTATGTTTAAGCAGGTTATGACTGTTATTAACAAAAAGCATAAAGCTCAATGTATTTTTTTGCTGTTTGGGGCATTTGTATGTGCATTTCTTGAAACACTTGGTGTTGGAGCAATAATTCCATTCGTGTTGGTTATGTTCTCGGCAGAAGAAATGATGACTAATCAATATGTTGTTATGATATCAAAAGTATTTCACATTGAGAACTATCATCAGCTTCTTATAGCAACAGCAATATTAATTATTGTAGTTTATGTTGTCAAGAATGTCGTTTTGCTGCTCTTTCAATATTTAAGAGCAAAAGTTCACAATAGTATAGAAAAAGAATTGATGACACAGCAGTACAGAATGTTTATGTTAAGACCATATTCATATTATCTTCACGTAAATACAGCGGAAGTGATGCGTGGGTTGAACTCTGACATTACTCAGGTCATATGTGTTCTTGACAACTTTATTAATCTTACCTCTGAAGTTCTTACTATGATAATGATAGGTGCATTTATTGTGCTATTAGACCCAATCATTGCAGTGGGATTAATTGCAATAGCGATGCTGATCGCACTTGTTTTTATTGTTGGATTTAAGAAGAAATCTGCAGAGTTTGGGCAGAAGTGTAGAGAGATTTTTTTGCAAAGGTCTAAAGTAGTAATAGAATCTGTGAGTGGTTATAAAGAAATATCTATTCAGCAGAAAAAAGAATTCTTTATAGAAAAATATGATGACATTAATGAAAAAGCGTGCAAATTAAATACAAAATATCTTTTTATTATGGGTATACCGAGTAGGGCAATTGAAACACTTTTTATAGCGGCACTTCTCATTCTTGCCTGTGTAAGAATTGAGGCTTTTAGCGATAATTCAGGATTTGTTTCACTTATCGGTGCTATGGGAGTGGCGGCAATTAGAATATTGCCATCTATTTCGAATATTTCAGTAAATGTTAATGGATTGATAAGTGGAAGAGTAGGACTTGAGGCGGCATTTAATAATGTTGAACAGGTTAAGGCCGATGAAAAAATATATACTGCGAAAGTTAAAGAATTGCAGAGTAAGAAAGCAAGAAAGTACTTTTCTGATAAGATAGAATTAACAAATGTAACATTCCGATATGATAAGACAGACGTTGATATTCTTAAAGATGTTTCATTAACTATTAATAAGAATGAGTCCGTTGGATTTATTGGGGAATCCGGAGCAGGAAAGTCAACATTACTTGACGTTATGTTGGGGTTGCTGAAACCACAGGTAGGTGCAGTGACTATGGATGGCGTTAGTATTGAAGAAATTCCTTTTGATTGGGCAGATAATGTTGGATATGTTCCTCAAACCGTCTTTTTATTAGACGACACAATAAGGAATAATATTGCCTTTGGTGTAAAAGAAGAGGATATCGATGATGATAAGATTTGGGAATGCCTAAAAGAAGCGCAGTTAGAGGCTTTTGTTCGTAATTTACCGGATGGATTAGACACAGAACTTGGAGAGCGAGGAATCAGATTTTCGGGTGGCCAAAGACAACGAGTTGCTATTGCAAGAGCATTATATCATGACCCGGAGATTTTGGTTTTGGATGAAGCAACCTCAGCTCTTGATAATAATACTGAAAAAGATATTATGGCATCGATTGACGGCCTTAGAGGAAAGTTAACGATTATTATTGTTGCACATAGACTGACTACGATTGAGAATTGCAATAAAGTATATGTGGTGAAAAATGGTAAAGTAACTGCAAATTTGTAATATGTCTCGAATAATATGGTATTCATTATATAGCGATAGTGTTGTTGGGTAAAGATATGAAAAAATATGCACATTTTCTCATTCATAATAGTGTTGGGTGGAATAAAATTTTTATTGAGATGATAGTCTCGGATAATAGGTTTCAACTTGATAATCATTTGTTTATAACAGTTAACGAAGAACTATATTCAATCTTTAAGAATAAATGCGATATTATTTATGAATCGATTAATGACTATTCCAAATTGGTAAATAAATATGGTGATGAAGCCTGCTGGCTTATCTTGCATAGTTTGCCTGCCGGTTGGGGACGTGATTTTAGAATCGACAAGAAATTCTATGATAAAATTATATGGCGTACCTGGGGACATGATTCTTCACCCGCTAGATATTATTCAGGATTGTTAAGTATTTTAAGACACCCCAAATGGATATTGAAGGGTGATTGGAAACTTGTTCTAAAAGATATTAAGAATATGAGAGGTTTTAAGAAACTCAGGCAATTCAAGGCAATTGGGTTAGGGTCCAGTATCGACAGATTTGCAATTCTTAAATATTTTCGAAATAAGAAAAAAGCTAATACATATGTTTTATGTTATGGGCAGCCTGGAGAGTATGAGATTCTTCACGAAAATAAGAGTAATAACAGTCAAGATGGATTGTATCATGTGATGGTTGGGCACTCAGGATATGGTGATGATCATATTAAGATAATAGATATGCTTAAAGCATATGAAAAAGAGAAGATAAAACTTCATTTCATACTTTCATATGGAGAAAAAGATTATATTGAGTCGGTAGTAAGCTATATTAAAGGCAATTGGCACGGACAGTATGAGGTACTATCGGAATCATTAAGTTATAATGACTATTCTAACTATTTAAGCTATATGGATGCAGCGATATTGGATGGAATGGAGTCATATGCATTGGGAAATGTTGCGATATTAATGTTCTATGGTAAAAAGGTATTTTTGAATTCTAAAGGACTGTTATCGTATGCATTTACCAAATTCAACATTTATCATGAATCGACTGATAAAATCGGTAAATTGTCGTTTGATGAGTTTATACAACCGGTAAAAGGATGTACTCAAAATGAGAGATATCATCTACTTACTTATGATGAAATTCTTGAACAATGGAAAAAGATGTTTGATGACTTAGATGCAGAGTAAAAAATTATGGAAAAAATACTAGTTACTAAAACTTCTCTTCCTCCAATGGAAGAGTATATAGAAGAAATTAAAGAATTATGGGATTCACATTGGATAACCAATATGGGTACTAAGCATAACGAGTTCCAGGATAAACTTGTTGAATACATGCATGTGAACAATGTGGAGTTGATGGTCAATGGACACATGGCATTGGAAATGGCTATTCAGGCATTTGACTTAAAGGGCGAGGTTATTACTTCACCTTTTACTTTTGCATCAACTACACATGCAATTGTTCGTAATGGACTTACTCCGGTATTTTGCGATATTAAAGAAGACGATTTTACAATAGATCCTGCTAAAATCGAAGCGTTAATAACAGATAAAACATGTGCAATAGTGCCTATACATGTCTATGGTAACATTTGTGACGTTGAGGCAATTGAACAAATTGCCAAGAAACATAATCTGGTTGTTATATATGATGCAGCCCATACTTTTGGTGAAAGTTATAATGGAACGGGTGTCGGTAATTTTGGCGATGCATCCATATTTAGCTTTCATGCGACAAAAGTATTTAACTCTATTGAAGGTGGGTGTGTATGCTTTAAAAATAATCGTCTGAGAGAAATTTTATACAATCTCAAAAATTTTGGAATTAAAAATCAGGAATGTGTCGAGGCAGTTGGTGCTAATGCTAAGATGAATGAATTCCAGGCAGCAATGGGTGTATGCAATTTGCGACACATAGATCAGTATATAGAAGATAGAAAAAGAGTTGTAAAAAAATATCAGAGTCTTCTGACTAATGTTCCTGGTATTACTATTTGGAAAGAGCAGAATAATGTAAAGCATAATTATGCATATTTTCCTATTTTAGTGGACGAAAAAGCATATGGAGAGAGTCGAGATACACTTTTCAAAAGATTAGATGATGCAGGTATAGGAGCTAGAAAATATTTTTATCCCATTACAAGTGCTTTCGATGCTTATAAAGGGAAATATGATCCGGGAGATACACCAATAGCGCATAAAATGTCAGAAACAGTTTTAACGTTGCCGTTGTATCCGGAGTTAGATGATATGACGATAGAAAAAATTTGTTTTGTTATTAAAATGTCAAATAATCGGAGGTGTTAGTGATGACATATATTATGTCTGTTTTTCCTTGGGATGGATGGAAGACTAAGAAAATAGTTAAAAAGATGAATGTTATTAGTGGCAAAATTACAGTTATTGTTTGCCCGGTTGTTGATGGTAGAAAGTCTTTTTCAAGAAAGATATTGAGATTACTACAAATATTTCTGTGTTTATTTCCAAAGAATGTTTTACTTAATAAAGTTGAAATCAGTGAATCTGATAAAGTGATTTATTATAATCAAGTTAATCATTGGGAAAGTGTGTGGGAGTCCTTTAGTAGTAAAGGGATTAAGACAATAAAAAAGCTGGCAAAACTAGGTAATGCGTGGGCATTATACGACTATTCATTTGAAAAACCTGAATTAGACTATTTTGAATATCATGTCTCATGGCATTGCAATCTTAAGTGTAAGGGTTGTGGACATTATAGTAATTTGCAGAGTAATCCGCGATTTGCAAATTTTGAACAATATAAGAAGGATTTAAGTCGTCTGCACGAACTTGTTCAAAACATCCGAACTATTAAGTTGTTAGGCGGGGAACCATTTCTTAACCCTCAGTTATCAGAGTTTGTAATGCAGACGAGAAAAGAATTTCCCGGAGCAATAATTCGAGTAGTGTCTAATGGATTGCTGATTCCTAAAATTGGTGATGATGTAATGAAAGCCATTGCTGATAATAATGCAACATTAGAGATAACACAGTATCCGCCTACTGCTAAAATAGTTAATCAGATAGAGGCAAAATGTAAGCAATTTAATATACCATTATTTGTTTCTCCGCTTGTAAAAGAGTTTTTTTCTTCATCAGATGGCAGTGAGATAGGGGATATTCAAGAAAATTGGGATCGTTGTGAGGTTAAAATATGTCATTTTTTGTGTGATGGTTATTTAGCTGTTTGCGGGGCACCAATTTTTGTTAAGGAGATGGCAGATAAAATAGACTACAAAGGTGTAGTTGATAAGAAGGATATGATAAATATTTATGATAATGAACTTACCGGTGAAAAGTTAGTGGAATTGATGAATACACCCATTAATTTTTGTAAGTATTGTGTAAAAACAAGATTTTTTAAGTGGGAAAGTGGTTGCAGAGAATACTTTACGGATCAGATGCTGAAATCTCAAATAAATGAATTGAAGGGATGATGCTATGCAATTTTCCAGTCCGGTTTTTTTATTCTTGTTTTTACCTTCGGTTTTTCTGTTATATTATTTGCTTAAAAATATAAAGTATAGAAATGTCATATTACTTGTAGCAAGTATTGCTTTTTATGCATATAATGAACCGATACTTGTTGTTGTTCTGTTATGTAGCATAATTGCTAATTTTTTCTTGGGTATATTTATAGAAAAAACTAAGAAAAAAATAATTATGATTATCGCTATACTATTAGATATTAGTGTTCTTTTTATTTTTAAGTATATGACTTTTATATTGAAAAATCTTAGTTATATATTTGGAAATGAAGTTATATATGTTGTATTACCAATTGGTATATCATTTTACATATTTCAGCTTATTAGTTATTGCATAGATGTATATCGAGGTGAAAGTGAAGCACAGAGAAATATAATAAACTTTGCATTATATGTGTCGATGTTTCCTCAATTAGTTGCAGGACCTATTGTTCGATATGTGGATATCAAAAAAAGTATAACCAGTAGAGTGACTTGTTTCGCAGATTTTGAGTATGGTGTCAGACGTTTTTCTGTAGGGCTAATCAAGAAGGTGCTTGTGGCAGATTATCTTGGTCAATGTGCAGATAAGATATTTCATCTGGTAGAATTTCAGCAGGTATCCATGGTGACAGCCTGGGTTGGTGCAATTGCTTACACTTATGAAATCTATTATGATTTTTCCGGATATTCGGATATGGCAATAGGCATAGGAAGGTGTCTTGGTTTTAAGTTCGAAGAGAATTTTAATTATCCGTATGTTGCTAAAAGTGTTTCGGACTTTTGGAAGCGATGGCATATATCGTTAACAAAGTGGTTTAAAGATTATGTGTATATACCGCTTGGGGGCAATCGTGTATCTAAAGCAAGGCATATATTGAATTTATTAATTGTATGGTTGTTGACGGGATTTTGGCATGGCGCCAATTGGACCTTCCTTTTATGGGGAGGAATGTATTTTGTCGTTCTGCTTTTTGAAAAGAAAACCACTATTATTAATAAATTACCAAGTTGTCTAGGAAAAGTATATACCATGGTAATAGTTGTGATTGGATGGGTTTTATTTAAGTCTCCTAATATTCATGTCGCAACTACATTTCTTAAGGATATGGTGGGTATCAATGGAATAGTAGACTCTAACTCGGCATTAGTGGCAAAGTCAGTTTGCGTCATAGGGATTATCGCAATATTATTTAGTTATCCGGTAGTAACAATTGTAAAAACAAAAATGGAACAGGCATCAAAACAATCGCTCAAACGTGTTTTTGAAGTTATAATCGATATATTGATTGTTTTACTATATATATATAGTCTTTTTGTTATTCTTAATGGTTCGTATAGCCCATTTATCTATTTTAATTTCTGATTGGAGAAACTAATGAAAAAAGTTAGCACAATATTGATATGTGCAATAAACATATCGTGCTTTTTAATCATTTTATTCATGATTGTTTTGGTAAAAATATGGCCACAAGGATATACCGGAAATAAATTTTTAGATTATTTTCTTAATTATATTTCTCCCCAAATGATATGGGAGGATGCGAACTGGACACAGAAATATCCATACGATGATTCAATGGTTGACAAATATCTCAAATTCGTGGAAATGAAAGAGAAGAATATGGAGATTTTTTGTACAAAATTTATTCAAGACAGAGAACCGATAGCTGATAGTGTGAACTATGTTAATCAGAATATTTTGTTATATGATTTAGAAACGATAGACGATGAGGTGGCTGATAAGCTATACGTTCAAGAAAATGTTAAAAGTGTGTTGAATTTTAATGACGAACTTGCAGATAGAGACATCCCCTTCTTTTTTGTACTTACTCCAAGTAAAGACAGCGTAAGTTATTATCGAGATGGTGGAAAAAGCACTAAAATTGTAAACAGAAGTCGTTTTTTTGCAGATGGTCTGATTGAAAATGGAATTGACCTATTATATATTGCCCCACAGCATAGTGAAAATATTACATATGATGTAAGTACACATTGGAAACCCTGGGATGCTATAAACTGTACAAGGTTAATGGCGGAAAAAATTGGACATAAATTAAAATGTGATATTGATCTCAAAATATGGGATGAAGATAATTTCTATGATTTATTAGCTGAGTATGAGAATGTGAAAAAAGAGATTTTTGATAATAATGGTTATACTTATGAGGTTCCGGTACCATATAAGAAGTATAATATCACATTGGAGTATGCAGAAAATGAAGTATGGAGTGGTGATTTTATAGATTCCTTAATTCACAGTCCAGATGAATGGGTAACCGAATATGCTGCGTATCATAACATATATAGAATAAGAAATTCTCTCATATATAGTATTCATAATGAAGATGCATTTATGAATGCGAAATTGTTGATTATTGGTGATTCTTTTAATTGGCCAGTCAGCTCATACTTGAGTCTAGGTATAAGCGATATAGATGTGATTTATAATGCCGGGTTTCCAGGTAGTATACTAAATTATATTGAGCAGAAGAATCCAGATTTGGTAGTGATGGTGTACAACGATGCTGAGTTTTATGATATGTATAACAATGAAGCATTCAATTTAAAATAATTATGATTTAGGTCGTTATGTTTAGAAGCGCATAGGACAATATATACAATGAAGAAAAGGTATAGGGAGATATATGAAAACAAAGATAGTATCCTTATATTTACCACAGTTTTATGAAACAACATATAATAATGAGTGGTGGGGAGTAGGATATACTGATTGGGTAGCGACTAAAAAATCGATTCCTCTTTTTAAAAATCACAAGCAACCACATGCTCCATTAAATGATAATTATTATAATCTTGGAGAAGAATGTGGAGATACAATAAGGTGGCAGGCTAAAATAGCGCGTGAATATGGAGTCGATGGATTTTGTATATATCATTATTGGTTTCCTTCTGGTAAATATTTAGAAAAACCTGCAGATATTTTGTATAATAACTCTGACATAGATATAGATTATTGTTTTTCTTGGGATGCAAGTTCCTGGAGAAGGACTTGGACAGCTTCTAGCAATGAAACAGAAGTGTTGGTTCAGCAGAATTTTGGTAATGAGGATGTTTGGACACTACATTACAAAGATTTGCGAAAATTCTTTTTGGATACAAGATATATTCAAATTGATAACAAACCGGTTTTTTGTATATACAAGTCAGAACAAATAGAATGTCTTGAAGAAATGAAAAAATGCTGGGACAGACTTGCAAGAGAGGATGGCTTTGCTGGTATTTATTTGGTTGTTGGAGATGCTAATAATCGTAATCGACAGTTTTTTGAGATAGTAGATGCATTTTACAATTATGAACCGCAATATTCTTTTGGGAGACAACACAAGTCCTTGCATAATTTTTTGCATTTATCTATAGGAGCTATTAAGAAAAAATTGAATAAGTATTTGGGAACTTCTTTTTTTCCAGATAAAAGGAGTGCCCAATATATATATAGGTGTATAGAGAAAAATGATAGAGAAATAGAAAAAAAGGTATTTTTTGGTCTCTTTGCGAACTATGATGATACTCCAAGACGTGGTATAAAGGGAGTGGTATATACCAATAATAAAGTGGATATGTTTGAAAAATGCCTTGAAATTCAGTTAAAAAAATCCATAGAGCTTGATAATGAACTATTGTTTATAACTGCGTGGAACGAGTGGGGTGAATCTGCTTACCTTGAACCTGATAAGGAAAATGGATACGCATATTTAGAAGCAATTAAGAGGGTGAAATCGAGAATCTGAGGTGTGCAAAAGAAAGAGATGAAAGGCAAGAAAAGTATTGTACATATAACAACAATTGACATTGGAGGGGCATATAAAGCAGTAAACCGCATTGTTAAGGCTACAAATATATTGAACGATGTAGAGGCAGATATCTTATTGAGAAACAAATGTGATGAAAGTAATTTAGGTCATGAGTTTTTGACGAATTTCTGCACTCGATTTATATCCAAATGTAGAAATTATATTAATAATATATTTTTTTCTCAAAATGAAATTAAGGCGGATCGATTTGGTTGTAGTGTTGAGAATAATAAAATAGTTCGAAATGCTGATATAATAGTTATTCATTGGATTAACTCCTTTTTATCGATTAAATCAATTAAGCAAATCCTTGATATGGGAAAACCAACAATAATCATGTTACATGATATGTGGCATATAACAGGAGGATGTGCTTATTCAGGTGAATGTGAAGATTATTTGAATGATTGTAGCCAATGTGTCATTTTAAAAAAAGATGGTGGAAAGTGTTCATTAGCACATAAAGCATTGTGTGAAAAGGAAGAAGCTTATCATAACAAAAATGTTACAGTGGTTGCACCTGGAACCTGGATTGCAGAATGCGCTAGGCAAGGAAGAGTTTTTAAGAATCACCCGGTTAGAATAATACCCAATTGTTTGGATATAGATGTATTTAGACACTATGAAAAGAAAGAAGCACGAAATATACTAGGAATAACTGGAGATAGGCCAGTTGTGTTATATATAGCAATGTCAGCTGGGATAAATAATAAAAGAAAAGGATTTGATTATCTGGTTAATGCCCTCTCACATTTTGAGGATGGTAGTTTAGAGTTAGTTGTTGTCGGAAATGTTGACGAAGCCTCTATGACACAGATAAACCAGCAAAAGAAGTATTTAGGATATGTTGGAGATGAAAAGAGATTGGCTTTAGCTTATTCGGCAGCGGATATAACAGTTGTGCCATCTTTACAGGAGACTTTTTGTTATACATCTTGCGAGTCATTAGCATGTGGCACTCCGGTTGTGGCTTTTAAGGTTGGCGGATTAATAGATCAGATTCAGCATATGCAGAATGGGTATTTGGCCGATATTCGTAATAGTGACGATTTGGCTCGTGGCATACAATATTTTATTGATAACCCTAAAGATGCTGCCATTGTTAGGGAAAGTGTGCTGAAATTTGGATTTGATAACATTGCGGAAAAGTGGGACGAGCTTTTCAATAGTATCCTATACAATTGAAAAGATTGTCAATCTGTGTAAGGCATCTGTATGAAGGTTATGGTTAATAAACTAATAAAAAACAATTTGTTTTGGCGAGGATTAATAGGGATATTTGTTGTTGTATGTGTATACATAACTTTCGGACTTTCAACTATTGATTATAAAGGCGATATTTTTAAATATGCACATATAATAATGTGTAGCTTCAGCGTATTTTTGTACTATGTTTTTGACAGGATTTCTTATGATATTGAAATAAAATATAAAGAAATCTATTGTTTTAATATCTTTCTTGCTTTGGTAACAGTGCTTCTTGCGGTTTCAGGAATTATAGATGGCATAATAAATGGATTTCATTATTACTTGATTTCGAAATTTATTTTTGCCGTCTTTTTTGTTTGGCTTTTACATTGCCGAAGGCACTATAAGTTCAAGTGTTCCATTGCAATAAAGGAATATATAGGGCTTATAATAATTATTATAGTCTCATTGATATTAATGTATAATCCATACATTTTTGCATTTAAATGGGATGGGTTATTGTATAATGAAGCATTTGAAAATGCAAATTTGTTTAAGATCAGTTCTATGGGCTTTTATGGGCATATATCACAGGGGGCAGGGGTGCCTATCTCCTTTTTCAAAAGTTTGGTATTGGGTAATACTGATATTGCCATTTATCTTACAAATGCAGTGACATTTGTGGCTGGAATTATTTCATTTTGGGGAATTATTAGAAGAGTTGTACCTGAGAAAAGTATATTTTTATACACAATACTTACAGCAATATATGCGTGGTCTCCTTGGGTTCTTGGAATGTCAGGATATGCAAGTGTAGATTATTTTACAGCTAACTGGTTTATGATAGTTCTGTATTTTACCATTTCGAAGCAATATTTCCTTCAAGTTGTATCAGGACTTTTTTATGCAATGACAAAAGAACCGGCATTAATAATATATGGAAGTTTATGTTTTGGGGTGGTTTTGACCGACATATATGAGAATAGGCGTGTAAAACATGTTTTTTCACGAAGTAGATATTATGGAATGCTGTCTGTGGCAGCAATATGGCTAATCACACTTGAGTTTATGGGGATGTGGAGTATGCCTGGAAGTGAAGCGAGAGTAGATCTTTCTTATTCACTAGATCAAGTAGGAATCCTTTATGTCTTCAATTTTGGTTGGCTTGTTTGGGAGATAGTATTAGTTGGAGTAATTGCATATTGTTTTAGGAGAAATGGAACAGGAAGTAAATATAACGGGATTATTAATTTATTTCCGATGATATGTGCTGTATTTGCTTTTTCACTATTCAGTCTGATGTTTGTTACAGTTCATAATCCAAGATATGTGGATATTGTTCCATTATGTGGCTATGTGATGGTGGCAGTTATTATACTCATTTTTTCAGATAAAATGGGAAAAGCAGTCAGTATTATAATAGGGACACTGCTTGCACTTCTTATGCTGGTTTCTTCTTATGTTTCAATAGATCCTGTGTCAAGATTATTATATTATGATGAAGCGTTAAGGGACACTGTTATATTTACTGCAGATTTGAACAATCATACGTACGGTGATGCAACCGTATATAATAAGCAGGCTCTTGATATGGAAGGTTCGATCAGTTTAGCTTTTGGCGATGCTATAGGAGATAAAAGAAAAATATTAATAGATGGGAAATCTCCACAAGCATATTATTTTGATGGGATGATTGGGCTGGAAAAGGTCCTGGATGATGATTATAAATGGGTTAGAGAGTATTTTGACACTGAAAGAGAAATAAGGGTTTTCAAGCCTAATGATAGAACTGTTACTGTTGATGTAGGCTTAGTAAGCAATCTTGAATCTGTACAGAAAATAACAGCAGATGGCGGCGAATATATATACTTATATTATGCAGGAATGGGTGATGCTTTGGCAGAAGAGCTTGTTGAAGATTGCAATGTTATTGAAATTAAGGAATATATTTATCGAGGTTGGAGGCTTAAGGGAATAGTGTTCAACTCATGAGAATGAAAGAACTTGCTATACCTCGTGGTAGTTTGGTGCATTTTAATATATGAATAGTAAACAGACACAATTGATTAAAAAAATAAAATATTTTGACTTTATAGGCGAGAAGGGTGACTATGATAATCATGTTGCTATGGAAGATATATCTGTAGTGTATGAAGGGGCAAAAGTTAAGGATGCAAAAGATATAACCCTTTCTATAATAATTCCAACAATGAATAGACCGTTATTATTAAAAGAGGCTATTGAATCTGCACTTAATCAAAATACAGATGTTGACTTTGAAATAGTAATATTAAATAATGAGGGACTTATAGAAGGGGGAAATTCCAAAACTGATGACATTATTTTGACAATGAATAGTGACCGCGTCATGTACTATAAGAATAAAAGTACTGTTATAAGTGCAGATAATTGGAATACATTATTGTTTCTAGCAAGAGGGAAATGGATATGTATGTTGCATGATGATGATGTACTTGCTCCGAACGCAGTTCAGATGTTATATGATGCTACGAGGATGAATAAAAAAATAAGTTTTGTTGGCTGTATCAATGTACCATTTTCCGGAGAAGAGAGAGTAGAAGCTGATTTAAGATCGATTAAGGTTAAAAAGGTAAGCGCAACAGAATTTATGTATGGTATGCCAGTCTCACTCCTTGGTGCTTTTTTTGACAGGAAGAAGGCCATAGAAATTGGCGGTTTTGAAAACAGAAGCTATATGCAGGACTACTCATTTATTGCTAAATATGCACATGTCTTTGATATGTACTTACTTAAGCGTGGATTGTATGGTTATCGTATAAGCGATGTCCAAGATTCTGCAAATAATGAAATGAATTTTGTGCGTAGAGTAGCGGACTATTATTTGTGGTTATCTATTGCAAAAAGGCGTGGGATGTTAAGGAGATTATTTGAAAAGAATTGTCAATATAATATAGTTCATAGAATTGAGTGGTATAATTCAGATACCAAATATGAAGGAAATTATATAGACCTTAATGAATTGCTGGATGTATGTGAGATTAACAAGAAAAAATTGCACAGCTATGAATATATGCTTATGAAAGGTTTGCATGGTTTAGTTATTATTAAAGATAAATTATTGAACATTATCACGCAGGGAAGATGTTGAATTAGCTGAAGAATTAATAATCTCAAATATAATAGATGATAAATTGATAAGGATGTTATGATATGAATAAAGAAGAATTTAAGTTAATAACACCAGTAGCTTTTATTACATACATTAGATTAGATACAACTATTCAGGCATTTGAATCTATAAGGAATGCCAGACCGTCAAAATTGTATCATATATCAGATGCAGCAAATACTGAAGAAAAACAAAAAAAAGTTGAGGAAGTACGAAACTATGTGCGGGAGAATATTGATTGGCCCTGTGAATTTATTACCAATTATGCTTCTGCTAATATCGGATGTAAAAATCGAATTGTCAGTGGTCTTGATTGGGTGTTTAGTCAGGAAGAAAAGGCCATCATTATAGAGGATGATGTTGTTGTTTCTAAGAGTTTTTACAGATTTGCCCAAGAGATGCTTGATAGGTATTCCGACAACGATCAGGTCATGATGGTGACATCAGGAAATGGTGTTACAACATATGATAATGGTAATGATTATTGGTTCAGTCATAACTGCTCTATATGGGGATGGGCAACCTGGAGACACGCATGGGAAAAAAATGATGTGAATTTGACACAATGGCCAAAATTAAAAAAGGATAAGATTCTATATAAGTTTTATGACGAAAGAGCAGCGCGAATATATGAGAGAGGGATCGATAGTGTATATTCTGGTGAATTAAACACCTGGGACTACGGATGGCTTCTTGCAAAAGCTGTTTATAATGGAATGGAAATCGTTCCATGCGTTAATATGATGAAGAATGTTGGGATAGAGTCAGAAGAAGCTACACATAAGAGCGGAATTGATGCAGAACTTGTAGTAAATGAAATTTCATTCCCGTTGAAACATCCAGATGTTGTTATAAGAGAAAAGAAATATGACGATGAATATGCCAATATATGGTTTAAAACTAGTAAAATGGAATTGTTTATAAGACGAATTATTCCTGCACCTGTTCTTAAATCAATTAGATTATTCTTGGTTAGAATAAGAATCATAAAGGCATGATTGCAAGTAATGCTGTCTACACAATATCTTGTATATATTTGTATTTTGACTACACTAATGGTATTATATAGTATAGTGAGGTGTTTATGCTATGTCGAAAACTATTAGTGTTTTGATTCCTACTTATAATGAAGAGGAGAACGTTGTTCCATTATCTAATGCTCTTGTTGAGATGTTCGATACAAGTTTACCGCAATACTTATATGAGATAGTTTTTATTGATAATGATTCTAAAGATAATACTAGGCCGTTACTTCGAGGGCTTTGTTCAAGGAACCCGAAGATAAAGGCCATTTTTAATGCAAAAAATTTCGGGCAGTTTAATTCTCCATATTATGGCCTTATGCAGACAACTGGAGATTGTGTGGTTTTGCTTTGCGCGGACTTTCAGGACCCCATTGAGATGATTCCCAAATTCGTTGAAGAGTGGGAAAACGGGTCGGCAATTGTTATCGGCCAAAAAATCAAATCTAAAGAGAAGCGAATCATGTATTTCTTCAGATCAATTTACTACAGAATGATCAAGAAGATGTCAGATGTTGAACAGATTGAACATTTTACAGGTTTTGGTTTATACGACAGAGCGTTTATTGATGTTCTTAAAGATCTGAAAGATCCTACTCCTTTCCTTAGAGGGATAGTTGCTGAACTGGGATGGAAGAAAAAAATAATCCCATATGAGCAACAGAAACGCAGAGCCGGTAAGACGAGTAATAATTTCTATAGATTGTACGATGCTGCAATGTTGGGATTCACATCTTATACTAAAATAGGGTTAAGATTAGCTACGTTTATTGGTTTTTTTGCGGCAGCGGCAAGTATTGCCATGGCAATCTTTTATTTGGTGATAAAGATTGTTAAATGGGATGAATATTCAATGGGTACTGCTTCTATTGCGGTGGGATTATTCTTTCTCGGTGCTGTTCAACTTATCTTTATTGGATTAATGGGTGAGTATATATTAAGTATGAATCAGAGAATGATGAATCGACCACTTGTTATTGAAGAAGAGAGGATAAATTTTGATATAGATGAAACTTAATCGTGCAGCAAATGCGAAAAAGGGTATCATATATGGCATCGTCAATAAATTTTTGACATTATTGTCACAATTCGTTGTGCAAACCGTTGTTATTAGGCAACTCGGAATAGAATACGGGGGTTTGCGCGGACTTTTTTCTTCAATATTGATGATGCTCAGTTTAGTTGAACTTGGCTTTGGAAGTGCAGTTGTTTTTAGTATGTATAAGCCTATAGCCGAAGATAACATAGAAACAATATGTGCATTACTTAATTTTTATAAAAAGGTTTATAGGGTAATGGGGTGGATAATTTTGGCCATAGGCATTGTTATCATGCCATTTCTTACATCGTTGATTGATGGAGAATATCCTATAGAAATCAATATATATGTGGTATTCGTGTTATTTTTAATGAATACAGTATTTTCATATTGGTTATTTGCTTATAAATCATCGCTTTTAAGTGCATATCAAAGAACTGATGTTAGTAGTAATATACAGTCAGTTACATATGTTGGAATGTCATTGTTCCAAGTTCTGGTTTTAATAATCACACATAATTTTTATGTTTATTTGATAATCGCAATAATATTTACAATTATCAATAATATTGTGGTTTCCTTTGTTGTAGATAAGATGTATCCAGAAATAAAATGTTATGGTTCTATTCCAAAGGATTTATTGCAGAATATCAAAATCAAGGTCGGTGGGCTTTTTATAGGGCAACTTTGCGGAACAACAAGGAATGCTTTTGATAATATCTTTATATCTATGTTTCTTGGACTTACGCAGGCCGCGATGTATGGCAACTATTTTTATGTTCTTAATGCTTTGCAAGGTATTTCATCCATTGTGGTTGCACCACTAATGGGAGGAGTAGGAAACAGTATTGCTACAGAAACAAAGGAAAAGAATCTAAAAGATATGATGCAACTGGATTTCATTTATCTTTTGATTTGCGGATGGATGGCAATTTGCATGTTGTGTCTATATCAACCATTTATGAGTTTGTGGATGGGGAGAGAGTTGATGTTTCCGATGGATATTGTAGTGTTATTTCCTATTTATTTCTACTTGATTCATATGGGAAATATGCGTGCAGTTTATTCTGATGCTGCGGGGCTGTTCTGGGAAAATAGGACACGTTCAATTGTAGAAACGATAGCCAATATTAGCTTAAACTATTTTTTAGGAAAATATTTCGGAGTCTTTGGAATCTTGTTGGCAACACTAATAACAGTTTTTATATGCGCTTTTTGTTGGGCAGCGTTTGTTCTTTTTAAGCATTATTTTGGAAAAGGTTTGCGAGAGTATTTTCTTCATCAGTTTTGTTATGCGATAGTGACAATAATTGTTGGAGGAATAACTTATTTGGCGTGCATAAAATTAACCAAGATGGACATTGGTGGAATTGTTTGCAGAGGGGGATTGTGTGTATTAATCCCAGCGATTCTTTATTATATAACATATTGTAAAACTAAGATATTTAAGGAATCTGTTTTGTGGCTAAAAAGGGTTGTTAGCAAATAGTTCTTATAATATTGTCGTTATATTAAATGGGATTTAATAAATGAAGCATTTTAGCGGGGTCAGTATTAATAAGTATATAATAGGAATTATCATTATATCGTGTGTGTGTATAGGTGCTATTCTTTCCCAAAACGAAAAATATCCAGAAGGGAAAATATACGTTGAAACCACTATAGATGATGCTATTAGGATAACACAAAAACAGGATGCTTATTTTCTGATTTATGAGTATGGATGGTTTATAGATGATAGTATAAATTCGAAATGTTATCGTTTGACGTCTATATGGGTAGAGAATGACTCACATGTAAAAATTTGGGACATTAATTTTGAAGAATCTGATATAGAAGGTGTCGTTAAATTATATGGTGAGGATGATTACTTAGGAAGTATTCATGGAGATGAAGTATATAAATCTATTTTTGTAACAATAGATGATAGTATCACTGATATTGACAAAGTGGAGGCGGGTTATTGCGATAGTGTTTCGTTTACAACAGAATCGCTGTTATATCATCAAGATAGTGAAAAAGAGGCTTTCCTAAAAGAAAAGACAACAGTAATAAACGATGCAGGAGTGACTGTTACAAGTAAATTTAAGGCTATGGACGATGTAATAGTTAACCATGTGAGATTGCCTGCCAATTTACTTAAGGTTGAAAATGAAAAAAGTATTGCAACCAATTATTCAAGTGTTACAGCCAATGTGAACGCGAAAACATTAACAGACTATAGAGAAAATAGTTATCATGAATGCTGTGTTATGGACAATATGAAAGATGTGACACTTGAGGGTGGATTATGCAATATGTCTGTGCAGTTGAATTATTATAATAGCAATGATGTGGTGGCTAGAATTGTAGATTTCGGCTTCAGATATAAAGTATATTTTGATTGCTATAACAATAAAGAACTGAGTGAAGGAGATACTATTCAGACTTCTTATAGTTACTCTTATCATATAAACGGAGGACTGAAATAAAATATGAATATAAATAGAATTAATCTTCTGGATTGTACTCTGCGTGATGGCGGATATATCAATGACTGGGAATTTGGCCATGATAATTTAATAAGTGTCTATGAAAGACTTGCCAAGGCAGGGGTGGACATTGTTGAAGTTGGGTTTATAGATGACAGAAGACCTTATGATTACAATAGGAGTATTTTCCCAAATACTGCATCCATAGCTAAAACTTTGGGTAAAGCAGTTCTAAAACCCAGAATGGTTGTTGGAATGATAGATTACGGAACCTGCAATCTTGAATATATACAGCCATGTGAAGAGTGCTTTTTAGATGGAATAAGAGTAATCTTTAAGAAGAGCAAAATGCAGGAAGCTATGGAATACTGCAAAGCGCTTAAGGATAAAGGATATGCTGTTTTTTCACAGTTGGTTTCAATTACAAGTTATTCGGATGAAGAACTTATGGAACTAATCAAGCTTGTAAATGATGTAAAACCATACGCAGTTTCGATGGTGGATACATATGGTTTGCTTAGCCCCGGAGAACTGCTGCATTATTATGAAATTTTAGACAGGGAGGTTTCTCCTGAGGTGATCATAGGATTTCATGCTCATAATAATCTTCAGCTTGCATATGCAAACAGTCTTGCTTTTATCGAAAAGCAGACTGACAGAAATATAATTGTTGACGGAACACTGTTTGGTATGGGTAAGTCAGCAGGAAATGCGCCTGTAGAACTGATTGGAAGATATCTCAACGCCAAGGGATACCAATATGACATTAATTCAATGTTAGAAGCAATAGAGGAATCGATTAAAGAGGTTCACGCAGTATCACCATGGGGATATCAGACCAAGTTTTTCCTGTCTGCAGAAAACAGATGTCACCCTAACTATGTTACATTTTTTGAATCAAAGGGAAATCTTTCCAAATCAAAACTCAATGAACTACTGTCTAAAATAGAGCCGGAGGAGAGTAAGCTTCTTTATGACAAGGCACTTGCAGAAAAACTGTATCAGGATTATGTAAGTGAGACAGTTGTTGATGAAAAAGCTGTTATTAAGCTTAATACCGAGATTGATAATCGTCAGGTTCTGGTTGTGGGACCGGGTAAAAATATAGAATTACAGAAACAGAAGGTTAATTCTTATATTGAGAATAAGAAGCCGTTTATTGTTTCAATTAACTACATACCGCGAAATATTAAAGTGGATGCAGTTTTTATAACAAAGCTTGGGAGATATAAGGAGATGGCAGATGAATTGCATGACAATCCTGATGCGGTTCAGATAGTTACCTCAAATGTTGAAGTAATAGATTCTGATGCTGCCATTATTTTTAACAGAGAGCCGCTTCTTGAAAAAAAAGAGGATATCCTTGATAATTCGTTCCTTATGATGTTAAAGATATTATATCGTTCCGGAGTGAGAAATATAGCGCTTGCAGGACTTGATGGATATTCTGACAAGGAAGATAACTATTTTGAACCTACGATGGAATACGGATTTGCCAAGAGTGTTGCAAGACATTTGAATCGTCATATTCACAGCGTTCTTACGGAAGACTATAAGGATGTGGAATTTGACTTTGTTACATATTCACATTATATGGAAGATGAGGATCCTGAATCTGCAGGATTCTGATGATACACTGATTTGTGTTTTGAATAATGCATCAGAGTTAAATAAAAGATAAATGCGGAGGCATTATTATGCAGCAGAAACTTTCGGAATATATAGCAGACTTCCTGGTTGAACATGAAGTTAAAGATGGTTTTACAGTTACAGGTGGTGGTGCCATGCATCTGAATGATGCATTTGGACATAAAGAAGGCCTTCACATGATATATAACCATCATGAGCAGGCCTGTTCCATAGCAGCTGAAGGCTATGCAAGGCTGACAGGAAGAATAGCACTTGTGTGTGTAACTTCCGGACCGGGTGGAACCAATGCAATCACAGGGGTGCTTGGCGGTTGGCAGGATTCTATTCCTATGTTTGTTATTTCCGGTCAGGTTAAAAGAATTACAACTACGGCATCGACCGATGTTCCTTTAAGACAGCTTGGTGATCAGGAATTTCAGATAACCGATACTGTTAAGAATATGACAAAATATGCAGTTATGGTTAATGATCCCGAAAAGATAAGATATCATCTTGAAAAGGCGTGGTATCTTGCAAATACAGGAAGAAAGGGACCTGTATGGCTTGATATTCCGCTCGATGTACAGGCTGCAAAAATTGAACCGGATAAGCTGGAGGGATTTAATCCTGCGGAATTTGATGAGTTGTCAGATGTTTCCTATGACGAACTTCAGAGACGTGATGACTTAGTATCAAAATATAATGTGCCAAAGAGTGAACTCAATCATATTTCAACTGTCGAATATGATGAAAATATTTCGGCAGATATTTTGGAAAAGATTGCTAAAGCGAAAAAGCCTGTTATTCTTGCAGGAACAGGGGTAAGACTTGCAGGTGCATTTGATGAATTCAGAGAGTTCATAGATCTTCTGAATATTCCGGTGCTTACTGCCTGGAACGCTCATGATCTTATTGAAGCAGACCATCCGCTATTTGCCGGAAAGCCCGGAACTGTCGGAACCCGCGGAGGCAATTTTGTTGCGCAAAATTGTGATCTGCTTCTTGTTCTCGGATGCAGAATGAATATCAGAATCATAAGCTATAACGATCATCAGTTTGCAAAGAATGCATATAAGATTGTAGTTGATATAGATGAAAATGAACTTCATAAGCCAACTGTAGATGTAGACATGCCTGTACATGCTAACTTAAAGGATGTGCTTATTTCACTGAATAAAATACTTGAAGCAAAAAAGAAATCAGAAGAGGAAAATAATCCGGAGGATAATAAATATAAGGACTGGATTAAATGGTGCGTTGATATCAATCAGAAGTACCCGGCTACAAGACCACAGTTCTTTAGTGTTTCAAAGCCAATGAATCCATATGCGTTTACCACGCGATTTTTTGATGTTCTTGAAGAAAATGATATTGTTGTATGCGGTAATGGCAGCGCATGCGTTGTAACCTTCCAGGCAGCGGATATTAAAAAAGGTCAAAGACTGTTCACTAACTCCGGATGTGCAGCCATGGGATATGGTTTTCCTGCGTCTATTGGTGCGGCTGTTGCTAAGAAGGGTGAAAGAATTATCTGCGTGGACGGTGACGGAAGTTTTCAAATGAACCTCCAGGAACTGCAGACGGTAGTATATAACAGACTTAATCTTAAAATATTTTATCTTAACAATAATGGATATCATTCCATACGTCAGACACAGACAAATCTTTTTAATCCACCAATGGTAGGTGTAAGTGATGGAAACGGATTGTCTTTTCCGGATGCTAAGAAGATAGCCTATGCATATGATATCCCATATATTCTTATAGATGACCTTAATGATGTACGGGATAAAATGCAGGAGGCATTTCTGAAGGATGGCCCTGTATTTATAGAAGTTGAGGTGGATGATAAACAGTTTTTTGAACCCAAACTTTCATCAAAAGTTCTTCCGGATGGAAGAATTGTATCACCTGAACTTGATGATATGTATCCGTTTCTTGACCGTGAAGAATATGAGGCATGCAGATTTAAGAATTAGCTTATAAGGTGTGAATACAGGATTTAATTTAAGAAGAAATATGTAGGAGTTGTTAATATGTCAGCTATAGAAAAGATATGTGAAATATTGAGAGATTTCTTTGATGATGATTCAATTGTGATTGATGAAACATCTGCAGCTAAAGATGTTGATGGTTGGGATTCACTGGCCAATGTTCAGATTATGTTGTCAATTGAGGAAGAATTTGGTGTGAATTTTGATCTTGACGATATGGTAAAGTTTAAGTGCATTGGAGACATAGTTGAATGCATTGAGAGAAAGAGCAAATAATATGAAAAAGATATTTCAGATAAATATAATTAAGTTCATATACTATAACTATCTATGTAAAAAAGTAAAAAGAGATAAAGGGGCTAAACTTATACCCTATCGAGGAGCCAGGATTGAACTTAAAAAGGGAGCATGTCTTATTCTTCATGCCAATCTAAATGTATGCATAGGAAAAGTTAAGGGCTCACATGAAGAGGCTTATGTTCAGCTTCATGAGAATTCGGTACTTGAAGTAAACGGACATGTTATGGTTGCCTACGGAGCGATGATTCAGGCACATCCAAATGCTAAAATAACAATCGGACAGTCATATCTTAATACGCGAGCAACAATAGTTGCCGAGAAGGAAATAAATATTGGAAATGATGTTTTGATTTCTAGAGACTCTATTATTTTTGACAGTGATTTTCATCCTGTATTTAATGAAGAGGGTGAACGGGCAAATGAACCTAAAGCTGTAAATATCGAAAATCATGTATGGATAGGAGTTAAGGCAGTAATTCTTCGAGGGGTAACGCTTCATGAAGGAGCAGTGATTGGAGCAACTGCGCTTGTTACAGCGGATGTTAAAGAAAAGGTTATGATATCCGGAATGCCGGGAAGAGCATTTGGATATATTGATTGGAGAACGAAGTAAAGTTATATGTCATTTGTATCAATCGAATTTGCTTTATTTTTAATAATAACTTTATGTATATATTATGTTTGTCCTAAGAAGTTAAGAAGTTTTATTCTTCTTGCAGCAAGCTATTATTTTTATATTCAAAGCGATTTGGTCTATGCCATAATCCCATTTGTTATGACAGGAGTAATCTATCTTTCAGGTTTTTTAATGGAAAAATATCAAGATAGAAAGAAAGTGATACTGGTTGTCTCAGTAGTTTTATGCTGCCTTACGCTGGTATTGTTCAAATATTCTTCATTCATCTTTAGTAAAATAGGGATGGGCTCTCTTTTTGAAAATCTGATTTTGCCGGTGGGTATTTCTTTTTTTACATTTAGAAGTATTGGATATCTCATAGATACATATAACAATCCAAAAAATCGAGAGCATAATTATATATCGTTATCTCTTTTTGTATGTTTTTTTCCTATGCTACTTGAAGGACCCATTGAAAAAGCTAAAAGCTTCCTTCCTCAGATTAAGGAAATGAATCATAGAAGACTGTTCTCATTTGAGACGCTTTTTGATGGTGCTGCATTAATGATATTTGGTTACTTTGTAAAGATGGTTATTGCCGACAGGGTAACTATTTTTTCTGATTATGTTTTCGATGATTTTTATAATCAGGGCAGTATAATGCTTGTACTGGGAGCACTTGCATACTCAATACAGATATATACGGATTTCCTTGCTTATACGATGATTGCACTTGGTATAGCAAAAATAATGGGAATTAACCTTACAGATAATTTTAATACTCCATATTTTTCGCGGAGTATTAAGGATTTTTGGGGAAGATGGCATATTTCACTTAGTACATGGCTTAAGGATTACATATATATACCTCTCGGTGGCAGTCGAAAAGGTAAAATGCGAACCTATGTTAATCTTATGATTACATTTATCATAAGTGGCATATGGCATGGCTCTGGAATGAGATATATCTTATGGGGATTAATGCACGGTGTGTATCAGGTGATTGGAAGATTAACCGGTCCCCCAAAAGATAGAATAACCCATAAATTGAAGTGGAAAGTTGATTCATTTGGTTATAAACTGCTACAGACAGTTATTACCTTTATACTGGTTACGATATCCTGGATATTATTCAGGGTACAATCGGTTTCTGATTTTTTCAGATTCATTAAGGGGATTTTTGAAAGACCAGATTTTGCAAGGGTATCAGAGTATGGTATTTATTGCGAAGGGTTTGAGAAACGAGATTTTTGGATATTAATTACAGGTATACTGATTCTGTTTATCGTCAGCATATTAAGATATAAGAAGAGCATGCGAATAGAAGAGCTATTAAAGAAACAGCCATGTGTATTCAGAATGTTAATCCTATTAGCTTTTATTGCACTTATTCTTTTGTTTGGAGAGTATGGGTTAGGTACATTTACACATCCTTTTGTATATATTCAGTTCTAGGAGTTATGTATGAAGAAGGCATTATTGTCAATCCTTGGAATAATAATTTTCCTTTTAGGTGCAGGCTATCTTTTTTTACATATAACATATGCAACTAGGGATAATCTTAGTCATACAGGTAGAAATATGACAGGTTTCTATGCCGAAAATGATAATACTGTAGATGTGGTTATTATTGGAACAAGTAGTACATTTTCAGCTTATGCACCAATGCTACTGTGGGAGGAATATGGGATAACATCTTATGATTTGTGTACGAACATGATGTTTGAAGATGCAATGCAGTTTGCTATTTATGAATGTATGAAAACACAGTCTCCCGAAGTGATGGTTATTGATCTTGCATCATTTCTATTTGGATGTACAGCCGAATCCTTTGAAGGAAATGATAAAGTTATACGATATAATACTGACGGGTACAAGAATTCAATCAATAGGAAGCATTTGATAGATACCATTGTTCAAGATGAGAATGAACGGTGGCAGTATTATTTTGACTTAATGTATTATCATAAGCATGGGGAGATTAAATTAGAAAACTGGAATTATTCCAGAAGTAATCCTAATAAGGGATATAATTGTTTGGTATATGTTTATCCGGAAGGTGATACCACGATGCTGAGAGAGCGTGATAGTGATTACAGGCTTCCTGATAATGAAATTGAATTGTTGAATGAGTTGATTAAAACAGCCGATGAAGCAGGCTGCTGGGTTATATATACTATACCGCCATATAAAGATAGTGAAGAGGATTTGGAAGAGCATGACAGGGCAGGCTTTATTAAAAAATATTTAGAGGATGAAGGAAAGACTGTTCTAGATTTATATGAGGTTAAAAATCAGATAGGAATTGATGAGAACACGGATTATTCATCTGATTATATGCATTATCATATTTTTTCAGCCCAAAAGATAACTCGTTATTTAGGAGAATATTTGAAAAATAAATATTCGCTTGAAGATCATCGTGGAGATGGTAAATATGCCAGTTGGCATGATAGTCTTCAGGAATGGCACGAAAACCAAGAGGATTATGAGAAAAGGGTTCAGAAACTCATAGATGTGGGAGCCTATTCTGAGGGATAAGACAGAATGGAGAGACAATTGTGAAAATAGCAATGACCGGAGCTACTTCAATGATAGGGGTAGCACTTATTAAAAATTGTATTGATAAAGATATAGAGGTGTTGGCATTTGCCAACCCGGGCTCAAAAAGACTTGATATAATTCCAAGAGACGAACATGTGAGAATTGTGGAGTGTGCTCTTGATGAATTAAAAAATTACGATCCTATAGATGAAAAATGTGACTATTTCTTTCATATAGCGTGGGCAGCAACTACTCACGCCGGAAGAAATGATGTGAAAGCACATATAGATAATATTGAATATACTATAGATGCCATTAACCTTGCTTCTAAGTTGAAATGCAAAAAATTCATTGGAACAGGATCCCAGGCAGAGTATGGACGTGTTAATGTTCCGCTTGCCTCGGATACACCTGTTAATCCTGAAGTGCCATATGGGGTTGCAAAGCTTGCAGCAGGTGGTATGAGCAGAATAAGAGCCAATCAGCTTGAAATGGAACATAACTGGGTACGAATACTGAGCTCTTACGGGCCTAATGATACCCAACAGACGCTTATGTCAAGTCTTTTGAGAAGTCTGATGGCGGGAAAACATTTTGCTACCTCAGAAGGAATTCAGATATGGGATTTTATTCATTGTGATGATGTTGCAAAAGCTCTTCTTCTGGTTGCACAAAAGGGTAAGAACGGTAAAGTATATCCTATAGGTTCAGGAGTCGGAAGGCCACTTCGAGAATTTATTGAAGAGGTGTGCACTCTGGTGGATGAAAGAAAAGGAAATCCTAAAGGAACCACTCTTAAAAATGTTGGTTTTGGAGAAGTTAAATATGGTCAACTTCAGATTATGCATCTTGTGGCAGATATTTCAGAACTTACCGAAGATACAGGTTTTGTTCCTCAAATCTCTTTTGAGAGTGGTGTAAGAGCAATGATTAATTAATATTAGTCTGAATGTATATTAAAATTTATTTTTTATTATGTGTTTTTATATTATAATGAAAAGAGTGCTTAAAGAAGATTTGCTCATAGACAAGCATAATTATTGTTGTATCAAAATAAAGAGAATTGATGGGTGGAGTAGTAATGGATATTAAGAATTATAAGCTTACAGTAGTAATACCCTGTTATAACGAAAAGGAAAATATAATAAATATTGTTAACAAAGTTAAGAAAGTTAAGGTTCCGCAACTTGAAATTATTGTGGTTGACGATGCAAGTACAGATGGTACTACAGACATAGTAAGGGAAAAGATAGAGCCGATTGTTGACCAGGTAGTATATCATGAAGTTAATGGCGGTAAGGGCGCCGCACTAAGAACCGGTTTTGCTCATGCTACTGGAGATATAGTTATAGTTCAGGATGCAGACTTAGAGTATGAGCCCCATGAGTATCCTAAAGTTGTTGAACCCATTGCATCCGGTAAGGCACGTGTATGTTATGGCTCAAGATTTCTTAATGCCAAGGCTAAGGGATATCTTGCAAATCGTCTTGCTAACAGATTCCTGACCGGTCTTTCCAATATTTTTACACATCAGAAGCTGACAGACATGGAAACATGTTACAAGGCTTTTTTAAGAGATATCATACAGTCAGTTGATATTATGGAAAACAGATTTGGTTTTGAACCGGAAATTACAGCTAAAATCTCAAAGAAGAGAATCAGAATTTATGAAGTTCCCATATCTTATAATCCAAGGACCAAATCGGAAGGTAAGAAAATAGGATTGAAGGATGGAATGAGAGCCATCTATTGTATCTTAAAATATCGTAAAGGTTAATTGATATCAAAACCATACAAAGATGGAAGGATAGAAAATATATAAATGTCAAAAGTAATTGAAATATTTGTGCCCGGAAGGTTGTGCCTTTTTGGAGAGCATACCGACTGGGCCGGACAACATAAGAATATGAATTCAGCCATAGTACCAGGTCGTTCCATAGTCACAGGTATTGAACAGGGAATAACTGCATTGGCGCAAAAATCCGATGATTTTGAATTTAAGTGTAATATAGATTCAATACCGGAGGTTTCGTTTTCAAGTCCTATGGATGTAAAAACATTAAAAGAAACTGCCAAAAGCGGTGAGTTCTTCTCATATGTTGCCGGAGTAGCTTCGTATATGTGTGAATGGTACCATGTTGGTGGTGTAAGCATTGAGATTACTTCCATGACACTTCCAATGAAAAGTGGACTTTCATCGAGCGCTGCAGTTTGCGTTCTTGTTGCTAAGGCATTTAATGAATTATATGGACTCCATCTTAATACGCAGGGAGTTATGAATATAGCTTACTGGGGAGAGCAGAGAACGCCTTCAAGATGCGGACGACTTGACCAGGCATGTGCCTTTGGTGTGAATCCTGTTTCCATGGTATTTGATGGAAATGAGATTGAAGTAGACCGTATCAAACTTGGCGGTCCATTGTATTATGTATTTGCAGATTTGATGGCAGAAAAAAATACAGTTAAAATTCTTGCTGACTTGAACAGAGCATATCCTTTTCCACATAATGATATGGAAAAAGAGGTTCAGTATGTTCTTGGTGAGAAAAATCAGGAGATTACGGGACGCGCAATAAAGTATATGGAAAGTGGCGATGCTTTATCTTTGGGTGAACTTATGAAAGAAGCCCAAAGAATGTTTGATGAAAAACTTAAGCCTATGTGTCCGGAAGAATTGACAGCTCCGGTGTTACATTCTGTTTTTGATGATGAGAGGGTTAAGGCATTAAGTTTTGGTGCAAAGGGAGTAGGTTCTCAGGGCGATGGCACTGTTCAGATACTTGCAAAGGATGAACAGTCGCAAAAGGAATTGGTTGATTATCTTCAAAATGAAAGAGGAATGACCGCCTACAAACTGACGCTTAAGCCCGCGTCAGCTGTTAAAAAGGCCGTTATTCCGGTAGCGGGTTTTGGAACAAGACTGTATCCTGCAACAAGAGGAATTAAGAAGGAATTTTGCCCGGTTATAGATAAAGATGGTTTGGTTAAACCAGCTATTTTAGTTTTACTTGAGGAACTTGATAATATCGGTATTGAAGAAATATGTCTCATTATTAATGAAGAGGAAAAGCCTTTTTACGAGAAATATTTTAAGGAACCCCTATCAGAAGAGCATTACGCGAAGTTGTCGCTTCAGATGCGAGAATATGAAAAACAGATAAGACGAATAGGAAATAAGATTTCTTTTGTAATACAAAAAGAACAGTCCGGTTTTGGACATGCAGTTTATCAGAGCAGGGAATTTACAAATGGTGAGCCGATACTGTTGTTACTTGGAGACACTATCTATCAGAGCAATACAGCTATTCCATGTACAAAACAGTTGATCGATGCATATGACAAGTATGGAACCGGGATGATAGCAGTTCATAGTATTCCACTTAAAGATGTGGTTCATTATGGTATCTTTGCAGGTGTATGGGAGAATAAAGAGCAGGATGTTATGAAAATAACACGTATCAGTGAAAAACCTGATTGTGACTATGCACAAGATTTCCTTTCGATGTCTACCACTGCTTCAAGAGAAAATTATTATGCTGCTTTTGGGGCGTATATTATCACTAAAGATGTCTATGACAGATTAAATGTTATGGTTGAAGATAATATTCGTGAAAATGGTGAAATTCAGTTGACCTCATCGCTTGCATTTGTGATGGAACAGAAGGGCATGATGGCCTTTGTTCCCGATGGCGAGTCATATGATATAGGTAATGCAGGAGCATATAGGGAAACTTTTATTAATTTTGGACAGTAAAGGAAAACTATGAAGGTTGTTATTTTAGCAGGTGGAAAAGGAACAAGAATAGCTGAGGAATCGATTATTAAACCGAAACCTCTAATTGAAATAGGTGATAAGCCTATTCTTTGGCATATTATGAAGGAATATTCTCATTTTGGTTTTAACGAGTTTATTATCTGCTGTGGCTATAAGCAGCATATGGTTAAAGAATGGTTTAACAATTATTATATTACGAATTCTGACATAACATTTGATTTTACCAAAGAAAATGCAATAACTGTTCACAAGACAAATACTGATCCTTGGAAGGTGACTTGCGTGGATACAGGTCTTGACACAATGACAGGTGGACGTATTTTAAGAATTAAGCCATATATTGGGGATGAACCGTTTTTGCTTACTTATGGGGATGGAGTATGTGATGTTAATATTGCAGATCTTGTAGAATTCCATAAGAGTCACGGCAAGAAGGCCACTCTTACAGCTGTAATTCAGAAGCAGGAAAAGGGTGTTCTTGATATAAGTGAAATAGGCGCAGTTAAGTCCTTCAGAGAGAAGAAAGATAAGGATGAATCACCTATTAACGCAGGTTTTATGGTGTTGGAACCCTCTGTATTTGATTATCTTAAGGATGACACTACCGTATTTGAGCAGGAACCGCTTGAAAAGCTTGCAGCAGAAGGTGAACTGATGAGCTACAGACATGAGGGATTTTGGCAATGTATGGATTCTCTCAGAGAAAAGCAGATGCTTGAAGCAATGTGGGCTAAAGGAAATGCCCCTTGGAAAACCTGGAATTAGATGGCTAAAAGACCATTGAGAAGGGTTACAACATGTTGATAGTATAACATTGAAAAGGTATGTGATATGTATAGTTTTGAACAATTATCATATTTTTATAAGGATAAAAAGATACTTATTACCGGGCATACAGGATTTAAGGGAAGCTGGTTATGCAGAGTTTTGACGAAGATGGGAGCAAAGGTTTCCGGTTTTGCACTTGAGCCGCCGACTAATCCCTCTATATTTAACACTCTTAATATCGAAAACTCAATCAACTCATACATTGGAGATGTAAGGGATCTTAAAGCCTTAAAGGCTGTCTTTGAAAAGGAATGTCCCGAGATTGTTATTCATATGGCAGCACAGCCGCTTGTTCGTGAATCCTACAGTAATCCGGTTGGTACCTATGAGACCAATGTAATGGGGACAGTGAATGTTCTTGAATGTTGCAGAAACACTAAGTCAGTTCGTTCGGTTGTAAATGTTACTACCGACAAAGTATATAAAAACAACGAATGGGAAAGAGGATATGTGGAAACAGATTACCTTGATGGCTATGATCCGTATTCTAACAGCAAATCCTGTTCGGAACTGGTTACGCACAGCTATATCCAGTCATTTTTCAATCCTGAAACCTGTAAAGAAAATTTGGTTGATGATCTTGGACCTGCCAGAATTTCAACCTGCAGAGCAGGTAATGTAATAGGTGGTGGTGATTTTGCAACAGACAGAATTATTCCTGACTGCTTCAGAGCTGCGGCGAATATGGAAGATATAATTGTACGTAACCCATATTCCACAAGACCTTATGAACATGTGCTTGAGCCTCTTTTTGCATATCTGATGGTTGCAAAGGAGCAGTTTGAAGACCGAAAGTATATGGGAAATTATAATGTCGGTCCTGATGATGACAGTAATGTTAATACCGGTAATTTGACAGATATGTTCTGTGAAAAGTGGAATAAATTGAGTCTTTCCGATTGCGAAGGAAATCCAAGACCTCTGTTGAAGTGGATTAACAAACATGATGGTGGTCCTCATGAAGCCGGTTTTCTTAAATTGAATTGTGATAAATTAAAGAAAACCTTTGACTGGCATCCAGTGTGGGATATAAATACAACAATGGACAAACTGGTTGAATGGTATTCGGTATACCTTAATAAAGGTGATATTGAAGCCTGTACAGATCGACAGATTGAAGAGTTTATTAATAGTGGGAGATAAATATATATGTTTGAAAATATGACAGAAGCAGAAGCTAAAGAAAAAATACTTGCAGAAGTTAAAGAATATTGTGATACCTTTCATAATAAGAAAAAAGATTTTAAGGAGGGTGACAGAATTCCTTATGCTTCACGAGTATATGACAGTGAGGAGATGACCAATCTTGTCGATTCAGCCCTGGAGTTCTGGCTTACATCCGGAAGATATACAGACCAGTTTGAAAAACAGCTTGGTGAATATCTTGGTGTTAAGTATGTTTCACTTGTTAACTCAGGCTCATCAGCTAACTTGAATGCGTTTATGGCATTAACATCTCCACTTCTTGGAGACAAGAGAATTAAACGTGGAGATGAAGTAATTACGGTTGCAGCAGGTTTTCCGACAACTGTTACTCCAATTATTCAGTTCGGTGCTGTTCCAGTTTTTGTAGATGTTACAATTGGACAGTATAATATCGATGTGACTAAGCTTGAAGAAGCATATTCTGAAAAGACCAAGGCAGTTATGATGGCGCATACTCTTGGTAATCCATTTGATCTTAAAGCAGTAAAAGAATTTTGTGACAGACATGATATATGGCTTGTAGAAGATAATTGTGATGCACTTGGAAGCCAGTATACCATTGATGGAGTTACTAAGTTTACCGGAACAATAGGGGATATCGGTACATCATCTTTTTACCCACCACATCATATGACAATGGGTGAAGGTGGTGCCGTATATACCAATAATCCGCTGCTTCACAGATGTATTCGTTCTATGAGAGACTGGGGACGTGATTGCATTTGTCCTTCAGGAAAAGACAATTTCTGTGGTCATCGTTTTGATAAACAGTATGGAGAGCTCCCATTAGGATATGACCATAAATATGTTTATTCACACTTTGGCTATAATCTTAAAGCTACTGATATGCAGGCAGCTGTAGGCTGCGCACAGCTTAAAAAGTTTCCTTCCTTTGTTGAAAGAAGAAAAGAGAATTATAAATATCTTTTCAATGGTCTTAAAGAACTTCAGGATGCAGGAAGGCTTATTTTGCCGGTACCATGCGAAAATTCAGATCCTTCATGGTTTGGATTCCTTATGACCTGTCTCGATGGAGTTGATAGGAATGCTGTTGTTAAGTATCTTGAAGAAGCCGGTATCCAGACAAGAATGTTATTCTCAGGAAATCTTATCAAACACCCATGCTTTGATGAAATGAGAGCTACAGGTGAAGGATATCGTGTAGTAGGATCGCTTGAAAACACAGATACCATTATGAATAATGCTTTTTGGATTGGGGTATATCCGGGAATGACAGAAGAAAAGCTTGAATATATGGTTAAAAAGATTAAAGAAATCGTTGAATAGGTATATATGAATTAAGATTAACATTGTAAAAGAAGGCCAAAGCATTAGCATATGTTTTGACCTTTTTTATTTTTACCTATATAGAACTGTTTACTATTTTGAGATAATCATCATAATTTCTAATATATTCATTTCCATCATAATGTGTGTCAGCTAATACTAAAAGAACAGAATCTGGTGAGAAATCATACATATCCTTCCAAACCATCGGTGGAATAAGTATTCCTGTTTTAGGTTTGTCGAGATTAATGATTTGTTCTTCATTTCCATCAGTAATACGGACTTTGGATGTACCTGCAACATTAATGAGGATAAATGTCGAACATTTGTTGGCATGCTGTCCGCGAACAACAGTTGCATCTGAACCGTACATATAAAAAACTCTTTTGATTTCAAAAGGAATGTCTTGATTTCCTTCAATTACTATCAAGTTTCCCCGCTCATCCCCCAATTCCTTGAAGGAAAAAACAGGGCATTTATCCAATAAGCTGCTCATATCATACCTCTTTGTTTTTTGCAATTATTATATGATATAATAAAAGTGATGTGGTTTATTATCAATATGTTCTTAATACAATTTTAATACATTCTTAATATTATTGTATGATAATAATCAATGAATATATTGTATAGTAAAAGTATATTTATAGTCAAATAGAGGATTTGTTAAATGAGAATATTACTTATATACAATCCGGTTTCGGGTGTTTCAAGAAATCGTGAGGAAAAGTTCGGGAAGATTTTATATGAACTTGGAAGAAGAAACTGCGATATAGTAGTATATCAGACCAAAGCTAACGGTGATGCAACCAAATACCTTGGTAAGCATTTAGAAGATGATTTTGACATGCTTGCGGTTAGAGGTGGTGATGGAACACTTCATGAAATTGTGAATGCTTTGATGAAATATGAACTGAGTGTTCCTGTAGCATATCTTCCTGCCGGTTCAACAAATGACTATGCTAGTAATCTTGGAATTAAATCAAAGACAGCAGTTAAAACACTTATATCAAGAAAGATAAGACATCTTGATATAGGAAAGTTTAATAAAGAGTACTTTACGTATGTTGCAGCCTTTGGAATAATGACTGATTTAAGCTTTGCTACTCCGCAAAAGGCTAAGAATTCTTTAGGATATCTTGCTTATCTTATGGGATGTGTTAAAGAATTAAAGGATATGCATCCCATACATATGAAATGCAGAGTTGATGATGGAACAATAGAAGATGACTTCCTTGTCGGAATGATAACCAATGCCCTAAGTATAGCGGGAGTTATCAAGAGAAAAGATAAAGGAGCAAAACTTGATGATGGCTTGATGGAGTATATTTTTATTAAGTATCCCAAGAACCCCGGTGATATAAGTCATATAATATATTCACTTATGAATTCAAAATTCGACACAAAGTATATGTATTACGGAGCATCAAGGACCTTCGATATTGACTCAGATTCAATGGTGTGGACACTGGATGGTGAATGCGGTGGAAATCACAAACATGTTAAAATAGATACTATACCTAAAGCGTTAAGTATTGCAGTTGGAAAAGAATATGAGTAAAACAATTAAAATTGGAAATAGAATAATAGGAAAAGGTTATCCAGCATATATTATTGCAGAAATGAGTGGAAATCATGCAGGCAGTATAGAAAATGCGAAGAAGATAATACATGCAGCCAAAGACTCAGGTGCAGACTGCATTAAGATTCAGACTTATACGGCAGATACCCTCACTATCGATTGTGATAATAAATATTTTCACATTGACAACGGAACCTGGGAAGGTGAAAACCTTTATAATTTGTATCAAAAGGCATTTACACCCTGGGAGTGGCAAAAAGAATTAATGGAAGAAGCAAAAAAAGTCGGTATTGACTTCTTTTCAACACCATTTGACAGATCATCGGTTGATTTTCTTGAAGATCTGGGAGTTGAATTCTATAAGATTGCTTCTTTTGAACTGGTTGATATTCCCTTAATTGAATATGTTGCTTCGAAAAACAAGCCAATAATAATGTCAACGGGTCTTGCGACTAAAGACGAAATTGAGGAGGCTGTAGATGCTGTAAGAAGGATGGGAAATGACCAGCTTGCGTTGCTTAAATGTGCAAGTGCATATCCTGCTATTACGGATGAAATGAATCTTACAACTATTAATGATATATCAGAAAGCTTTGATGTACCGGCGGGGTTATCGGACCATTCTATGGGATTCCTTGGAGCTATAACTGCCGTTTCGCTTGGCGG
This sequence comes from Lachnospiraceae bacterium, assembly GCA_024403415.1. GTDB lineage: Bacteria > Bacillota > Clostridia > Lachnospirales > Lachnospiraceae > JAILLW01. The sequence continues at coordinate 128,704 of JAKSRY010000002.1, forward strand.
ATGTATTATTGAAAAGCATTTTTGCTTAAGCAGGGAAATTGAAAACCCGGATTCTTCCTTCTCCATGGAGCCTGCTGAATTTAAGGAAATGGTTAAAATGATAAGAGAATGTGAGAAGGCTGTAGGAACTGTTTCATATGGTCCTACTTCTCAGGAATTGGACAGCCTGCACTTTAGGAAATCCATTTTCTGTGTTGAAGATATTAAAAAAGGTGATATTATAACTGATAAAAATGTCAGAGTAATTAGGCCGGGAGATGGCATGGCACCAAAATTCTGGAAGGATATTCTTGGAAGAAAGGCCAAAGAGGATATTAAAAGAGGAACTCCGATGCGATATGAATTTCTCAGTTAATTGTGAGAGAAAGGAGAAGAAATGGGTTCAAATGATAAGAAAAAAATAAGCAAACCTTTAAGCATAATAATAGTGGTATTTGCTGTAATAGGTGTGATTAGTGTAGGATATCTTGGATTTAAGGGAATTCAGAGCCTGCTCGGAAACTCTGAAGAAAACCAAAATGTAGCTACACTGCTCGAAAATGCTAAAGAGAATAAGTACGAGGGTGAAGAAAACTCGAATGTATATGCAGAGGAAAAGCCTGCGGAAGTTGCTTCAGAGGAGAGTTCAGGGAATATATTTGTAGATCCGACACAGAAAGCACCCGAAAATCAAAATGAGACACCTGCACCTGAACAAAAATTAGATGTAAATAATGATGGCAGAGTGCAGATTACCTTTTTAGGTGACAGCATTTTGGATAATTTCAGAGGTGAAACAGGAATATGTGAGCTTGTTGCTAAAGAGCTTGATGCGAAAGTGTACAACATAGCAATTGGAGGAACTCCGGCTTCTGTTCCAAGAAATGGCTCGCCATATGATGATACCTTTGACGGAGAGTGTGGTTTGGCAGTAACAAAGATATTGGCAGGAAAAATTACTATTGATCATATATATGCTTGTGAAGCAAAGACAATTATTAGTGAACACGCTGAAGATATTAAGAAATCAGATATTTTTGTGATTGAATATGGTATAAATGATTTTCTTGCAGGAAGAATGCGTGTAAATATGGATGACTTGAATGATCCTTTTACATATGAAGGTGGCCTGAGAATGATGATTTATGATTTGCAGGCTATTAATCCCAATGCAGCAATTGTTCTTTGTCAGACAACCTATATTGAATTATATCGAGATAATGGTGAATATGTAGGAAATACTTATACACTTGATAATGGACCGGGAACAGCAGCAGATTATAATGGAACAATGGAAAGTGTAGCAAATGCTCTTGGACTATATATTTTCAAGCATGCAGATACAGGAATAGATGTTTACAACTTTAATGATACTGTTTTAGATGGAATACACCTTAACGAAAATGGGCGTGCGATATATGCTGAGAATTTTTCTAAATTCCTGAAGACTCAGGTAATACCAAATCTTCATAAGGGTGACTAAAACTTGGTCGTATTAAGATTGGAGTAATTGTTGGCCAGATGATTATGAAATAGAATCAGCAAATGCTTAAATGAAATACTAATTCAGAATCAGATATGTTTTTATCTTTTTGTTCAAACCCAAGCTTTTGGAAACAGCGAATAGAGGCTTTGTTACCGGGTTTGACATAGGCCAGTAATGATACAGGTTTAGCTATTATAAATCCTTCATCGAGTAAATCGATGAGGGATTTTATTATTTTTGTGCCATAGCCTAAGCCTCTTTGCTTGGGACTTATCATATAACTGATGATATAGGAAGATTTTTCTTCATTGATTGGGTCAAGTCGAATAGAACCAATAGGAGTGCTGTCATTCTCCAATATATAAAAATAGCATTGTTTCTCAGATACAGAAGCAAGCTTTCGGTTAAACCAGGCTTTATGTTCTTCTAAAGAGATTGGAGATGAATTGAACGATTGTTTTCTTGTTTCAGAATCGTTTGACCATTCCAAAATGGTGAGCATATCCGAAGATTCAATTGAACGAAGATTAAAATTACTCATACAACCTATATCCTTATTGTTTAGTTATGCATATGTTCGAGGCTTTGACAATATATTTCCAAATTATATTTAGCATTGCTGCACAAGCAAAACTGAATAAAACAATTAGACTACAAAATAAAAACTCGTTGTCTGTATAGTTCGCAATAAATGGACCTAATAAATAAAGAATTAGTATATGTATTAAATAGACAGTGAAACATTGTTTTGAAAAAAAAGCAATGACAGATTTCATTTTAGGAGACTTGATAAGTTTCCCGAGTTCGATAGAAAAGATGAAAATAGCAGATACATAGAATGTTCTTAAAATGTTAAAATCCGCACCAAGATTTGTAAAGAACATGGCAATAAAAGAAATTATTCCTAAAAGACAAGAAATTATTTTGATAATAGTTGGCAACTTGTACTGATTCAGAAAATAACCCAGAATAAAGTAAAATACGTAACCAAGACCAATACAAATTTGTGATCTGTCAATTATTTCTATAAAACCCGACAATGGGGCTATAGCGGATAACGTAGGTAATAGTATAGCTGTGAGGAAACTGATGATGAAAAAATATATGAATATCTTTTTGTTTTTTTGTATTTGTTTTAATATTGGAAGAATAGCATACAGTCCAATTATCATATAGCAATACCAGAAATGAAATGGACCAATGATGATTTGCCTAATGAAACTGTACACTCCTTTGCTTTCAGGAGCAAGAATAGTATAAATGGTTGACCAAAAGATAAAGGCAACGACAATTCGTATAATGCTTTTGATAAGTTTACTTGAAGAAACGGAGTTATTTTCATCAAGCCAGAGAGCTCCACTTACCATAACAAAGAGAAGTACGCAGAAAGATGTAAACATCTTGATAATTGATGTTTGAGATGAATGAAGAAATACTACTGCTATCATTGCAATTATTCTGGCAATATCTAAACCAGTATTTCTGTTCAAATTTGGAGTGGAATTATTTGTGCTGTAGTTATTGGCAGTTGAGTTCATAATCTATTCCTTATACTCTATTTTTTGTTTTAAGCATTCATGCTATAATTATAGCAAAAAAATAATAAGAAGTATTTATTAGGTTAATATATATTATGTCTTTTAATACATTTGAAATGCTATTTTTATTTATTCCGATAGCATTAGTTACATACTGGCCTCTGGTTAAGAGAGGAAAAGCAGACTGGGCAATGAGACTGGTTTCTTTGGAAACACTGGTTTTTTATGCCGTGAGTTATTATAAATCAACTCCTATTTTTTTAGTGAGTCTTGGACTTAATTATTTCTTTATATCTAAAATATTCACATCCTTAAAATCAAAAAGATGGATGATTGCAGGTGTTGTATTTGATATCCTGCTTCTTTGCGTACAAAAATACACACCGCTTATATTTGAAGGGTTCACTATTGAAGCTACCGGAATAAGCTATTATACCTTCTGCGAGATAGCACTTGTGGTTGAATCCTACAGAAAAACAATTAAAAAGATCGATTTTACGGAATATTCGTTTTGGATGGTATTTTTCCCTAAAATTATGCAGGGACCTATTATGGTGCCGGATACCAAAAGCGATAATATTTACCCCAAAGGTAAAAGCAAAATAGATGCTGAGACTATATTTAGAGCAGTTATGCTCTTTACATTTGGACTTTTTAAGAAGGTTATTATTGCAGATACTTTGGCAGCAGTTGCGTCCTTTGGATATGATAATCCAAATGCGATTCATACCGGAGAGGCCTTGATTATAGTATTGTCCTATGGCTTTCAGGTTTATTTTGACTTTACCGGATACTGTGATATGGGAATGGGAATCGCAGCTTTGTTTGGAATTGAGCTGCCAGTCAATTTCAATTCACCGTTCAAGGCAAAAAGTATTGAAGATTTTTGGAAAAGATGGCATATAACGCTGACCAAATTCTTTACTAAATATCTTTATATTCCGCTTGGCGGAAACAGAAAAGGCAAAGCCAGAATGTATCTTAATTTCATGATTGTATTCATGGTAAGCGCACTATGGCATGGTGTCGGTATCAATTTTATTATATGGGGAATTCTGCATGGCGGAATGTATGTCATCACAAGGTTTGTAAGGATGAGACATGAAGAGAAGTATGCAGACAGAACTAAAAAGGAATACGGTCCGGTTCTTGGCAGGATTATCCATGTGTTTAAGGTTGCATTAACCTTTTTATTTATAAATGTAACCTGGATATTCTTTGGAGAGCCTACCCTGGAATCGGCAATGAGATATATCAGTTCACTTGGAGAGTGGTGGTTCCCTAGGTTAAGTCAGGGACTTGCAAACTGCTTTAACATAGATGAACTCTGGTATGTGATTAAAGTTGCCGGACTTGATAAATGGGAATATGGTATATATATTTTGCCGGTCGTTATACTGGTGGTACTGACTATCATTATCTTTTTTGCACCAAACTCAATCCAGTATTCAGGAAAATGTAAGATAAATATATGGAATACGTTATTGGTAGCCGTGCTTCTGATATGGAGCATAATGTCAATGAATGGCGTGGCAAGCTATGTGTATATGAATTTCTAATAAGGAATTATTTGGTGAATAAAAATGAGTGTTAAAACAAACAAAAACGAAATAAAGAAGAATAGGAAAAAAGATTATTTAGACATTTTGTACCGGCATGTCTTCTTGTCATAACCTGTGCATTTATTCTTAGTGGTTGTGGTGACGATGGAGACGGATCGTCAAATGTATCAGTGGATGCTCCGATACCAGGAATTGAAGAATTTGATGCCAATTTGTCAGTTGCCAGATTCATTAGTGCAGGAGAAGATTCCTGTTGAAGCAATTAAAGCCAATATGCTGTCATCAAACCTTGAAGCAATAGGACAGTTTGAATGTTCAAATGCAATTATTAACAGACTGTATGAAAATGCAAAATTCAGTCTTTACAGTAATTTTGTAGGTAAGCCTACAGACTGCAATCAAAGAGATGAGAGATTAGGCTGGGCCGGAGATGTTCAGATTGCATCAAATTTTGCATCATATGTTTTTAATACAGACAAATTCTATCGTGATTATATTTTAGATATGAATCAGCGTCGGGTTGACGGTGCGTACACAGATATTGCTTTTGCAGGAGTTGGAGGAGTCGGTAATAACTGTTGGGGAGATGCACCGGTTATTCTGGCCTGGAATATGTATCTTCAGTATGGTGATAAAGATATTCTTGCTGAAAATTTTGACCGGTTTTGTGAATGGGTGGATTATCTTGCAGCAAATTCGGACAACTATATAAGACCTGGCGCTTCTCTTGAAGCCGGCATATTATATGATGAATCAGAGACAGGATACGCACTCGGACTTGCCTTTAATCTGTTTGATGAAGAAATGAGAGAAAAGGCTTCTCAAAGACTGACCATTCTTGCAGAGTATTCAGGATATAAATTCTGTACCGGATATGCAGGTTTAAACCACCTTCTTCCTGTACTTGGTGACAATGGTCAGGCAGATACGGCAATGAAAATGCTTGAGACAATCACTCCTGAATCACTGCTTTATATAATAGCATCAGGACAGACCTCGCTGCCGGAAGGTATGGAAACCTTATTATATTCAGATGATGGTTCTTATACCATAACAGGATCTCTTAATCACCAGGCATATTCAGGTGCCTGTGAATATTTATATTCAGGAATACTTGGTATTAAGCCGGACGAGAAGGGACCGGGCTATAAATATTTCAGTATTGAACCCAAAGTGGCAGGCGAGTTGACATATGCCAAAGGTTCCCTGAAAACTCAGTATGGAATTATTGAAGTGGAATGGCATTCCGATGAAAATGGTAATTCGCTAAGATGTGTTGTTCCGGAAAATACTACCTGTATGATAATTTTGCCAAACGGTGAAAGGGCAGAAAAGGAAGGCGGAGAATATACCTTCAATTGGTAAGTCGGAATTCGGACTGTTGGGATATATAGTTGGAATATCCATTAGGTTGATAAACAATGAAAAAACGAAAGAGCATTAAAAAGTACATAATAATACTGGCAGTTTTGGTGTTTGGATTTTTTATCGCGTGTGCGGGAATAACCTATTATGTGGACCCATTCTTCCATTATCATGCACCTTTGGATGGATTTCCGTATGTTGTGGATAATCAGGTTGATCAGAATCCGGGACTTGCCAAGCATATGGATTATGACAGTGTTATCCTTGGTTCTTCAATGACGGTTAATTTTGAAACAGACTGGTTTGCGGAACTGATGGACCTTAAGACACTTAAACTCAGCAGTTCAGGTGCATATCCGAGGGACATTGCGGATATTCTGGAGAAGATGTATGAACCACAGGATAATGGAGAAGTAAGAAATATTAAGAAAGTTTTCCTTGGCATCGATGTGTTTACATATTCGGGTGATATAAACGAGAGAAAATACCCGCTTCCCGAGTATCTGTATGATGATAACCCTTTTAATGATATTAAGTATCTGATTAACAAAGAGGTCCTGCTTAATTACATCATTAAGCCTAAAATGAACCCGGAACCGGTTAACTGGTCGCATATATATGCAAGCTGGTGGACGGACGAATATTACAATGAAGATTATGTGATTCAGAATCATAATGTAATTGCTGAACAGAATCCTGTTGAGATGGATGCTCATGCCTTTGATGATTTGATTGCAAAGAACCTTGAAGCCAATATCATTCCTTTTATTGAAAATCATCCGGAGACTGAATTTGTAATTTTCTTTCCACCCTACAGTATTATCTTTTGGAACGATGCAATAATGGATAATCATCTTGAGGCAACGATTAACTCGTATTTAATTACCGAGCAAATGCTTAAATCATATGACAATGTAACAATGTATTACTTTGCAGACAATAAAGATATTGTATGTGACTTAAACAACTATGCCGATTATATTCATTATCATCCAAGTATTAACAGATATATGGCAGAATGCTTTGTTTCCGGAGAAAATATTATAACTAAAGAGCCTTCGGACAAAGATATGGAAAGTCACATCCAAAAAGTGAGAGAAATGCTTGATGGTTATGACTTTGAAACCCTCAGAAAGAAGCTTGACGGAGAACGATAAATATTGTTTGGGAGTCTTTAATAGGTGAACTTGAGGTGTGATTTTGAAAGGTGCAAACTATGAATAGTAAGATAGAGGTATTCACCCCAATACGTGGTATTGCGGCGATTCTTGTAGTTGTTAGTCATATGTATTTTATATGGGAAAGATATCCTGCCATGGCCTTTCTTGGAAATGGTAATTTCAGCGTTATTATTTTCTTTATGTTATCAGGTTTTGTACTTATGTACAGGTATCGGGATAGATTTAAGTGTAGGATATCATTTGGAGAATACAAGTCATTTATTAAGCATAGGGTTAAGAAGATATATCCACTCTATGCATTGTCACAACTTATATTTTTCATATTCGTTATAGGTGGAGAAGTAATACATAAAGGAGGAGGAGTAAGCATATTTTTTAAGTATTTAAAGCAGCTTATTTATAGTGTGACTATGCTTCAATCACTAGTACCTTTTGAATCTGTGTGTTTAGTTCTGAATACTTCTTTATGGTATATTTCGGTATTATTTGTATTTTATCTTATCACACCGGTGTTGGTGAGGGCAATTAATAGTATTTTAAAAAATAATACAATCCTTAAGAGTTTGTCAGCAATTCTTGTTGTTTTGTTTATATATGTTTTTGCTGATAAGGGGTTTGTCTGTATGTCAGAGTGGCTTCAAGATGTATTTCCTGAGGAAAACATTGTTTTGGGAATTGCGACTCCTTATATTAATATTTTTTACTTTGTCATCGGAATGCTGATTTGCAAATTCTATAGTATCTGTAAAGAACAAATGACCGAAGAGACAATATCTTTTTCTGTAGCGTCAGTAGTAGAGTGTGTGCTGGGGGTGGGTTTGTTATACTTAAATTTTAGTTGGGCAGATAGGAAGTTTAGTATAGTGGCGATTACACTTTGTATTATGCTCATATCATTTCAAAAAGGCCTACTGACAAAGCTTCTATGTCGATGTAAACCAATAGTATTTCTTGGGAATATCAGCTTTCATATATATGTACTTCATTTTGTATATACAGGAATATTTGCATATATTTTTAGAATGATTTTTCCGGATACTCTGATGAGTTTTATTATTTTATTTATATCTTTATGGATATTAATTGTATTGAGTGCATATATTGCGTTTCGAATTGAAAAAAGATGGCAGGCACGTAATATAAAATAATGTGAGCATTAAAGGAACATAGAAATGTTATTTAACTCTTTTTCATTTGCAATTTTTTTACCAATCGTATTTGCTATATATTGGCTGCTGCCACATAAATTCAGATGGATATTACTTCTGATTGCCAGTTATTATTTCTATATGAGTTGGAATGTCAAGTATGTCATTCTGATTTTATTCACAACAGCTGTCTCATATTTTGCAGCAATTTATATCGAAAAAGCAAAAGATAAGAAACGTAAAAAATGTGTACTTATTTGGGCTGCATTGCTATGTCTTGGCGTTCTTTTCTTTTTTAAGTATTTTAATTTTGCAACTGAATCCATCAGCAACATATTAAGTCTGTTTACAATACAAATAAGTCCGTTAACTATTAATTTACTTTTACCCGTAGGGATATCATTTTATACATTTCAAACGCTCAGTTACGTTATTGATGTTTACAAGGGGGAGGTAAAAGCGGAAAGACATTTTGGATATTATGCAACATTTATATCTTTTTTTCCGCAGCTGGTGGCCGGACCAATAGAGCGAACAAGAAACTTACTTCCTCAAATAAAAGAAAGACACCTATTTGATTATTCTGAAGCAACCTATGGCTTGAAACTGATGGCCTGGGGTTATTTTAAGAAAATAGTAATAGCAGATACTTTATCCAGATATGTCGGCACGGTTTATGATAATCCACAACAGTTTACAGGTTTTTCGCTAGTATTAGCCTCTCTATTTTTTACAATACAGATATATTGTGATTTTTCAGGATATTCGGATATTGCTGTAGGAACTGCTAAATTATTAGGCATTAATCTGATGAATAATTTCCAAAGTCCTTATTTTTCTCAGAGTGTCAAAGAATTTTGGAGCCGATGGCATATTTCTTTATCAACTTGGTTTAGGGATTATATTTATATTCCAATGGGTGGTAATAGAGTTGGTAAAGCCAAAAAGATACGTAATCTCATGGTTACCTTTTTGGTAAGTGGACTATGGCACGGTGCCAACTGGACATATGTTGTCTGGGGTGGGTTGCATGGATTGGCACAGTCCATAGAGAACCTGTTTGTTTCCAAAAAGAAGCAGAGCGAATTGACGGGAAGGATTAAATGGGGACGGGTTGCACTAGTGTTTATGTTCTCGACAGTAGCGTGGGTGTTTTTTGTGTCTAACTCGTTAAGCGATGCCATATATGTTTTTCAACATGCTTTCGATGGCATTTCTGCACCGTTAGCTTATTTGAGAGATGGATTTTCAAAAATATATATAGACTGGACTATTTTGTTGAAAATGGTGGTGATGATTATTCCTCTTGGAATATATGACTATGTATCATTAAAAAAAGATGTCATTATCGAAATAGGGAAAAAATCTCTGATAAAGCGTTGGACTATTTATGTAATACTTTTGCTCGTAATAGTCTTCTTTTCGCAGAAAGGAATTGCAGCTGAATTCGTTTACTTTCAGTTTTAATGTATGAAAAAGTTTTTAATCAAGATATTAATTATATTGACAATCATTGCCGCGATAGTTTTGATTGTTAATGAAATATATATAAGGAATGTAAGTTGGCATACTGATGATATTTATGCTTATGAATCAATGCCATCTGAACTCCAAATTTGCAATTTTGGGTCTTCCCATGGAGTCTATGGCTATAATTATGAAAACTATGAAGAAAAGTATAATTGTTTTAATTTTGGTTTGGTATCTCAAAGCTTATCGTACGATTACAGGTTATTTCAAAACTATGAGAACCATATAGGAAAAGGAGCTGTAGTTTTTATTACTATTTCATATTTCTCATTATTTGGAAAGGATGAAACCTTGGAGGACGATTTTGAATCAAAAAATAAAAGATATTATTCTATATTACCTCCTTCATTAATCAAAAAATATGATTTTACAACTGATTTATATACATATAAGCTTCCAATTTTAGGAATAGATCCTGAGGTAATGTGGGGGAAGATGGTTCGTAGTGTTTTGAGAATTGAGGAACCGCAGGAAGTAGTTGACGAAGATATTGTTTCAACAGAAAATGTAGATTTGCATGAGGATGCAAAGAAAGCTTGCGGCAGGCATGTTGATAATGCCGGTAAACATGATGAAAATGGTAACTTCATAGTAAATCAGGAAGAGGTTCAGGCTTTATATGATTTGATTCATATGTGTAAAAATAAAGGTGCAATTCCTATTTTGATTATCACACCATATTTAAGAGAATATACTGATGAAGTTAAAAAAGTAGATGGTTTTTACGAACAGTTTTATGAGCTGTTATCGGAGATTGCGGAGAAGGAGAGCGTTGAATATTATGATTATGCTTTTGACGAACGCTTTAATGCCAGATATGAGTGGTTTATGAATTCTGATCATTTGAATGAGACCGGTGCAAAAGAATTTGTTGATATACTGATGAAAGAGATAGTATTCAAAAAAGGATATTTATAAGGAAATAAAATGAAGAAGATTAGTAAGAATAAATTTTATTTGTTCTCAATATTATATATATCATTCGCTGTGATGATGACTATATATTTGTGGATTAACGGGCGAGTTGAGGTAAATGGAACAGATGCTGCGGCAACGCATTATCCGGCTATGCTTTATATTTCGAAATATTATAAGAATTTCTGGGGAGGATTATTTCACGGGCAGCTAACTTTGCCAATGTATGATACTGCCATAGGTTTAGGCGAAGATATAATGGTGACTCTCAATTGGCTGGGATTTGGAAACCCTTTTTACATAATCACCTCATTTGTCAGTGAAAACCTTTTAATTTATTTTTATACAGTCTTTTTTTATCTGCAGGTATATATAGGTGGAATGTGTTTCATGCTGTTGGCTGAACGAATTTATCCTAAAAAGCATACGTATGCATATGCTGCAGGAGCCTTTTTATATTGTTGTTCAGGGTTTGCTTTTGAATCTGAAGTGCATATTATTTTTGTTCACGTACTCATATACGCACCACTTATTCTTTATGCTGTTGACAGAGTTCTTTTTGGTGAAAAAAAGTCAAAGCGCTTACTCGTAATAGCATCTTGTTTCCTTGCAATGTCAGGCTTTTTCTATCTATATATTATCTCAATCGGAGCAGTCGTATTTGCATTTGTCAGATGGTTTAATAATCGTGACAGGCTGCCCTTTAAGAATCTTTGGCATGTTGCGGGAGTATATTCTTTAGGTTTATGCTGTTCGGCAGTTGTTTTAATACCTGAGTTGTATGGCTTCCTGCATAGCTACAGGGCCGGAAAAGGTATAGAAATAGGACTGTTGTATGATTATGAAACCTATAAAGATATGCTGTACAGGATGATTTTGATGAATCGTACCTGTTGGGGAATGGCCGCACTTCCTGTGACTGGATATTTTGGTATTCTTGTATTGATTATATCTAAAGGAAAGATTAAAGAGCGATTACTTGTGATTTCATCCTTTGTTCTGATGGGAATACCGTTTGTGAGCTGGTTCATGTCCGGATGCAGCTCAGTTATTTATAATCGTTGGGAAATACTGATTGCAGTATTACTGTGTGTTATTTTCGTTGCCTCTTGGGAAAAAATATGCGATATAACCTGGAAAAAATATATTGTATGTGTCAGTGTGCTGATCATAGCAATTATGCTGGGAATTATAGACGGAACAATAACAAAGAGGGAGTTCAGAAATGCCATAATCGGCTCGGTCGTAACACTCTTGGCATTTGCTGCTATAATTGTAGTTAAAAAAATACAAAAAAACTTTATTTTACTTATATTAACAATAGTGTGCTCGGCGGTTACATGGTTTACTAACGGTTCAAGAGAGTATGCTGAAAATGTAGAAGCAGCTAACAGTGGTAAACTCGATAGTTATATAGTAGATAGTGAGGAAGATTTTTTTAGAATAGAAAATGGTGAGGTAGTAGTAAGAAATGAATTGAATTCTATTAATAGGGCAATGATTAGCGGATATAATGCAACATCTGAATATTGGTCAATAATCAATGGAGATATGTCGAGGGCATATGAAAAATGGGGATTGGAGCATAATATTCAAAGTTTTGGCTTAGATATGAATAGTATAATAGAGTCATTATGTTCTGTAAAATATCTGTTATTGAAGCAGGAAGATATTAAGGTACCTTATGGTTTCGAAATAGTATCTGTATCAGATGATGGATCATATAATATATATGTCAACAGAAACATGATGCCTTTAGGATATCTATATTATGATACTATTGACTATGAAGTATATGACGAGTTTGACCCGGTTAAAAGGATGCTAAGTATGTCAAAAGCAATAGCGGTTAAGGATCTGAAAGATGGTGATATGGCATTGACAGATGGTGGCAGGATTGAGGAAGAAGATATTTTATATGACGATATAATCTGTGTCGAACTAGTTGAGGAACTGAATGGAAATTATCATTATGCAATAAAATATAATGCTAGGGCAGGCTACAACAGTTATCTGTTACTTAAGTCCACAGAAGGAGCAGTATATTTGTATTATCCAAGAGGACCTGTTGATGGTACCAGATGTTTTTCAATTGGATATAGTGATAATGATAAGGTAGAAGAAATTGATTTGATATTAACCAATCAGATAGATGCCTTCGATGTGCAGATAGCAAACTTGAAAATGTCAAGTATTGATACTAATTTGAAAGATTTGAGAAATAGTGGAAAAGTCAAGCTTGAAATGAAAGAGGATATGGTCGAAGGCGAAGTTTATAGTGATGATTATGCATTTTTATGTGTGTCATTACCGTTTTCGCTCGGATGGACTGCTTATGTGGATAATGTAGAAACGAAAATATATCAGGCCAACGATATGTTTATGGGAATTAACATACCGCCAGGAAGTCATTCGATTAAAATGAAATATACTACCCCATATATTAGAATCGGAGCAATAATATCAGGGATGGCAGTATGTGTAGCTATATTCTTCTTTATTTGTTTCAGAAGGCGAAGCAGACAAAACTTGTGTGATAATAGGAATTAATGTATCATATGAATGGCTTGTGTTGCCAATAATATATGAGGTTTACCAAAATGGATTGTATGGATAAAAAGAAGTTAATAAGCATAATGATTCCCTGTTTCAATGAAGTTGAGAATGTGGAACTTATGGTTCAGACAGTTGAGAATGTCTTGCAGGAAGCATGCTCAAAATATGATTACGAAATAGTAATCATAGATAATGCATCAACAGACGGAACTCGTGATATCATCGAAAAAATATGTTCCGTTAATAAGAAGGTGAAGGCAATATTTAATGTGACTAATTTTGGTCAGTTTAATTCCCCGTTTCACGGACTCTGCCAGTGCAAAGGAGATTGCGTGATTCCTGTATGCTGTGATTTTCAGGATCCTGTCGAGATGATTCCTGTTTTTATCGAAAAATGGGAACAGGGGCATAAAGTAGTATCTGCGGTTAAGACCTCAAGTAGAGAGAATCCCATTGTATATTTCTTCAGATCGATTTATTACAAACTAATTAAAGGTATGTCAACTGTTAAGATGATTGAACATTTTACAGGATTTGGCCTTTACGATCACACTTTTATAGAACTTATCAGGAAGCTTGATGATCCAATTCCTTTCATGAGAGGAATTGTTGCTGAATACGGTGAAGGCTTCAATATGATTGAGGTTGAATACGAACAGGCTAAAAGACGTGCGGGAAAGACTCATAACAGTTTTTACAGTTTATATGATGCAGCCATGTTAAGCTTTACATCATATACCAAGATAGGATTGAGAATAGCTACTTTTTTGGGATTTGGCTGTTCTTTTGCAAGTCTTGTGGTTGCAGTAGTTTATTTTATTCGTAAAATAACTAACTGGTATGGTGTGGAAGCCGGTTCAACACCTCTTATGATAGGTGTGTTTCTTATAGGTGGAATACAGCTTTTCTTTATAGGTCTTATTGGTGAATATATTTTGAATATCAATACAAGAGTTATTCATCGACCGGTTGTAGTTGAAGAGCGACGTATCAATTTCGATGAGGATGCAAATGAGTAAGGATATAGATTGCCTGAAGAAGGCCGCATATGAAATAAGAAAAAATCTGCTTGATTTATGTTCCATACAAAGTATTCACATAGGTGGAGATTTTTCGGTAGCAGATGTCATGACGGTTCTATGGCAGTACAAAATAAAATATGATCCGAAGAATCCCAAATGGGAGGAGAGAGACAGGTTCGTTCTTTCAAAGGGGCATGCTGCTGCAGTAACTGCGTTCAATCAGGCAGCGATAGGCTGCTTTGATGCCGAAGATGTAATAAAAGAATATGCCTCTGACTGGGGAAGATTTTCAATGCATTCATGCAATCTTGTGAATCCTTATGTTGAGGTTTCGACAGGAAGCCTTGGACATGGTCTTCCTGTTGCATGTGGAATGGCAGCAGCGCTAAGACTAAAGGGAAATAATACCAGTTTCGTTTATACCGTGATGGGTGACGGAGAACAGTCGGAAGGATCAATCTGGGAAGCTGTTATGAATGCAGCTCATTATAAGCTTGGAAATCTTGTTGCATTTATAGATAACAATGGATTACAGGCAGATGGATTTGTAGATGATATCACAGGGATAGGTTCGCTTGAAAAGAAGTACGAAGCTTTTGGATGGAATGTTATTTCTGTTAACGGAAATGATATTTCTGAACTTGTGAAGGTGATGGACAATCTGCCGGACGCGTCTTCTTTGGTTCCAACGGCAGTTATTTGTCATACGATTAAAGGTTATGGGGTTTCTTCAATTGAAAACGTCCCAAGATGGCATGCAGGCAAAATGACCAAGGAGCAGTATGAGAGCAGCCTGAAAGAATTGAATAAGGCATTCGATATGAATTCTTAATTATAATGCATGTGTTTTGGACAGTATGTCCGAAAATACACGCAGAATGGTAATTAATATGGGAAATATGATAATAGACAATACAACTAAAGAGTTTATGCGAGATTGTGTGGGTCAGCACATGAGTGTTATCGGAGAAAAGGATTCAAAAGTTCTTGTAGTTAATGCAGATCTTATGAAAACCTGCAGAAACTCTTCTTTTGTGGAAAAATATCCGAATAGATCTTTTAACGTAGGAATAGCCGAACAGAATCTCATAAGCTTTGCAGCAGGTCTTGCGCACGAAGGATTTAAGCCATATGTTTTTTCAATGGCTCCGTTTTTGAGTATGAGAGCATGTGAACAATGCCGTACTGATGTTGCTTATGCAAACCTTAATATGAAGATTGTGGGAGCATATTCAGGAGTTTCCGGTGGGATTTCGGGAGCTACCCATTGGGGAATGGAGGATTGCTCTATATTTGTATCCATGCCCAATATGTCAGTAATTGAATTTAGTGATACTAATCAGGCTAAATCAATACTTGAATCTACTCTTGAGCATGAAGGACCTGTCTACTTTAGAGTAACGGTTGAACCTACATACAGAATTTATTCAGAAGAAGAGCACTTTGAAGTTGGAGGTTCAAAGGAACTAAAGGAAGGGTCGGACGGAGTATTCCTGTGTTCAGGCGTGCTTGTAGCCAAGGCGTTGGAAGCTGCAAGAATACTTGAAGAAGAAAAAGGACTTTCAATTGGTGTTACAGACATGTACTCAATTAAGCCGATAGATGAAGAAGCCATACTGAAAGCTGCTAAAACAGGGCATATTGTTGCTGCACAGGATCATCTGATTCATGGGGGTCTGTGCTCAGTTATTTCAAATACTCTCGCTCAAAAAGGTTTTGGAATACGTTACAAGGCATTAGGAATTGAAGATAAATTTAATACTATGGCACATGCACCGGCATTGTATGAAAAGTTTGGACTTGATATTAATGGACTTAAAGAAGCAATGATAGAATTGTTTGATTGATTATTCCATTAGAAACATATAAAATAGAATGGAATGGATTTAATTTGTTATGAGAATTATTGAAAGCGAGAATTAAAAATGTCCGTTAAGTATCACAATTTTGGTGGAAGAATAGGATGGAATCTTCAAAAGGTTTTTCCATCTCTTTCCTCAAACAGTTATTTGAAATTACAATTTGTTACACGTCGTAAGCTACAGAAGAAATATATAGATTATTTCCTGAATTCCAAAGAAGTTCCTATGCCTTTGGTAGTTAACCTTGAGACGATTAACAGATGTAATTCAAACTGTGCTTTTTGTACAGCAAATAAATATGCGGAGAAGCGTCCCTATTGTAGGATGGAAGATGAACTCTTCTATCGCATAATAGACCAGCTTGCTGAGTGGGGATATAAAGGGCATCTGACTCTTTATGGAAATAATGAGCCGTGGCTTGATACAAGAATTGTCGAGTTTCATAAGTATTGTCGTGAAAAACTTCCCGAGTGTTTTATTTTCATGTCAACAAACGGACTTTTGCTGGACATTGATAAAGTGAAGTCTGTTCTTCCATATATTGACCAGTTAATAATCAATAACTATTGTGAGGATATGAAACTCCATAAAAATGTTCAGGAAATCTATGATTATGCAAAAGAGAATCCTGATGTGTTTAAGGATGTTGAGCTGCTTATTCAGATGAGATATGCAAAGGCTGTCCTTACCAACAGGGCAGGTTCTGCTCCCAATAAGAAAAATACGCAGAAAATTGTTAATGAAACCTGTTTGATGCCATATACGGATGTGTTTATCTTCCCGGACGGCAGAATGGGAATTTGCTGTTGTGATAATTTTGAAAGTACTACAATGGCAGATCTTAACAATACACATATTAAGGACGCGTGGAATTCAAAGCAGTATATTAAATTAAGACAGGATATTAAGAATAGCCGTGCAAATTATCCTTTCTGTAAATATTGTGACTTTATTGATGCAGGTCTCAGAATGGATGCCGTTGACGATGTTCTTAATGGACGTGAAATGCATGGAGCAAGACAGAGTCTTCGTCGCAAGAAGAAATAAAGAGACTATTAATGTAAAAATACCATAAGATTTATGGGAGATTTTGATGGGAAAGAAAGCGTTAATCATTGGCGCAGGTCCTGCAGGACTTACAGCAGCCTATGAGTTATTAAAACAGAGCAAGGATATAGAGGTTACGGTATTTGAGGAAACCGAGGAGTTCGGCGGTATTTCAAAGACTGTTAATTATAAGGGAAACAGAATGGATATGGGTGGCCACAGGTTTTTCTCCAAGATACCTGAGGTCAACGAATGGTGGGATAATATGCTTCCTATGCAGGGAAGTAAATCTTATGATGATATCTTTCTTGAGAGAGAATCTTCAATAGCTGAG
The DNA here is from genome assembly GCA_024403415.1 of Lachnospiraceae bacterium. Classification (GTDB taxonomy): domain Bacteria; phylum Bacillota; class Clostridia; order Lachnospirales; family Lachnospiraceae; genus JAILLW01. The sequence goes on from JAKSRY010000002.1 coordinate 146,229, forward strand.
GAAGGTCCTGATCCTGAAAAAGAAGATCGTGTAATGCTTACCAGACACAGGGTATCGAGAATTCTTTTTGATGATAAATTCTATGATTATCCCATATCTTTGAAGCCTGAAACGTTTAAGAATTTTGGATTTATTACGACCATTAAGGTAGGTTTCAGCTATCTTGCGACGATTTTTCATAAGAGACCGGAAACAAACCTTGAAAACTTCTATATAAACAGTTTTGGTAAAAAACTGTATTCAATGTTTTTTGAGTATTATACAGAGAATCTCTGGGGACGTCATCCTTCTGAAATCGATGCCTCGTGGGGAGCTCAAAGAACAAAGGGACTTTCTATATTTGGAATTATAAAAGACTTCTTTGGACGTCTGTTTAAGGTTAAAAACAGAAAAGTAAATACTTCACTTATTGAAGAGTTCAAATATCCCAAGTTGGGTCCAGGACAGTTATGGGAAGTTACCGCGGCAGAAATCGAGAAGCTTGGTGGTAAAATCGTCAAGAATGCTAAGGTTACAAAAGTTCACAAGAATGATAAAGGTGTTATTGAATACCTGACTTATGTTGATACTAAGAGTAATGAAGAAAAGCAGGTAAGCGGAGATTACTTTATTTCTTCCATGCCGGTCAGAGATTTGGTCGCAGGAATGAATGATGTTCCTGAAAATGAGGCCAGGATTGCTGACGGATTACCTTATCGTGATTATATGACACTTGGAGTTTTGGTACCGAGACTGAAGCTTCAAAACAAAACCTCCATTAAAACAATGGGAAATATTGTTCCGGATAACTGGGTATATGTTCAGGACAGAAGAGTCAAGCTTGGAAGATTTCAGATTTATAACAACTGGTCTCCTTATATGATAAAGGATTTGGAGAACACAGTCTGGATCGGACTTGAGTACTTTGTAAATGAAGGTGATGAGCACTGGAATATGACAGAGGATGAGTTCGCAAAGCTCGGAATCGATGAAATGGTTAAGCTTGGACTTATAGAGTCAGCCGATGAAGTTATCGATTATCATATGGAAAAGGTTAAGAAAGCATATCCGGCATACTTTGATACATATGATAAAATGGATACACTTGTTGATTACTTAAAGAAGATTGATAACCTGTATTGTGTTGGACGAAACGGACAGCATAGATACAATAATATTGACCACAGTATGGTTACTTCTTTTGAGACAGTTAAGGCTATTATTTCAGGAGACAATAATAAGGATAAGATATGGTCAGTTAATACTGAACAGGAATATCATGAAACTTCTGAGGCTTCTGAAGAAAAGAAGGACGAAGTTGAGGTTGATTAAATAAATACGAAGTCTTATACAGTCCCCCGCATGATGGCGGGGGATAATTTATATTAAATAGAATCTGCGTATATTAATTTCAGCTAAAGATAAACAATGTTGCATTTGTTTGATAATAAATGTGTTTGGTGAATATATGAATAATACAAAAAAAATAGTTTCTGTCCAGGATATTTCATGTTTCGGTCAGTGTTCACTTACTGTGGCATTACCGGTTCTTTCAGCTTATGGAATAGAAACTGCTATCCTGCCATCAGCTATTCTTAGTACACACACCGGTGGATTTAAGAATTATACCGTGCTTGATCTTACAGATGAGATGCCTAAAATAGTCAGGCACTGGCATGAGGAAAATATTAAATTCGATGCAATCTATACAGGGTATATCGGTGATACAAGACAGTTTAGTCTGATTAAAGATATGCGCTCCTTACTGAATCCGGGTGGTCTGTTACTGGTTGATCCTGCCATGGCGGATTTTGGAAAACTATATTCAGCATTGGATAATAGCATAGTTGATGGGATGAAAAGCCTGATATGTGAAGCAGATGTAATTTGTCCGAATATTACCGAAGCAGCTTTCCTTTTAGGGAAAGAGTATTGTGAGAATCCATCTGCAGAGCAGGTGAAAAGCATGCTTAGAGATCTTTGCAGTATGGGTCCGAAGATTTCCATTATGACAGGGGTTTCGCCTGAGGATGGTAAGATTGGTGCTATGGCATATGATGCGGCAGACGATAAATTCACTGAATTTTATTCTGAACGCGTTCCGCATACTTTTCATGGAACGGGAGATGTTTTTGCAAGTGTTTTGTTTGCAAATATAATAAATGGAAAACCATTAAGTGAGGCGCTTGAAGATGCCTGCGAATTTGTCGTTAAAGCCATTAATGAAACCGTAGATGATCCTTCTCATGGATATGGCGTTAGATTTGAACAGGTAATTAACAGCTGGTGTAAGAATAAATGAAAAGAAATATAGTATTTGATGTGGGTGAAGTATTATTTTCATACAGATGGATAGATGCTCTGGCAGAGACAGGAATTCCGTATGAAGAAGCTCAGGTTATTGGTCCGCAAATGTTCGAGAGTCCCTACTGGCCAGGCCTTGATTTGGGAAATGGCGACTATTTTGAACTTGCCCGAGAAATAGCTAAAGAATATCCGAAATATGAAAATGAAATAATGAAGTTTTTTACAGATGTGGATAACTTATATATTTCAAGACCAAGGGTATGGGACGAGGTAGAACGTCTTAAGGCAAAAGGTTACAGATTATATATATTGTCAAATTATCCGAGTTATATGTTCGAGAAGCACACAAAAGACAAGGCATTCATGAAATGTATGGATGGTATTCTTGTTTCCTATATGGTTCACCTGAATAAACCTAATCCGGAAATGTATCAGGAATTATTCAGACGCTTTGAAATCAAGCCTGAAGAAAGCCTGTATTTTGATGATAAAAAAGAAAATACGGATATGGCTGTAAGTCTTGGGATGGATTCAGTTACTGTTATGAGTGAGGAGCATCTTTTAACTGAACTGGCAAAGCTTTGATATTATTTTTGGGGATAGGATTTGGTATATAAGAATATATTATTATAGAATAATAGTGAAAATGTGACTGATGCCACCACATAATGGTAGGTGAGATAGAATTGAAGGAGAGAGGGTATGATTTCATCATTAAAATTGGGAGAAGTAAAATTATTATCAAGTATTTTCAAGGACAGAGTTGAACTTGACAAGGCATATTTAAAAGAATTGAATTCCATGAGCCTTCTTCAGAACTTTTACCTTGAAGCAGGAGTAATAATGCCCGGTATGCAGAATGTTCCGGATCCATTGAACACGCATTTGCATTGGGGATGGGAAGCACCGGTAAGTCAGTTAAGAGGACACTTTCTTGGACACTGGATGTCAGCCGCATCTGTCATTATTGCAACTGAAGGTGATGAGGAATTAAGAGTTAAACTTGAATATATAGTAAATGAATTGAAACGCTGCCAGGAAATAAATGGCGGTGAGTGGGTAGGTTCAATACCAGAGAAGTATTTCGAGAGACTGACAGCAGATGATTACATATGGTCTCCACAGTATACGATGCATAAAACAGCCCTAGGACTTATGGATGCATATAGAAATACCGGAAATGAAACAGCTCTTGAGGTGCTGGATAAATTAAGCAACTGGTACATAAGATGGACTGATGAGATGAAAAAGAGATGTCCTAAAGCTATTCATAAGGGCGAAGAAGGCGGAATGCTTGAAGTGTGGGCTATTATGTACGAACTCACAGGAAAAGACAAGTACATGCAGCTTGCAAAAATATACGCTGAACAGGGAATATTCGAGTCACTTGCAAGCGGAAAAGATCCACTTACAAATAACCATATGAATGCATCAATTCCTCATGCTCATGGTGCGGCAATGATGTACAGAATTACAGGAGATGAGTATTGGCATAAGGTGATTGACAGCTTCTGGAAGGTTGCCGTAGAAGACAGACAGGCATATTGTACCGGAGGCCAGGGCTCAGGAGAATTCTGGGTACCGGCACTTAAAAATTCTCAGTTCATCGGAGACAGGACACAGGAATTCTGTACTGTATATAATATGGTTCGTTTTGCAGACTATATGTTCAAATATACAGGAGAGTCAAAGTACCTTGATTATATTGAGAGAAATATATACAATGGTTTCCTTGCTCAACAGAATAAGTTTACCGGTATGCCTACATACTTCCTTCCTATGACTGCAGGTGCAAAGAAGACCTGGGGATCAAAGAGAAATGATTTCTGGTGCTGTAGCGGAACTATGGTGCAGGCTCCAACTTTGTATTCATCATTAACTTTTTATCAGGTTATAAATAAAGATGCAAATGCCGAGAAGGTGGCTGGGGCTGATAATGATGTCACAGACAGAATTATAGTTGCTCAATACATTCCTGCAGAACTCGATACCGAATTATCGACCGGATCAAAAGTAAATATCATCCAGAAGATGGATATGGAACACTATGATAACCAGTCATTGTTTGACGAACTTGGAAGTGAGATGGTTTCAAGATGGAAGTATTCATATAAGATTAAGTCTGAGGATGAATTTGTATTATCATTCAGAATCCCTGAATGGGTAGATAAATTGCCAATAATGATAATGAATGGTCAGAAGATTGATTTAGATGGATGCAATGAAAACATGAATTCTGAGGGAATATGGATTAAAGATGGCTTTATCAATGTCCTGAAGAAGTGGGAAGACGATGAGATATCTATCCTTATGATGCCTACCTATCGTTTATCAGAACTGCCTGACAGAAAAGAAAGAGTTGCAATTCTTGATGGACCGATTGTACTTGCGGCAGTGTGTGAAAAGGGTGAGGTTCCATCACTCAACGGACAGGAACCTGAAAAGGTATTGAATAAGCTTACTGAACATACCTATGATAAGTTCCCATGGCAGCAGAACACATATGTAATGGCTTCGGGAGCGAAGGATTATACATTCAGAGCATTGTATGATATAACGGATGAGTCGTATACGTTGTATATAGGAAGATAAGTATTTATTTTATACTGTGTTTATCATATAAGTTCCTTTATACATTTGGGTTTAGTAATTCGAAAAGGTATGTTTTGTATTTTGGATTTGAGAATGGCCTACAATATAAGTATGTGGTAAAAATGACCACAAAATACTTTGCAAATAGTAGGCAGATATAATGGTTTATTTTTCGAAAGGAAGAAACTGTGAAAGTAGAATACACAGCACTTAAAAGAAACTTTGGTTTATATGAAAAGGAATATGAAGAAGCTGCATTAAGAGCATTAAGATCAGGCTGGTATATTATGGGACCTGAACTTGAAAAGTTTGAAGCAGATTTTGCAGCCAAGATGGGAGTAAAGTATTGTATCGGAGTTAATTCAGGTACTGATGCACTTATCCTTGCAGTGCGTGCTCTTGGTATTAAAGAAGGTGACGCGGTTATTGTTCCCGCCGGAACATATATTGCTTCTGTTCTTGGAGTGACTGAAAATGGTGCTACTCCGATTTACGTTGATTCCAATGATTTTTTGTTGATTGACGCGGATAAGATTGAGGAAGCCATTACATCTAAAACAAAAGCGATTTTGCCGGTTCATATGTATGGCCAGGCTTGCAATATGACTAAGATTTGCGAGATAGCTGAAAAACATAATTTGAAGGTTGTGGAAGACTGTGCACAGTGTCACGGATCTACCTGGGATGGAAAATATACCGGTTCGTTTGGTGACATAGCCTGTTTTAGCTTTTATCCTACTAAACCTCTTGGAGCGTTTGGCGATGCAGGTGCTCTGCTTACTAATGATGAAGAACTGGCGAATAAGTTAAGAATGCTTCGTAATTATGGCAGCAGAAAGAAGTATATAAATGAATTTACAGGTATTAATTCTCGTCTTGATGAAATTCATGCAGCAATGCTTTCAATAGGCCTTAGCCATCTTGATGAGATGAATGAAAACAGAATAGGAATTGCAGAAAGATATCTGTCAGGAATGAATAATCCCAAAGTTAAACTTCCGCTTACTGACAGTAAAGCAAAGCATGTATTTCATCTGTTTCCTGTTCTTGTCGAAAATCAGGAAGATTTTCAAAAATATCTATTGGATAATGGAATTAAGTCACTTGTACATTATCCTGTTCCGCCATTCGTTGCAGAATGTTATAAGGAGCAGGGACACAACTGGGACGAGTATCCTAAGGCTTCATATATTGCAAAACATGAAGTTAGTCTTCCGATATATTCAGGTATGCCAGAGGAGGAAATTGACTATGTGATAAAGGTTGTCAATGAGTATTGATTTGGGGGATTTCTCTATATTATTGGTAATGTGTAATAATCATAACAAAGAGCGAATGTTATTTGCATTCGCTTTTTGTTATGATATTTATGTGAGGGTTATTTTGTATATTGCCAAATATCTGATATATGATTGCCAAAGAATCCATTGTCAAATAGTTGAGTTCCTTTATAGCCAAGATCCTCACAATACTTTCGCATCTCGCCCCCATTATCTAAATCATCAACATCAATAATCCATACAGTTGAAGCTTTGGTATTAGTTATTAATTCATTATTTTCCTTAGTACCATCATATAAGTAAGTTGATATATGGGGGAAATAGTAGTTAATTGTTCCAGGAGAAAAAGTATCTTCATTTGTAATAATTATGTCATTCTCTGGAGAGATATCTTTCATTACATTGAGAAATTCGGCTAACTTCTGACGGACTACCTTATCGTCAGATATTGTAGTCTTAATAGAAAGAAGGCCAAATGGAACTGTTAATATAATAATTAAACTTATAAAAAATGGTTTTAGTGGTAGCTTAGTAATATTGCATGCAAGCAATAACCACAAAAGTATTGCGCAAGGATATAAATGCTTGTAAAAAAGCATTGGAGTCTTAAAAAATCCAATGATGAGAGGAACTAGAATAGTCATTATAAATGCCAATAGACAAGTGATATTCCAATATTTATAAACATTATCTTTGCTATAAATCAAAATGAAGACGATTGATAATAATAAAAAAGTTAATAAAAAATAGGAAAATTTGCTTGAAAAAATGAAATTAATACATAACATTATGTCAGGATCAGAAACTTTAAATATTTTATTTTGATTGTTTTCAAGTGTAGAAAAAAATGTAATGCACCATGGAAGATATATAATAAATGTTGAGGCCCAAATTATTATAACTTTTTTCAATAAAGCCTTATTTTTTATTGCATGTATCATTAATCCAATATACATTACAGATAATGCAATAATACAATAGTAGAATGTATACGCAGCTAATAGTGCATATATAGTGAATAAAATCATATTTCTTTTGAGATTTGATGGACATTTCTGAAAATTAAGTATTCTCAAATAATAAATTGCAGCTAAAAGCATCCATAAAGCTGCCCACTCATAATCGCGTACTTCCATTATGTTATATAATGAACTGTATAGAGTTCCACATAATGTCAGTGTTATAAGCGAGGTCCAAGGATTGAAATCATCATAAATAATCCTACTGCATACTACTACCATCATAATAAAAGGAATAAGTGATACAAGGTGATAAACCCATCCGGCATTTCCTAAAATCAGAATAAAAAATTTGAGAATCATATAGTAAAGCGGAGGATGTATATCATGTGCTGTAGCATTGACAAGATCACTAAGAGACATGTTGGCAAGACGAATGCTATAAACTTCATCACCCCAAAAAGAATTATCAAAGATTCGTGTGAAGTGCAATATAATTAATAAAAGCCCATATAGGATAATAAGTATTCGCATTATTTTTTTGTTAGATAGAAAGTCTTTGATTTTATTCATTGTTGATACCTCTTTTGATATAAAAAACGAAAATATGTAGCAAAGGTCATGCCTATACATATTAATATATTAAGTTGCCATCATTATAACATGATTGGATAATGGGTATCAATTTTTCATGAATATAATATTTATACTAAATAAGATATAAGTAATGTGCTAATGTGATAGTTTGCTTTATAAGTCCAAAATAATTTTAACGTGGACTTAAAATTATTTAGAATAGTAAAAGAAAACCTTTACTCATTAACAGTGTGTTAATCAGTAAAGGCTTCTTTGGGTAAATATGTTTAGGAAGGATATTATATCTGGTTTATGGCATATGATATATATAGATAGTATCATTTATACATATATTTGAGCATTTCAGCCATGCTCTTTGTGTCGAACGCCCATTAGTCGAGTTTTGATGAATACCAATTTTTGCTTTATCCTCTTTTTAAATTTTCTATAAGGTAGACCACCGGCTTTGAGCCACTCTTCATACAGATTATTCCAAATAGGATAGTTTATTCCATCCCAAAACTTTTGTGAACCATATGCATGTATTATATATTCATCACCCACAGTTTTATTTGAGGGATGACATGCATATTTATCGAAAGGGAATCTAACTAAAGGAATATTGAATTTTTGGATGGCCATGCTAAAAATGCATTGTTCTGGTAAATATAAATCTTCACTCCATGTTTTGGTTTTTTCATAGCACCATTCATAAATTTGTTGATAGTTTTTGATGTCTCTTGAGAAGGAAAAAAGTGCTGTTCCGAATCCTTCTTGGTCGATATTGAAGGAGGAAGATATTTCTTTATTTGTTATGTCTTTAAATAACATTCTTCTTAAAGAATCATAACTTTGCAGTCCATTTATTGTATTTGGGGCTGGATTGCAAAATATATCTAGCTTTCTTAACAGTACTACATCATAATCGCTCCATACTACCGTTTCATATTGTTGCAGGAGCTTAAAACATTCGTATTTGCAAAAAACCATTTTTGAAAAACGAGAAAGGACGGCATCATTTTTTGTTTTTAGTGGATAGTCATAATATATAAATTCAGTTGGGAAAAAATCGTTTATTTGTCTTTGGATTTTGTGACTAATTCCATCATGATATACAATAACCTTATCAAATAGATGGGAATTAGTTTTGGCTACATTTATTATAAAAACAGCTATTGGAATGGCATCATCTTTAGTTCCGCCAGTTACTAATACTCTCATTTGAAAAATCTCCTATATAAGGATTGGTTATGTTGTTAACAAGCATTCTTGCCTAATATTTAGAAATAATCAGAATAATAACTCAAACTGTATTATTTGTTTATTGTTGAGAAATTCTGATGGTTCTTATCTTAAAGTTTGCACCATCACCAAGCGAACAGGTACTCTCGATAAATTGTTTTGAATAAGATATCTCTTTGTTTGTAGAAACGAAAGCATATACTGCAGCTTCCAATGTGGTTGATAAAGAAAGTCTGTAAAAAGCTCCAAGATCAGTTTCTTTTTGTAACTCAAAAACAGCCTCGCCGTTTTCGTTGGGGGATAAATCACATAGCTTAACCCATTTATTGTTTTCGTAGCGTTCTACGGTAACCGTTATTTCAGTTACAGGAATATCCTTTTCGACTGAGACATTAACTGTTGGTCCAATAGGCATAGTATCAAAGGAATAGGAATTAATATATGAACTTAAACTGATTACGAATAATATAGTGAGCAGCAATCCAGTTGAAAATATGTTCTTAATTATATTTTTCATTTTTTCTCCTTCCTATTAGAGAAGGTTCTGACATATTAAATCAAGATGTAGCGTCAAATCATCTCTTTGAAACATATAAATAACTATTGTTACTGTAACACAAGGTTACATAATGTGTCAACAGTAAACATTATGTAACTCGGAGGACAATTCGAACTATGTTGCCTTTTTTAAGCGCTATTGCTATACTTTTTAAGTATTGATGCTATAATTAATACGCAAACACATTCGTATTATTAAAGAGGAAAGATAGTAGCATACAACAAGTTGAAGAATCATACTATTTGGTAGGAGTACAGAAGATTATGAAGATATTAAAAGGTTTTATTAAATATGTGATTGTGTTTTGTGGACTTAATTTTATATTAATTTCATTACTTGCTCTTTCCTACATGATACCGCAGGATAAAGAGATAGAAAAGATAACAGAAGGTTATACAACTTACCTAGTCGAAGGAATTTATAGTGATGGAAAAGATGGATATACAGATCTCTTATTTTTAAGTTCAAGCTTTATAGAAGCAAAAAAAGGTGAAAATCCTTACATGATGGCAATAAGTAATAATGTTTCTGGAAAAGCAATGAAAGAAGCAAATCCTTTAGCAGGATTGGAGGAAATATTACGAAAAGCAGATGAATATACTCCATATAGTAATTATTTTGCTGGTTCAACAGCAATTTTTAAGATACTATTTACAAAAATTAATTTGCTGACCATAAGATACATTTTCACATTTCTTACTATTTTAGGTATTTTATTTGTTTGTGCATACATTTTTAAGTATGTTGGTAATTTTAGAGCGGTTTTACCCTTTGCTTGTATGTGTTTCTTTGGTAATCTACTAAATACTTGCGAGTGCTTAACATTTGGAATAGATATACTATTAATGTTAGCAGCCGCAGTGGTAGTCTGTTTTTTTCATCGAAAGGGTGCAACGATAAAAAAATATAACCTTTTGTTTTTTGTTGTTGGAATGATGACATTCTTTTTAAACTATTGGTCATTTCCAATTTTTTCATTAGTGGTTCCAGTTACATTATTGGTAACACTTAATTTAGATAAAGTGGGAAACGAGATGTTGCGGAGAACTGTATCCTGTGTTATTGCTTGGGGTATAGGCTTTGGTTTAGAGATTGGACTAAGATTTATTACATCTATCATATTCTTAGATGGGGGTACTATTGCAGAACATTTAAGAGCATATACTTCACAAGATTCTAGTTTTGACCGAGGATTATCAAGGTTTGAGACTCTTGACAAATTGTTTGAGCAATTTTTCGTTCCTAAGACTAAAGCAATTTTAGTTATTATAGTTATTATATTGTGTGCATTTATAGTCCGTAAAATAGTATATTACAAAAAGTTGCAGATAAGAGAGCAATGGGTATCATTAGTTATGTTAGTTGGTATTTCTTTGATTCCAATAGTCTGGTTGCTAATATTATATAATCACACCTTTCATGGATTCGACAATTTGCTGCTTTGTGCTACTATCTACCCGTTTCTCTCGATTTTGGCTATACTTGGAAATAGAAGTGACATCTCGGAGCGCATGTAGATAATGATTTCATTTCTGTAATCAGATGAAAGCTAGAATAGAGGATTTTGATAGTTTATATTTGAATGGTCAAGAAATATCAGATTGTGATTATAATGATGATACCAACATACAAATAAGTATTTGGAGAGATGATAAAATAATTGATTCTGTTAAATATGTGTGTGATGATAATATAGGGAATCAGGAGGTTAGCACAAAATTTGCTGACAGAAATAATCTATAATAATGTGATTTAGTGACAATACCCTCAAAGTAATAGATTACTGGGGGTATTAGATTTTTAAATGTCCAATTCAATAGACTGGTTTAGTTAAAATATTAATTGGTGCTGTTATTGTGATTGTTGATACTATGTTTTGTGTTATAAATAGCAATCGGGTTAACAGTCTTTGCTGTGTTACACTTGTTAAGAAGAATATAATGATTATGAGGTGCTTATGATAATTAGAAATGGAACAATAATTGATACTGTTGCTAATACTATGTATAAGGCTGACTTATATATTGAAAATGGTAGTATTTTTAATATATTGAGGAATGATGCTGATATTAATACGGCAGGAATTCTAAAAGTAAATATAATATCAAATGTAGGGGGGCAGGCAGAGAATCAGATATCTGGTCAACGGAATTATATGGAAAATGTAATAGATGCAACGGGACTTCTGATTGGCCCAGGGCTGATTGATACACATGTTCATTTCAGAGATCCGGGGTTTACTCATAAGGAGGATATCTTTACAGGGGCAGAAGCTGCAAAAGCGGGAGGTTATACAGGTATTGTACTTATGGCCAATACTAACCCTAAAGTAGATAATGCGGATACTCTGAAATATGTTATCGATAAAGGAAGCAAAACCGGGATAAATATATATACCTGCGCAAATGTCACAATGAATATGGCAGGAAAAGAGCTGACTGATATGGAGACGCTGATTGCTAATGGCGCAGTTGGTGTTACAGACGATGGTATTCCTCTTGTGAATGAAGATATTGCGCTTGAAGCCATGCATAAAAGTGCTATTCTTCATAAACCAATAAGTTTCCACGAGGAAAATCCAGATTTAATCTCTGAAAATGGTATCAATAGAGGAAAGGCATCTGAGTACTATGGCATAGAAGGATCTCCCAGAGAGGCAGAGATAAGCCTTATTGAAAGAGACATAAAATTGATGGAAAAATGCAGTAAAATATATGGTGTTATGCCTACAGTGGTAATTCAGCATATAAGTACAAAAGAAGGTGTAAATCTTGTCAGAAAGGCAAAGGAGGCAGGCCTTGACATTCATGCAGAGGCTACTCCACATCATTTTTCACTAACGGAGGAGGCTGTTATCAAATATGGTGCCATGGCTAAAATGAATCCACCCCTTAGAACCGAAGAAGACAGAATGGCTATCATCGAAGGTATCAAAGATGGAACTATTGATCTTATAGCCACCGACCATGCTCCGCACACAAATGAGGAAAAGAGTGGTGAGATAACAAAGACTCCATCAGGAATAATTGGTCTTGAGACTGCATTAAATCTAGGTATAACAGAGTTGATAAATAAAAATGGAATGGGATATCCTATGTTATTCGAAAGAATGTCGGCAAATCCTGCACGTCTGTATGATATAGAAGGTGGTCAGATTAAAGAAGGCTTACCCGCAAATTTTGTCATATTCGATCCCAGAGCAAAAGATATAAAGAATGAATTTCATTCAAAGTCTTCAAATTCTCCATTTGTCGGAATGGAACTTGATGGAAAAATAATATATACAATATGCAACGGAGAAATAGTATATCAGTCATAGATACCGCTCTTATGATGTCAACAATAATATATAATGCTTATAATCTATATTTAAAGGTCTGAATAAGTATATTGTTTATAAGGCCTTTGACAGCTGTCGTTACTTAATGAATGCGAAGCATGAATTTAGTAACGCAACGAGTCTGACAATAGAGCGAAAGCGTGCCGATAAACAATATACTGTATGAAGAGCGGGAACAGAAATAAGCAATGTACTGTATGAAGACCGGGAACAGGAATAGAAGGATAATAATATGATAAGAGAAGCAGTATATGAAGACCTGGACGGTCTTCTAAATTTATATCTATATCTTCATGAAAAGAAAATACCGGCGAAGGATGGACATCTTGACTCCGTTTGGAATAAAATACTGACTAATGAGGATTATCATTTAATAGTAGCTGAAGAGGGAGGACGGATAGTTGCTTCCTGCACGTTATTGATTGTTCCTAATCTCACAAGGGAAGCATTGCCTTATGCTCTTGTTGAAAATGTAGTTACGCATGAGAATTACAGAGGAAAGGGATTGGCATCAGCCTGTCTTAAATATGCAAAAGAGATAGCAATTGAAAACGGATGTTACAAGATGATGCTGATTACGGGATCAGATAATCCTAAAACTCATGATTTTTACAGGAATAACGGTTATTCAAAAGAAGGAAAAACTGCATATTATCAGTTACTTAAGGAAGTTAACTGGAATAAGAATATTTAATACATAAGATTTTGACAGAATGAATGATAAGACGAAATAATATTAATCAAGTGGAATAAATAGATCTTGTAATAATAAATCAGGAAGGACATACAGCAAATGAAAAAGAAAACTGCGGCCAAAGTACTGAGCCAGAAAATGATAGCAACAAAAATATATGATTTGTGGCTTGAAACGGATATTGCAAAGGATGCACATGCAGGACAGTTTATAGGAGTGTATACGAATGATAAGTCAGCGATTCTTCCAAGACCAATCAGTATCTGTGAGGTGTCTGATGACAGGAATTCTTTGAGACTTGTGTATCGTGTTGCAGGTAAAGGAACGGGCAATATCTCAGAGCTAAAGGCTGGGGACTGTGTTGAAGTAATCGGAGTACTCGGAAACGGATATGAGCTCGACAGTATTTTCAGTAACGAAAACGGATGCAAGCAGAATGATATTATTGAAAAAACTAATGTTATCCTAATGGGGGGAGGAATTGGAATTCCACCAATGCTCCAGTTGGCAAAAGAAGTTTGTGCACAGGGAATAAATCCAACAATTATCGTAGGTTACAGAGATTCTGAAATGTATTTAAATCAGGATTTAGCTAAATACGGAACTGTAGAAATAGCTACAGAAGATGGTTCAGTTGGCACAAAAGGAAATGTATTAAATGTTGTGGATAACAAGAATCTTAAACCGGATTTCATAATGGCCTGTGGTCCTATGCCGATGTTGAGAGCTATCAAGAACTATGCTGCTAATGAGACTGAAAACGGAAGAACTGTTAAGGCATACATTTCTTTGGAAGAAAGAATGGCCTGTGGCGTTGGAGCCTGCCTTGGATGTGTGTGTAAGACTAAAGAAATTGACCATCATTCACATGTTAATAATGCTAGAATCTGTACCGATGGACCTGTGTTTGATGCAGAAGATGTAGAAATATAAAAATAAGCAGACAGTTTTTATGTTTGCAGTTTGCAAAGCAGTATAAGAACCTTAATTATTATAGGAAGATAATCATATATCTTTGATATGAAAGGATGTTTATGAATACAAAAGTAAATATAGCAGGAATTGAATTTAAGAATCCGGTAACCGTTGCATCGGGTACCTTTGGATCGGGAATAGAATATGGCGAGTTTGTTGAATTGAACCTTTTGGGTGCTGTTACAACCAAGGGGGTTGCAAATATTCCATGGCCGGGGAATCCTACACCGCGTGTAGCGGAATCATACGGCGGAATGCTTAACGCAATTGGACTTCAGAATCCGGGAATAGATGTATTTATTGAAAGAGATATTCCCTTTCTTAAAAAGTATGATACGAAAATAATTGTTAACGTGTGTGGAAAATCAGTTGAGGATTATGTTGAAGTTGTTGAGAAACTTGCCAATCAGCCAATTGATATGATGGAAATAAATGTATCCTGCCCTAATGTTAAGGAAGGTGCGATAGCCTTTGGGCAGAATCCGGATGCATTAAGGAATATTACCAAAGAGATTAAAGCACATGCAAAGCAGCCTGTAATAATGAAGTTGAGTCCTAATGTGACTGATATTGCATTAATGGCTAAAACGGCAGAGGATGCAGGGGCGGATGCCATTTCTTTAATTAACACAATTACAGGTATGAAGATAGACATTAACAGACAGAAGTTTGTTCTTGCCAATAAGACAGGAGGTCTGTCCGGCCCTGCAATTAAGCCGGTTGCAGTCAGAATGGTTTATCAGTGTGCTCAGGCTGTTAAAATTCCTATTATTGGAATGGGTGGAATTGCTAACTATGAAGATGCTCTTGAATTTATTATGGCAGGGGCAACCATGGTAGCAGTTGGAGCTATGAATTTTGTTAATCCCTATACCACTAAAGAAGTGATTGAGGGAATTGAAAAATATATGACAGAGAAGAATATTGATGATATTAATAGCCTTATAGGTTGCGTTAAGTGATTCTGGTTACCTGAATATAAAGCCTTTTGACTTTTGAATTTAGGTATGATATAAGTGCATTTATGTGTATAATAATATGTTGAAGTAATAATAAATTAAGGAAGGAAAATGCTATGCAGTGTCCTAAGTGTAATGAAAACATAAAAGATGGTATGAGATTTTGTACAAAATGTGGACATGATCTTAATATTCCAGTTGATAATCAGCCGAGTGTTCAAAAGGTTCCGCCGGTGGGAGAACCATTGAATATCAAGCAGTTTGAAAATAACGATGAGAAGGTATATGAGCGTCCGGTACCTCCGATAGGGAGCCAGCCCAATAATGAGGTCCCCGTTACTGAAGCCAATAAGTCAATTTACGAAAAATATCAGAATGGTAATAAACAAGGTCAACAGACTGTACTTTTTTCTCCAGTAAATGACCCGATGAAAGCCCCAATGACAGGCTCCGTGAAAACTCAAATAAATGGGCCTGCGTTTGGCCCCACGGTGAATAATGCTATTCATCAAGGCTTGGATGGAAGATATTATGGTCCGGATGGCAGAGTATATATTATGGGAGCTAATGGGCAACTTGTCGAAGTGAAGTCAGAACCTCAAGGTAAAGCAAACAAGAACAAGAAGGGGTGGCTGACTGTTTTGATTATATGTCTCTCAGTGCTGTTTGTGTGCGGCTTGGGCCTTGGAGCTTACTTTTTATTTTTTAATGAAAATGAGTCAACTTTGGTGACTGAGCATGAGACTAGTAGTAGTCCTACACCTGTAGATAATGGTGGTACACAAACAGGTGGTGGAAGTGCTAATAAGGAGGAAACGTCCGAGCCCTCCCCAAGTCCTGTGAGTACTCCTGAAGTGGTTAATGAGGAACCGATAATTATAAATATTAGTTCATATAATGATGACATTCGTACGATCATAGGAGAATATCTAAAACTACATCCGGATTTTGACATGGAGATTAGTTATAACACTGAATATCATGATACTTCCTACTATAATTATATTAAAAATGAGTTGCCTGTATCTGGTAGCGATAGCTCTGCAGATATATTTGTAGTAGATTTGGATGAGTCATATGATTTTGTGAATGGACAATATTCCGATTATGTGCTTTCATATGATGAATTAGGAATTGAAACTTCGCAATTACTAAATGAAGCAGGAATTGCAAAATATGCTGTTGATTTGGGAACAAGACATTCGGATAGAAAGATTGTAGGGCTTGGATACGAATCAACGTGTGCGTTACTCTTTTATAACCGTGCTTTTTTGGCGAAGGTAAAAGGTGATATAGGAGTGGACCCAGCAGATGCATGGGCGGTTGCAGGAGTATTTGGCGCTGATAAAGGTATATTTAATGATTTTACATTTGAACGAATGAGAAAATTACAAAAGTATGCCAAAAAGGCTAAGTATAAAGTGGTAGTAGATTTGAAGAGTTTTTGGGAAGGAGTCAACAATCATTCGAAGAACCCATGGATAAATCAAGGACAACTTGAAATTAATGATATGAGACAGTCATTCTTAGATATTGCTAAGGATTTTTATCCATATACGAGCAAGGAAGATGAAGTATACTTCGATGATAAGGTTGCTGCTTATATTGGCTCTACTCGTTTTTTGAGAAATGTCCTAAATCACAACTCAAGTTATGGGGAATGGGGGGTTTGCTGTTCACCAATAGGTTATTATGATGGCGGTGAAATGCTTATGATTAATGCAAATGTTGACCCAAGAAAGATAAATGCAATTAAGGATATTATCGAATGGATTACGTTAGATAGTTCTGATGAGGGATTCCAGTATAAACTTGCCGCAGGGAATTCTGCGTTGACTGATTATCAGTATACAATTGTTCTATCTGAGAAGGTCGATGAGGCGCTTGCTGGTGTCGCAGCAAATGGATTTAATTGTATTGGAGAGATGGACATCATGGGTAGCAGAGTTGCTATACCAAGTATGCAGATCACAAATGGGAATGTTCAAGGACCTGGACACAAAGAAATAAGTAATAAATGGTATGAGTTAGCAATTCGATATGCTGTGGGAGAAATTGGAAAAGATATGGTTCAACAACAACTGGAAGACTATGTGAATAGTTTAGGAATTGGATAGACATCTCTTGAGTTACAGGTCGCAATCTGAAGGGAGTTTATAAATGAAAAAAAAATATACGGTGTTAACAGTAACACTGCTTATTTTAATAGGAATTCTTGCGTTATTTCTTGTTGTACTAACTTTTAATACTGAATTTAAGGAAGATGTTGCAATGATTCCTGAGTTCGAAGCGATAGATGATAGTACAAAAAATCAGATAGAAGGCGAGAGAGAAAATTCAAAAACAGAATTGGATACGACACAGGCAGAAGATAGTGGAGTTAACCAAGGTGAGATACACTCACAAAAAGATAATAATGGTAGCTACTGGAGTGGAAAGAAAGCCATTATGCTGGGGGACAGTATTGTGGATTATGATGGAGACGTTAACATGTATGATGTTAACGAAATAATAGTAGGTTATACACATTATCTTTATGAACTGGGATTTGAGTATATTGACAATCAGGGGCATGATGGTGCGGGTATTGCCTTTCATGATAGTGGTGGTAAAGATGTATGTTCAGTGGTCAACAATATTAATTTTTCAGAATATGATTTGGTCATTATTTCAGCAGGTGTTAATGATTTTTTATGGTTGTGCAGTCCTTTGGGTGATATTGATAATGAAAACTTTGATATCGAATGCTTTTATGGAGCCTATCAGTATATTTTGACCAAAATACGGTCAGATAATCCAAATGCAATTATTGTTATAACAACTCCGTTACGTTGCGACAGTTATGCTTCTTATCAAGAATATAATGCATGTCAATTGAATTTAGAAGCATATGCAAATGCAATTAAGGAAATTGGAAAGAAATATGATATAGGTGTAATAGATTTATTCTCCTTAGAAGAGTTTAATCAGAATATGAGAATATATACACTTGATGGTTTACATCCAAATAATGATGGTTACGAGATAATAAGTGAGGAGTGTCTTGTACCATTCATTAAGTCACTAAAATCAGAATAGAAGTTATGTTATCAAACTCAATTCGGAATCAAGAATCAAAAGTTATCTTAATTCTGAATTGAGTTTTTTGATTTAAAACACTTAACATCATAACACTATATGTGGTATTATTTGATGTGGTAAATATAATAAACCACAAAATCGTGTAGGAAGAGGCAGCTTAGTAATATAACTTTAGCAGACAGGTAAGACTGATTTTTGCTCATTTTGTGGAATATCTAAAAGGGGGATGGTTATGAAGCTAGTCTATCAGGTTGATGACAAACCTAAAATGAGTCAGATTTTAATTTTTTCACTTCAGCAGTTGCTTGCTATCTTGGCGGCGACAATTGCTGTTCCTGCCATCATTAATAATGGAGCAGGAACTGAGATGAGTTCTTCTGCTGCTTTATTTGGCGCAGGTGTAGGAACTCTGGTATATCTTTTATTTACGAAATTTAGAAGCCCTGTTTTCCTTGGTTCATCCTTTGCCTTTATTGGTTCAATGCTTGCAGCATTTGCCGGTGGCGTATCAATGAGCCTTGGTTATTTTGGATTAATCATAGGTGCAGCATTTGGCGGTTTGGTATACGTTGTGATTGCGCTTATAGTTAAAAAGGTTGGTGTTAACTGGATTGCAAAGCTTATGCCAGCAGTAGTTATCGGACCAACAGTTGCAATTATCGGACTTGGTCTTGCTGGAAATGCAGTAGGTGATTTGTTCGCGGGAAAAGTTCTTGATTCAGAAGCTAATCAGCTTGCTGAGCCATATATTTGTCTTATCTGTGGTCTTGTTACATTATTTGTAACGATGCTCTGCTCTGTATATGGAAAGAAATTCCTTAAGATGATTCCATTTATTGTTGGTATTCTTTCGGGTTATGCAGTTGCAGCAATTCTTACTGTTATTGGTAACTGTGCAGGAATTGATGCACTTAAGATTATAGATTTTTCAGCATTTGCAAATATGAAGTGGTATCCTGATTTTACTTTCATTATGGCAATGGGATCTCCTTTCGAATATGGAGAGGCTGGTTCAATGTTGCCGTATATCGGAACAATTGCAGTTGCATACGTTCCTGTTGCCTTTGTTGTATTTGCTGAGCATATTGCAGATCATAAGAATCTTTCATCCATTATTGAAAAAGATCTTCTCGATGATCCTGGTCTTCACAACACTTTGCTTGGTGATGGTATTGGTTCTATGGCAGGAGCTATCTTTGGAGGATGTCCAAATACCACATATGGTGAGTCAATTGGATGTGTTGCTATTTCAGGAAATGCCTCTGTAGTTACAATTCTTACTACAGCAATTATGGCAATTGTTGCCTCTTTCATTGCTCCATTTGTTACACTCCTTGCAACTATTCCTAACTGTGTAATGGGCGGTGTCTGTGTTGCTTTGTATGGTTTCATTGCAGTATCCGGCCTTAAGATGATTCAGGGCGTAGACCTTAATGATAACAAGAATCTGTTCGTTGTATCTGTTATTCTTATTGCAGGTATTGGTGGACTTTCACTTACTTTTGGATCAATAAATATTACTGCAGTTGCATGTGCCTTGATTTTAGGTATCATTACAAACATTATTCTTTCAAAAAAAGAAAAACTTGAGAAAAAATAATATTATGGAAGGCAGTGCATGCGCATATAGTAAATGTTTTACTACTGTGTGCATAAATATATAGTCATAGTATGTTATATAAATGAGAAAAGAGTTATAATTTTATGTAACAATTGTGTAAGCTATATATTATGAAGAATATTTAGCTTGCACAAAATAAAACGGGAAAGAAGAGTGTTTGGTATGGATAAAAATGATTTTATGAATGTTGAAAATGTTACTATTCTTGAGCATCCACTTATTCAGCATAAGATAAGTCTTCTTAGAGATTCTGCGACAGGAACAAATGAGTTCCGTAAGCTCATAGAAGAAATTGCTATGTTAATGGGATACGAAGCATTAAGAGATCTTCCACTTAAGGATGTTGAAGTCGAAACACCTATAGAAAAATGTATGACACCTAAAATTGCAGGTAAGAAACTTGCTATAGTTCCAATCCTCAGAGCAGGACTTGGAATGGTTGGCGGAATGCTTAACCTTGTTCCGCTTGCCAAGGTTGGTCATATCGGATTATACAGAGATCATGAAACACATGAACCGCATGAATATTACTGTAAATTGCCTGAACCAATTGATCAGCGTACAATAGTTGTACTTGATCCAATGCTTGCAACCGGTGGCTCTGGTGCCGAAGCAGTTGAATTTATTAAGAAGCACGGTGGTAAAAATATAAAGTTCATGTGTATTATTGCTGCACCGGAAGGTCTTCAGAGACTTCATGAGGCACATCCTGATATTCAGATATATGTTGGTCATCTAGACAGATGTCTTAATGAAAACGCATATATTTGTCCTGGTCTTGGCGATGCTGGAGACAGAATTTTCGGAACGAGATAATATGTTAAAAAAATTAAAGAGAATAGTCAAAATTGTCCAAAATTATTTCAAAAATGGTTCGCAGAATGTTTTTTTCTCGATAGGAGAAAATTGCCTTGCTGATAATATTTTGAATAGATATGAAATAAAAAGTTTTTCTAGTCCCTTCTCATCTGGCCGCTCAAATATTGAGTATATATTGAAATTTGAACAAGAAGGCTATGAAGGATTTGTTGACAAGTCATTCCTAAAATATGAAAAAGTGGGTAACAGTGAGGTTGCAAGAAACAAAAAGTATGTAGAGACTAAGAATAAATATAATTCTCTATGCACGAATGGATTTGAATTTACTCATCATGATGTCATTTCTGATGTGAAAGTAAGAAATACTATCATTAGGAGATGCAACAGATTATTAAACATCAGCAATAAGAATATATATATGCTTTATCATCATAGGCTATGCAATGAAACTGATGAGTCCTTATTAGTTGAAGACCTTAAAAAGCTAAAACATATATATGAAAATCGTCATAACAAGGTATTCATATATATGTTTACTCAGGTTATTGTTAATGATCCGAGTGAGAGAACAATTAGTCATAATGTAGTCAGTGGGATTAATATATACAAATTAAATACTCTTGATGAGTGGGCAGGAGATGATGAAGACATTTTATGGGCAAGATGTGATGATGATTTGATATCGGATATGATAAAGGATATTAAAGCAAATGCTCAGTAAAGAAACATATATCATTTTGGATATGCACGGTATATCTAAATAAATATGTTGTGCGATGATATGAAAAATTATAAGGACAATTTCAACAATCCCGGAGGAATACTCCGGGATTTTTTGGCCTTTAGTTACATTGACTTATGCTTTGTGAAGAGTATAATATTCACGAATTATGAGACTAGTATGCAGATTATAGGATTGACGGTTAGTTCTTTATTTTAATCTTTATAATTAAACTTAGATGGTTTTTGCTTTTGTGTTTTATATATGAATTAATTTAACAGCAGGTTAATTATGTTTATTCTTTACTTTATTTTATGGGTCATCTTTAATGGCCAGATAACTTTGGAAATTTCATTATTTGGAATCGCTATTGCTGCGGGTATTTATGCATTTACCTGTATCTTTATGGATTTCAGCCTTAAAAAGGATATAGCATTGTGTAAGCGCATATTTTTGTTCTTACACTATATCTTTGTGCTGATATGGGAAATTATTAAGGCCAATATCGTGATGGTTAAGTTCATTGTGGTTAAGCAGGAGCGTGAACTTCATCCGGTGATTTTTAAGATGAAGACCAAACTTAACAGCAAGGTTGCCCGTACACTGCTTGCAAACTCGATTACACTGACACCGGGTACCATAACTGTATCCATGAAGGATGATGAACTTATTATTCATGCAATCGATGAATCCCTGGCTATAGAAGATGATGGAAACTTCATATTCGAAGAGCTCTTATATCGCATGGAAAATATATCATGCGAAAGAAAAACGGCTAAAAACAATGCAGAAAGCAACAAAGAGGAAGCAAAGGCCGGAGAGGAGGCAGTGAAGAATGACTGAATTTGTTAGTTCTTTTTTGACGGTAATACTTATTATTCTGGCAGTTATGGTTTTGCTGTGCCTTGTACGATGCGTAATGGGTCCCAGAGTTACGGACAGAATTGTCTGTGTCAACATGATAGGTACTCTGGTTGTTTTCATGATAGCAATATTGGCAATTAAGCTTGAAGAGGGATATCTTGCGGATATCTGTGTCATATATGCGATGATAAGCTTCCTTGCGGTAGTGGTGCTCTGCAAGGTATATCTGGGAGTTTATCTTGACAGAAAAAATCGTGAATTTGCAGCTCTTGAAAATGATGCAGAAGATTTGGAAAATGTTGAAAGCATTGGAAATGCTGAGGCTGTGAATGCCACTATGAATAAAGAAACTAAGGAGGGTTCGGAAAATGTCAACGCTTGAAATTGTATGTGATGTAATCGGAATACTTCTTATAATTCTCGGACTGATTATTTATCTTTTCCAGATAATCGGTTTGTTTAAGTACAAATATATTCTTAACAGAATGCATGCAGCCGGTATGGGAGATACACTTGGACTGTTCCTCGGCCTACTTGGTATTATTCTGCTTTGCGGATTAACCTTTACATCGCTTAAACTTGGACTTGTTGTTCTGTTTTTATGGTTTTCTTCACCAACATCATCACACCTTATATCAAAACTGGAGGTGTGCACAAATGAAGAGGTTGGAGAACATGCAGAAATTCAGATAGATAAAGAGGAGGATATGCAGTAATGGATATTTTTATGATAATTCTCCTCGTGCTTCTTATTGTTTGTGCAATATCGGTTACTTTTTCGAAGAACCTTCTGAATTCAGTAATCATATTTATGTCGTATTCGCTTATTATGAGCGTTATCTGGATGCTGTTGGAGTCGCCGGACCTTGCAATTACAGAGGCAGCTGTTGGTGCCGGAGTTACTTCGATTTTATTTTTTGTAACATTGAAAAAAATACAGGGAATCATAAAGAACCCTGAAAATGAGAAAAAGGAAGAGGAGGTTTCGGATGAAAAATCAGAATGAAACTAACTCATTTCGAGGCTGGTATACAGGAGAACACGATCTTATATTAAGTAATCTCAGTACGCAGAAGGTTACGGAGGATCATGTTAAACCCGAGCCGTCGGATAAAGATATATTTGACGAAAGTGAAAAGGCGCTTCGCGGTGTATATGATACTACCTCGAACAGAAGACTTAAAAGCTACAATCTTTTGTATCAGATTTCAGCAGTTCTATTCTGCATAGGTCTTGCATTCGCGCTTGTTTATACCGTTTCGTATTTACCATCTGTTGGGGATAAAGATACTCCTGCCAACTCAAGTGTTGTTTCAGAAAGATATATAGAAAAGGGACTTGAAGAAACAGGAGCAACCAATATCGTTTCCGGAATGATATTGACCTACAGAGCCTTTGATACCTTTGGTGAAACGAATGTTCTTTTCATATCGACGATCTGTGTAATGATTCTGCTGATGCTTGATGAAAGGATTCTTCATTCAAGAAGCGGTAAGGAAGAAGAATATGAATCAAAGATGGAATTCATTAATGATCCGATTCTGCAGACTGTTGCAAAGGTCCTTTGTCCGATTATATTTTTGTTCGGAATATATGTTGTTCTCAACGGACAGCTCTCACCGGGAGGCGGATTCTCAGGTGGTGCCATCCTGGGAGCAGGAATGATTCTCTACGTTAATGCTTTTGGAATTAAGAAAACACAGAGATTTTTCAATGAATCAATATACAAGGTTGCTAAAATAACAGCGCTTACCCTGTATGGAATCATAGGATCGTATTTTTATATCATGGGAGCCAATGGTTTGAACAATCACATTCCTCTTGGAACTCCCGGTTCTATTCTTTCAGGAGGTATTATTCTCCCGATAGATATTGCTGTTGGAATTGAAGTTGCCTGTACGATGTATGCGTTTTATGCACTGTTCAAGAGAGGCGGCTTGTAAAAATATATGAATTTGTCCAAGAGGCGGATGTTGGCACATATTAAATGAAGAGTATTTAGATTCAGGTAGGAGCTTAAAATGGGTGCTAATCTTATAGCTAACTACGGAGAAGCAGTTGCGCTTATTCTTTTTTGTATAGGCTTTGCAAATCTCCTTCTTCACCCCAACTTAATAAAGAAAATCATCGGATTAAACATTATGGATTCAGGTATGTATCTGTTTTTGGCTGAAAAAGGATATATATCAGGCAGGGTTGCCCCTATTGTGGTTGATGGCGTGACCGATGTTGAAAAATATATAAATCCTATACCATCAGGACTTGTCCTTACGGGTATTGTTGTTTCTGTTTCGGTAACAGCACTTATGCTGTCGCTGACGATTAGATTATATAAGAGATATCACACACTTAATCTTGATGAGATTTCTCTTTTACTTAAGAAGGAGGGGCTGTAATGGATTTTGTACGGAATTTCCCTGCAATATCTATACTGGCCTGCATGTTTTCGGCAATAATCAG
>JAKSRY010000020.1 GCA_024403415.1 Lachnospiraceae bacterium
TTTGACAGGTAATGGTAGGCTGAAAATTACCATTCAAAAGTGTGTTGATGCCGTTTGACAGGTAATGGTAGGCTGAAAATTACCATTCAAAAGTGTGTTGATGCCATTTGACAGGTAATAGTAGGCAGAAAATTACCATTCAAAAGTGTGTTGATGCCGTTTGACAGGTAATAGTAAGAAAAATTACCATCGAAAAGCCGTTGTTGCATTTAAATGGTAAAGTATAAAGTGATTTATTGATCAATAAATGACATAATAGATTTATGATATGCAGGATAGAAAGTAATAATAACGGAAACAATTCGGAATAAAAATGGAAAGACTTAACCAGGACTTGAAAACTAAAAATTTTCAGCATCTTTATCTTCTATACGGAGATGAAACCTATCTTCGAAAAAACTATAAAGATATGCTGAAAAATGCAATAATCGGCGATGATACAATGAACTTTACCTATTATGAGGGCAAAGATATAGATGTCGAGAGCCTGATTGACCAGGCTGAAACCATGCCGTTTTTCGCAGAGAAGAGACTGGTTTTGGTTGAAAATTCAGGTTTCTTTAAAAACGGAAATGAGAAAATGCAGGGGTATATTTCCAATATGCCCGATTATCTTTATCTTATTTTTGTCGAAAAGGAAGTTGATAAGAGAACTTCTATTTTTAAGGCAGTGAAATCAAAGGGTTCTGCAGTCGAAATGCAGCCCTATACTCCTGACAAAATGAAGTTATGGATAGGCAGAATTCTGAAAGAAAACGGGAAGATTATTCGTGAAAAGGATATGGAGTATCTTCTTCGTCAGACTGGAACAGACATGGTTAATATTAAAACCGAGCTTGAAAAACTCATAAGCTATGTCGGTGATTCTTCAGAAATAAATAAAGAAGATATAGATGCCATTGTGACCAGACAGATAACAGATACCATCTTTGAGATGATTAAAGCCATTGGTGAACAGAAAAGGACTGCGGCGCTGAATTTATACTTTGACCTGCTGAAAAGAAGGGAAGCCCCTGCCAAAATACTTGCCTTGATTGAAAGGCAGTTCAATCTGCTGCTGCAGACCAAGGAACTGCTTATGCTTAAATATACAAATGCAAACATTGCATCAAAGATTGGTGTAAATCCGTATTTTATTAATGAGTATGTCGGCCAGGCCAGAAACTTTGATTACGAAACCCTGAGGATTGCTTTTGAAGAATGTATTAAAACCGATGAGAGCATTAAAACAGGAAGGATTAAAGACCAGCTGGCAATTGAACTGCTTATAATTGCATTGGCTGATAAGAAACCGGTGAATTAGGCTGCCGGTTTTGGTTATATTTTTTTGAAAGGGTTTTACCGGCGGTTGACCTTGAAAAATTCTCTCCAATGTGTATAATGAAGTTTCACGAGAGGATATTGAAATGATAGACAGACATTTGAATGATGAGCAAAAGAGCACAATTGAAAACGCTGTGCGTGATATTCTTATCGCATTGGGAGACAATCCTGACCGTGAGGGACTTGTTGAGACCCCTCAGCGTGTTGCCAGAATGTACGACGAAGTATATGAAGGAATGCGTTACACCAACGATGAGATAGCAGAGAAGTTTAATAAATGCTTTGACGAAGCACAGTCGTCAGATCTTGTTCTGATGAGAAATATAGAGGTGTTCAGTCATTGCGAGCATCATCTTGCGCTTATCTATAATATGAAGGTCCACATTGCTTATATACCAAACGGAAGGGTTATCGGGTTGAGCAAGCTTGCAAGAATAGCAGATCTTGTTTCGAAGCGACTTCAGTTGCAGGAGAGAATTACCTCCGATATAGCCGATGTGCTTGAAAAGATATTAAACACTTCCGATATTTTTGTGGTTGTGGATGCTGAACACAGTTGCATGACAAGTCGTGGAATAAATAAACCCGGTACGGTAACAACAACGCGCGTTGCAAGAGGCCGGTTTTCAAATGATAGTGAATTGAGAAATGAAGTTCTGTTGAGTATTGAGTAGTTTTCATACTTAACAGAACTTGTTTTTTGCTATTTTTTATATGTTTGTATATAATGAAATAAGTGTTTAGGACTGTGAGAGCACAAAGAGAGAAAAAATCCGTAATATCTATGGAGTTTTAGATAAATATAAGTGTGTTACGCAGGAAACTAATATGCCTAAAGGAAGAGTTTTAGAATGAAAGAAAAAATACATTTTTATGTTCCTGATTTCTATAATAATGCAGCATTATACATATTGCTGGCTGATTTCATAGAACATATTCCGCAGTGGTTTTATGATGATTTTGATATAGCGGCTGCTTATGGATCTTTTCCCAACTGTATCTGGAATGGCGGAAGAACCATTTTTGGAAGCATTAATGCCGACTCGATGGATAAAATTATTGAGGAGCTTAACAAGAGAAATATTGCAGTCAGATATACATTCACCAATCCGTTGATAGAGGAGAAACATCTGAATGACACATTTTCGAATATCTGTCTTCAGTGTGCAGATAATGGGAAAAATGAAGTGCTTGTCAATACACAGGTTATTGAGGATTATGTAAGAGCCAACTACCCGTCTTTCAAGATTATTTCTTCTACAACAAAATGTATTAAAACGATTGAAGCCGTGGAGGAGGAACTTGATAAGGACTATTATCTTGTGGTTCTTGACTCATCACTGAATATAGATCCGAAAATATTTGACATAAAGAAGAGAGACCGACTTGAGCTTCTTGTTGATCATGTATGCAGAGTAGATTGTCCTAACAGAACCGCTCATTATATCGATGTCGGAAAAAGCCAGCTGACATTTCGAAATTCAAAGTTCAGTTGTCCGCACAATGCAGGCGGCTTTGATGAAGTCATGAAAAGGCAGCACAGTATTACCAGGCAGATGCTTAATGAGAAATTTGTCCCGGGAGGATTTAAGCACTTTAAGCTTGACGGAAGAACCTTCCCACCGGAAAAGCTGGTTGACAGTCTGATGTATTTCATGGTCAGACCTGAATTCAGGGATAAGGTTAAGAGTATTATTAAAAAAGAAATATACGGAAATAAAGATGTCTGGTAAGTTGTAATGGAAGTTTGCCGGATGCAATGAAAATATATAATTGGATACGAAGTATTTATAAATTACGAAATATTGGCAGATATTATTTGAAAGAGGAGATTTCGAATGAAATATAAAGATCATGGTTTCAGACCGTTGTATAAGAACTTTTGTGTTTTCCCAATCAATGATGTGATTAAAAAAGCACTTGAAGGGGAAAAGGGCATTGATGAAGCTGATGGGGTAATGGTATATGGCTATGTTGACCACGTGGCAGGAAACTCTATCGAACTTGTGGCGCTCACCAAACGTGAGGAAGGCGATAAATATTCATTTATCAAGCTCCCTGATGATGCAAGATTCTTTGCAAGAGTTGAACATCTTGCCGGAGAGGAATTTGAGTTTGCAGCTCCCGGTAACTCACATTTATATGAAAAATTTAAGTTTAAAATCGACAGACTTGCTCTTTATGATGTGAACGAAGACGTAGCAAAGAGCAGAGAGATGACTTTTCTTGACGAATTCAGATATGAAAACAGTTTTGATGACGTTAAGGTTATTCTTCATAAGGATGGGCTTCAGCTTGAAGGTGTCTGGGTAAAGATTGAAAAGCTTGGCAAAGGTATAATAACCGGTACGCTTATGAATGAACCCAAGCAGGATTTTGGTGTTACTACAGGAAGTCCCATCGCATTCCTTGTTAATGAGGGCAAAGATAAGAACCGCAGTCTTGTGTCAGATTTAACATTAAGAAGAAAGTATACTGCCAAGGAACTTGCTGACGGCAAGATTCTTAAAGGGGCGCTTGAAGCATTTAAGGAAGATAAAAATAAATTCAAGTTATATGCAATCCTTGAAATGTTGAGAGACAGCAAGGTGCTTGTTCCGGAGACTAAGAAAGGCATAGAGATTCTTACTGCGGAAAACAGATCATATTTCCCTGTATTTACCGAGTCAATGGAAATGTGGCAGTGCGAAGATGGCATTACCAAAACAGAGATGACATTTATGGAAGCCGTTAAAAAGGCTAAGAAAAATAAGAAGGTTTCAGGAATAGTAGTTAATGGATATTCGGATGGATTTGCTATTCCAAGGTCAATGTTTGATATATTTGAGGATATGAATTCTTAAGCGACAAATAGTCAGTATGTCATTATGGTACCGGGGAGGATACGATGAAAAACAAAAAGGGTTTAATTTTTCTGGTTGTTTCGATAATTATAATTGCAACTTTTGTGGTCTTTACGATACTGACACCGGGAAAAGTGGATGTTGAAACCTATAAGCCTTCTGTTTATTCAACTATAGGAGCTTTATTGCCGCCATTTCTGGCAATTGTTCTTGCTTTGATTACTAAAGAGGTTTATTCTTCGCTTTTTGTGGGTATTGTGTCCGGTGCTCTTCTTTACTCAAACGGAAACCTGGAACTTATGCTGAATACCATGCTTTATGACAAAGAGGGAGGTATGGTATATAAGCTGGCCAGTGAATGGAATGTTGGTATTATTGTATTTCTCGTAATCCTGGGAATTATGGTGGCACTCATGAACAAAGTGGGTGGCTCTGCTGCTTTTGGACAGTGGGCATCAACACACATAAAAACGAGAGTTGGCGCGCAGCTTGCGACGATGGTTTTGGGCGTGCTTATTTTTATAGATGACTATTTTAACTGTCTGACGGTTGGTTCTGTTATGAGACCGGTTACAGACAGACATAAGGTTTCAAGATCGAAACTTGCATATCTTATAGATGCAACAGCTGCTCCGGTCTGTATCATAGCTCCCGTGTCTTCGTGGGCAGCAGCGGTTACATCATCTGTGCCGAAGGGTTCTAACATAAATGGTTTTACGATGTTCCTGAATACCATTCCGTATAACTTCTATGCACTTACAACAATACTGATGGTTATTGTTATTACTGTATTTAAGCTTGATTTTGGACCTATGAAGATTCATGAAGATAACGCAAAAAATGGAGATTTGTTTACAACAGCCGCAAGACCGTATGGGGATGTGAGTGATGAAATACAATCACCCAAGGGCAAGGTTATTGATTTGATATTCCCTATCATTGTTCTTATAATCTGTTGTATTATCGGAATGATATACACCGGTGGCTTTTTTGAAGGAGTAGGTTTTGTAGATGCGTTTGCTGACGCTAACGCATCAAAGGGGCTTGTGTTTGGCTCAATAGTGACACTGCTTATAACCTTTGTATTTTACATTTCAAGAGGTTCTCTGACATTTAAGGAATTTACAGAGTGTATCCCGGAAGGATTTAAGGCCATGGTGTCTCCAATACTTATTCTTACAATGGCATGGACTCTTTCAGGTATGACAGGCCTTCTTGGTGCAAAGTTCTATGTACATGATGTACTTGCAGCTTCAGCCGGCGGCTTGAATATGTTCCTTCCCGTAATAATATTTATTGTTGCACTTTTACTTGCATTTTCAACAGGAACAAGCTGGGGTACATTTGCTATTCTGATTCCTATTGTATGTAATGTATTTTCTCCATCAGATTCCTATGAGATGCTGGTTATTGCTACTGCAGCATGTCTTTCAGGGGCTGTATGCGGAGATCACTGTTCACCTATTTCAGATACAACCATAATGGCATCTGCCGGTGCTCACTGTGATCACGTAAATCATGTATCCACACAGCTTCCTTATGCACTGACGGCAGCAGTGGTATCTGCGATAGGTTATCTTTTAGCCGGTATAATTGGATATAACACACAAAGTGCACTTGCACTTGTTGCAGCTCCGGTTTCACTGATACTTATGTTTGCAGTATTGAT
Organism: Lachnospiraceae bacterium; assembly: GCA_024403415.1. Taxonomy (GTDB): domain Bacteria; phylum Bacillota; class Clostridia; order Lachnospirales; family Lachnospiraceae; genus JAILLW01. The sequence continues at coordinate 5,836 of JAKSRY010000020.1, forward strand.
TATATTGAAAAGAATAAATACAAATACGTATGAACGAGTAAAGAAAAAGTAAAGAGATAAAAATATTGAGATAAAAATGTAATAAAAGTTTTGGAAAAGGAGCCTGAGGGCTCCTTTTTTGATGTTATGGTTATGAGCCAAGTGGCTAAAGTGATGCATCATGCTTGCATGGAGTACAGTACGAAGACATTTGGCGATCGCCAATTATAGATGCGAGGCAATTGAAAACTTTACCGTCTTTGAATACAAAGTCCAAAAATAAGTACCAGACCATATGTATTATCTAAAATGTAAAGAAAAACAACACAAGAATTACGGAAAAGATATACAGGTAAGTTTTTAGAGAATACGAGGTGACAATTATGAAAAAGGGTATTTTATTTTGGATGACAACCATTATACTGGCAACGGTTATTTTTATGTCGGTGGGTGGTACAGCTTACAGTATGGAAAAGAACAACGGAACAGCGCCCGGTATTGAAAAATACTATAAGGAGCTTGAAGGAGAATTTGTTGGCGAAGTGAAACTTCTGTTATGTTCAGAGGGTTACACTAATGCGGGAGTGATGCTTACCAAAAGAACTTTTGAGGATGGCAGCAGACAGTATAAATTAAATATTCACCATAGAAGACTTAATGAAAGCAGACAGGAAGAAATGGTTAATATGATAGAAGATATGGTGTTGGATGTGCCTGATTCATCTATATATGTAACCTTCGATTGATTTTGTAAAGCGTGGTGGATTATAATCTATCTTGTTGGAATGCATGATTTATTATTCGTTATGCACCTTAATACAGGAGGAAAACAGATGGAAGTAATTACCGGTCAGCTTTACAAACATTTCAAGGGAGATCTGTATAAGGTTCTTCATATAGCTATTCACTCCGAAACCGGAGAAAAGCTTGTTATATATCAGGCAACATATGATGAAACAAAGATATATGCAAGACCATATGATATGTTTGTTTCAAAAGTGGATAAAGATAAGTATCCCAATGTTGATGCAGAGTACAGATTCACCTTATTTGAAGAAAAACAGGGAATATCCGGAATAGATCCCGATGTTCTTAAATTCCTCGATGCAAGTTCAGCATCAGACAGAATTATTATTCTTCAATCAATGAAGGAAAAGGTTAGTCATGATATGTTAAGTGCAATGGCATATTCAATGGATATAGTCCTTAAGGACGGAACGGTAGAAGAAAGATACGACGAGCTCATTAATTGTCTTTATCTTAAAGAACGGTTCGAAGGAGCAAGATTGAGAGGTTAATCATTATTTAAGCCCTGCAGAACAAATGTTCTAAAATGATATTGACAAAACATATGTTCGATACAATAATAGGATTATTGGAGGGCTGAGACATGGCATACAATTTGGAAAACAGGCTTGTTATTGGAATTTCATCCAGAGCTTTATTTGATCTCACAGAGGAAAATGAAATCTTTGAAACCCAGGGAGTAGAAGCATATTGCAAGTATCAGGTAGAACATGAAAATGATCTTTTGATGCCGGGAAACGGATTTATGCTGGTAAAGGCTTTGCTGAACATTAATAAGCTGCCGGGACATGAAGGAAGAGTTGAAGTTATTGTAATGTCGCATAACAGTCCCGATACGTCACTTAGAGTTTTTAATTCCATTGAACATTACGGACTTGATATTACAAGAGCTGTTCTTGCATCCGGTGCACCGCTTACACCTTATCTTGAAGCTTTTCAGACGGATTTATATCTGTCAGCAGATGAAGATGATGTGCAGGCTGCCATAGACTGCGGAATTGCTGCAGGTATTGTATGCTGCGATACTATATCGACACCACAGATTAATCCTAATGATGACATTAAGCAGATCAGGATTGCATTTGATGGAGATGCAGTGTTGTTCTCTGATGATTCTGAGACAATATTCAAAGAGAAGGGTCTTGAAGCATTTGAAGAAAACGAAAGAAGACTTGCAAAAGATCCGATGAAGGCAGGACCATTTGCTAAATTCTTAAAGACTATATCGGACCTTCAAAGAGAACTCGATGAAACACCTATTCGTACAGCTTTGGTTACAGCAAGGTCTGCACCATCGCATGAACGAGTTATCAGAACTCTTCGCGCATGGAATGTGCGTATTGATGAAGCATTCTTTTTGGGAGGAGTTACGAAGAAGGATGTATTAAAGGCCTTTGGTGCGCATATATTCTTTGATGATCAGGCTGTTCATACGGAACCTGCATCAAAGGTTGTTCCATCAGCAAGGGTACCCTATAAGAAACGCGATCCCTAATATCTGATGAATAATATATTATATTTTTGATAAAAACAAACCCACATTACCATGGTGAGATGTACTCGAAATTACGGACACATATCTGGACTCAATGGTAGTGAGGGTTTGTTTTTTATATGTTGTAAATTTGTTATTCGGTTTACTACTTTAACACCTGAAGAGCCTGGTTCAAGCAGGTGATAGTGATGGAAGAAGATCTGTAAGAAACCTCTCCGTCGGTATGAACCCATAAAGGAGTTGAAGTCTCTATTTTAATTTTCTTTGCAGAATATCTTTCAATGCCTTTGTACTTAAAATGCTTACCCTTCATTGCCTTGGGAAGAGCGCGAAGAACTGTGAATTTTGAGATGTCTGATACTCCGCATATATCAATTATTCCATCAGTATAATCAGCATTTGGACAGAATTTGAAACCACCGCCTTCATACTGATGAATCATACAGGCAACGAAAAGAAAGTTCGAAAGTTTAATACCGGGGTTATCGTCAAGGGTCATGACGCAGTCACCATTTTTGGTTTTTAGAAGTTGTTTGAGTGCGATTACAAGATATACGAGTTTTCCCAATCCAAACTTATTTAGAAATTTTTTAATTTTTGAAGTTAATGCTTCTTCACAAATGGCGGCATCATAACCGATACCGGCACTCACATTAAAATATCTTTTGACAAGTAATTCGTCAGAATGTGATCTTGAAAGTGTGTCAGAAGTATTATTGTATTCAAGACAGCCTATATCCATTTTGGTGGGATTCTGGCAATTCAGAATATTTTCAAGGCATATTTCGGGTTCCTTGGAATAACTTAAATCTCTTGCAAAATCATTACTTGAACCGGTAGGTATGTATCCAACTCTGACTTTACTAAAATCTGTTATTCCCTGCAGGGCTTCATTTAAGGTTCCGTCACCTCCAAGAACTATGAGATCTATAGGTACATCAGGATTTCCGGAGAGTGTTGACTCACAAATATCACGAACCAGTTTTGAAACATGACCTGCATTTTTTGAGAAAAATACTTTATACTCAACAGACTTGTCTGTAAGGATAGTTTCAAGATTTGTCCAAATCAATTTTCCCTTTCCGGATTTTGACGCAGGATTGACAATTATATAATACATATAGGGTAATATTTGGCCCGGCAAGAAAGAATTTGTCGGACTTTCCTTTCTGATAGTATGCAAAGCAGATTATTGATAAATATGTTTTGACATTTTTATGCTTTATTATAGTAAAGAAATAGCATTTATGCTATACTTTGTTTCAGTGTGCAAAACAATATTCTATATAAAGGAGAAATAAAATGTATTCATTAGACGAAGTAAGAAACGTTGATCCTGAAATCGCAGAAGCCATTGTAGCAGAGCAGGAACGTCAGAATTCACACATTGAGCTGATTGCTTCTGAAAACTGGGTTTCAAAAGCAGTTATGGCAGCTATGGGCAGCCCGCTTACTAATAAGTATGCAGAAGGTTATCCCGGAAAGCGTTACTATGGCGGATGCCAATGTGTAGACGTGGTTGAAAATCTCGCTATTGAAAGAGCAAAAGAACTTTTCGGTTGTGATTATGCAAATGTTCAGCCCCATTCAGGTGCACAGGCAAATCTTGCAGTTCAGTTTGCTGTTTGTAATCCCGGAGATACAATCATGGGAATGAATCTTGATCACGGCGGACATCTTACACATGGTTCACCGGTTAATATTTCAGGTAAGTACTTCAACATAGTTCCTTATGGAGTTAATGATGATGGTTTCATAGATTATGATGAATTCGAAAGAAAGGCTCTTGAATGTAAGCCAAAGATGATCATTGCCGGAGCTTCAGCTTATGCAAGAACAATTGACTTCAAGAGATTCCGTGAAGTTGCAGATAAGGTTGGGGCAGTTCTTATGGTTGATATGGCGCATATCGCAGGTCTTGTTGCAGCAGGACTTCATCCAAGCCCAATTCCTTATGCAGATGTTGTAACAACAACAACACATAAGACATTAAGAGGACCTCGTGGAGGACTTATTCTTTGTAATAAAGAGGCAGCTGAGAAGTTTAACTTTAACAAGGCAATCTTCCCTGGAATTCAAGGTGGCCCGCTTATGCATGTTATTGCTGCAAAGGCAGTATGCTTTAAGGAAGCTCTTGAACCTGAATTCAAAGCATATCAGAAGCAGCTCGCTGATAATGCTCAGGCACTTTGCAAGGGATTGATTGACAGAGGAATCAAGATTGTTTCCGGAGGAACAGACAACCACCTTATGCTTATGGATCTCACACCATTTGATCTTACAGGTAAGGAAGTTGAGAAGTGGCTTGACGAAGCACATATTACAGCCAACAAAAATACAATTCCAAATGATCCTAAGTCTCCTTTCGTAACATCAGGTATTCGTCTTGGTACACCTGCTGTTACTTCAAGAGGAATGAAGGAAGATGATATGGATAAGATTGCAGAAGCAATTGCACTTATTGTTACAAGCAAGGGTGAAAAGATTGCAGAAGCAAGAGCAATTGTTCAGGGACTTACAGACAAGTATCCTTTGAACTAATTGTAAATATTCGGTTGGGCTGGTAAGCACCGAAGTTAGCAATTGAAAATATCAAATATTTCAGACCTGAGATTAGAGTTTGATGATTACCCCTTTTATCGGATTGTTCCGGTGAAAGGGGTTTTTTATTTCATATTTGATAATTACCAGTGAAACGACACGAAAACGCATATGACAGGTACGAATTAGGATTTGCAGCTATGGATTTGCCGTAACGACGTAGATAGTGGATTCGGACACTGAGATGTGTCTGAAAAAGTGGCGAATTGAATATAAAATTCAGACAATTCAAAAGAAAATAAAGAAAATAATAAAAATATAAAAATATTTCGCAAAATGTGTTGACAAGTTAAAAATACATGATATTATAAGTACATAAACATAATTCATATAAATACTTTAGACGAAAGGAAGGTATAGTCCACCAGAAAGCTAAATAGTTATTAGTAGCAATACCTAATAACTTATATATGAAGAATCAGATCGTAGGAGCTACTTATCAGAGGACTTAAAATCATAGAGATGGTCATTTAATAATTAAGGACCGGTAATGAAAGAGTCACATATGTTAATACATTAAGTGTAGTGAGGAAAAGGCGATCGGGATGAACAACTGAATAGAAATGATTCAAAACTGACAGAAAAGTGAGGTACGAGCCATTGGATAGTATAGTTTAGAAGCGGGTATTCAATCAATGTTGATGAATACCCGCTTCGCTGTTTGCATATGATACAGGACTATTTAACATATCCTGCAAATATATTATTCCATACCTGATAGGCTGAGGTTTTTAAGTGAACAAACTTATCACTGCTGTAAGAAGCTTCAAGATTTCCGGTGGCATCTTTTAAGGAACTGTTAATATCTACAAAAAAGTATCCGTTGGCAGCGGCCTTTTGCGACAAAAGTAAATTGTATTCATCTATAGCCGGATTATTCAGGTAGCCCTTGGTTGATGTGTAATAGCACGGAGACATGCTTACGATGTGTATTTCAACTCCCGGCTTGGAAGCTTTAATCTTTTCACACAATTCCATCATTCGATCAGAAGTCTTTGCCGGATCTATACCAACAAGATCATTTGTTCCAAGATAAATAAATACCCTTTCAACATCCATATCAGCAATAAGATTCCAAACATTATCTTTGCGCCCATTATATGTGGGTTGGAGCTTGTCTTTGGAGACATCCTTTAACGCGTGGAATATGGCAAAACTGGTAGCGGATAAAAATGTTGCCTGATGAGCGACCGCGTTGGCATTTCTTTTTGAAAAGTTGGCAAACCCAACCATTACAGAGTCACCGATAAAAACTGATTTTTTATAATAGTTTTGTGCGTGTGCTTCGATTCCGGGATTGGAAAGATCAATTTCAAGACCGGCGTTCTGCATTGCCTGAAGCGCACGATAATATTGAGCCAAAGCATCCTGAATGTTTTGCAAATTCTCGGCAGCAACCGGGTCCATAACCGGTGTAGAGTTATTTGCATCTGTTGAGTCGGAAGCAGATTCTGTATCAGAGGATTCATTGGGGTCTGCTTCTTTATTAGCCTCCACGCTGTTTTCAACCTTGCTTTCAGTATTGTCTGGTGTAGTGGTGTTTTCCACGGCATAGGATAATGCTGACATTGAATACGAAATAGCGCATGATGAAAAAATAACAGCTGCTGATATGGCTAATGTTGCGATTTTATAAAAGCTTTTATGTTTCATATCAATCTCCACGAAAGGTTATAACTGATGCATAACCTATTATAATAATATCGCTATGAATATACTGAATATGGGCTTTTTTGTCAAATTTCGACCATTAAATGATGCGAAAAAAGTCTGAATGGTTTATAATCACATCAGGCATACTAATATGAAAGCAATGAGTTATCGGGTGATGTAAAAATATATTCATTCGATTATCGAACATTGAATTTGAAACGGAGAGAAAAGTGAGAAAAGACGAATATAAAGATATCGATGATACCTATTACGATGAATATAATAATGAAGCCTATGATGATTCTTATGATGATTCTTATGATGGGGAAATAAATTCCGGTTATGGTTATCAGAATGATGGTTATGTTGATGAGGAAAATCCCGGCACCTACTATCAGGAAGAATACACAAACGACGGATATGATGCCAATAACTATCAGGACTATGGATATGATGGTGACTATGAAATGTCAAGTGAAGACGAAAGGGCCGAAATCAGACATAGAAGAAGAGTCAGAAATAAAATTATAGTAGTGACAGTAACAGTACTTCTGCTGATAGGAATTGCATTCGGTGGTTACATTGGCGTGACAAAGCTTATGAATGTTATCGGAAGCGAAACAGAACTCAATAAGGAATTAAAACAGAGAGTAAAAGATATACAGGGAAACCAGGAGTCTTCTGGGGAAATTTCAGTAGAAGCACCTGAAGAACTTCCTGAGGAGGAGATTTCTGTGGAAGCTCCGGAGGATTCACAGGATGCCGGTGATACAACGGCAGATGAATCAGCAGATGAGATGGAGACTTCAGAAGGCGAGAACGAATAGGATACCATGGTTAACTATTCCAAAGAACTGGAAAAAATAATAGCAGTGCCTGAAAATAGAGGGAAAAGGCTTGTACTACATTCCTGCTGCGCACCATGCAGCAGTTACTGTCTTTTATATTTGCGCAAATATTTCAGGATTTCGGTGATATATTATAATCCCAATATTAGTGAAGATGCCGAGTATCAAAAAAGATTAAAGGAACAACTGAGACTGATAGAAATATTCAATTCGAAGGCAGATTTGGATGGCGCTTATAAAATTGATGTTATTGAAACTGATTATAATCCCGGATGCTTTTTTGAAGCAGTAAGGGGCTATGAAAATCTGGGAGAAGGCTCAAAGCGGTGTGAAAAGTGTTTTGAACTTCGACTGACCAGAACAGCCGAGGCTGCAGTAGATATTAAAGCAGATTATTTTACAACCACCCTGACAGTAAGCCCGCTTAAGAATGCCCGGTTAATTAATGAAATTGGGATGCGAATTGGGGATGAAAAGAAGGTGGCATTTTTACCATCTGATTTCAAAAAAAAGGATGGATACAAGCAGACGATAGAATTGTCGAAAGAGTATAATCTTTACAGGCAGGATTATTGTGGTTGTGGATTTTCCAAAAGAGAAAGGGAAAATTTTAAGAGAGAACAACAACAGCAAAATTCCGAAAATAAATGTGAATTAATGTAAACAATTTATTTAAAAATATTATGAGGAATGGAATGAATTATATTTATTCCATTCCTTTTCTATTTTAAGGCATTTTTTTCCTGAATATGTTATACTATATCCAAATGCTTCATGATATAAGATGGGGAATTTATATAGTTAACAGGCATGATGAAATGCAGATAATAACATATTGTTTATGAAATCAGATGATTTGAAATTAAGGAGTAACTGATGGGTGCTTTTGGAAAAGTTCTGACAGCCATACTTGGCGTTGTGGCAGCGCTTGCGTGTATAGCCACAATCATAATTCTTGGTTATTCATTTATGGGAAATGATGACAAAAATACAGCTAAAAATCCCGGGAAAGTGAATGCTTCTGACACGGAAATTGAAATGACCTATGAAGAAGCACTGGCTTTGGCTAATTCATATGCACAGATTGCAAACGGAAACGGGGCAAATGTTACGGGAGACAACGTTCCCGGCCAAAACCCGACAGGTGGAAATGATTCCGGCTCAGTTGTGACTATTGAGCCACAGAAACTGCCTCCGGATCATATTCATGATTACAAGGCAACGGTACTTAAGAAAGCAACCTGTCTTGAGTCCGGTCAGATCAGATACGAATGTGTATGCCATGACTACTATGTGGTTGACCAGCTTGCAACAGGCCATGTTCCTGATGACTGGGAGCTCGTTAAGCAGCCTACTGATACAGAATCCGGAAGACAGGTTAGAAAATGTATTTACTGTGATGAAATAGTTGAAACGGAAATTTTGCCTGCAAAGTCGAATGGAAATTCAAATAATGGTGATTCATCCGGAAATTCAGGAAATAATTCAAAGCATGAACATTTATATGTTGCAACAACCGACAGAGAACCTACATGTACACTCGCAGGCTTAAGAGTGCATACCTGCAGCTGTGGAAGCTTTTACACAGAAAGCATTCCGGCCAAGGGACATGTAGCAGAGGATTGGATAAATGCCGTTGAACCTGAGGTGAATGCATACGGAACAGCGGAAAGACGTTGTGCAGAATGCGGAGCTCTTCTTGATTCGAAGATACTGATGCCGTTGTCTCCTTCACCGAGTCCGACATCGAGTGCTTCATCAAGTTCAAGCCCTGCTTCTTCAGGAAGTCCTGCAGCATCCGGTTCGCCATCACCGTCACCATCTCCACATGTTCATAAGTATTCGTCGTATGTGGTGACCGTTCCGAACTGTACTGAAAAGGGAGTAAGGTCATTTATCTGCAGCTGCGGAAGCTCATATGCAGAAGCAATAGAACTTGATCTTAATGCACATCATTTTGCGGCGACTTTTGTTGCACCTACTGAATCGCAGCAGGGATATACGGTATATACGTGTACAAGATGTAATTACAGCTATAAAGATAACTATTTATTACCACTTTCAAATAAATATAATAATGCAGAATCCGAAGATTCTGCCAATGCGGGAGATTCAACCAATCCTTAAAGAGACGAATAGATTTGCGTTGGAGAAAAGTATATATTTATCAATCCCGTAGTGTTATGAAAGGAGAAGGACTATGAAACTTATATTCATCGGAGCTGATCACGAAGTTACAGGAAGCTGTCATTATCTTGAGGTTGGCGGTAAACATATTCTTGTTGATTATGGTATGGAACAGGGAACGAATGTTTTCGAAAACAGTGAACTGCCGGTATCTGAAGCCATGATTGATTATGTCCTTCTTACACATGCCCATGTCGATCATACAGGAATGCTGCCACAGCTTACCGCAAGAGGTTTCAGAGGACAGATTCTGGCAACGGCGGCAACTGTTGATTTATGTGGCATAATGCTTAGAGACTGTGCCCATATACAAATGCAGGAAGCAGACTGGAAAAACAGAAAGAATAAACGTTCCTTCAACACGCCGCTGGTCGAGCCGGTATATACAATGGAGAATGCGGAAGCTGCGATAAAGCTTTTGGTTCCTTGTAATTATGGGCAAAAAATAGAATTATGTGAAGGCGTCGAAATACGATTTACCGATATAGGACATTTGCTTGGCTCAGCAAGTATAGAGGTCTGGGCAACAGAGGGAGATGTTACCAAGAAGATTGTATTTTCGGGAGATATAGGAAATAAGAATCAGCCACTTATAAAGGACCCTTCGTTTACTGAGGATGCAGATTTTGTGGTAATGGAGTCAACCTATGGTGACAGACTTCATGAAGTAAGTGCAACAGATACTAAAGATCATATAAGGGAGCTTGCAGATATTATCCAGGAAACCTTTGACCATGGTGGAAATGTTGTTATTCCGTCTTTTGCAGTCGGAAGAACACAGGAGGTGCTGTACTTTATCAGAAAGATAAAGGAAGCGGAAATGGTTAAAGGCCATGGTAATTTTCCTGTATATGTAGACAGTCCATTGGCAGTTGAGGCTACCAATATTTTTCATAAGAATGAGACAGAATGCTTTGATGAGGAGGCAATGGAACTTGTAAAGAAGGGAATAAATCCTGTATCTTTCCCGGGTCTTAAGCTTGCAATCACATCTGAAGAATCAAAATATATAAATTTTGAAGAGACACCTAAGGTTATTATTTCTGCATCCGGAATGTGTGAAGCGGGTAGAATCAGACATCATCTCAAACACAATCTCTGGAGAGAAGAATGTACAATTCTTTTTGTCGGATATCAGGCAATAGGAACCTTGGGAAGGGCTATTATTGAAGGCGTTGAAGAAGTAAAACTGTTTGGCGAACCGATAAAGGTCGCTGCTTCTATTAAACAGCTTATAGGTCTTTCGGGACATGCGGATAAGAATGGGCTTATCGAGTGGATTAATGCATTTAAGGAAAAGCCGAGAAGAGTTTTTATAGTGCATGGTGAAGATTCAGTATGTAAGAACTTTGTTGAAACTCTTCAGGTTGAATATGGAATAAAAGCTTATGCGCCATATTCGGGAACGGTATTTAACCTGCTTAGCAATAAGCTTGAATATGAAGCAGTGCCTATCCCTGTTGCAAAGAAAACAGGAAAAACTAAAAATGATGTATTCAGCAGACTTTGGGCAGCAGGACAGAGACTTGTTGCTATTATTACAAAGAATGAAGGCGGTACAAATAAAGACCTTGCAAAATTTGCAGACCAGATTACTTCCCTTTGTGATAAATGGGACAATTAAGTTAAGTACAAAAATATGGATTTTTCAATGTGTATATTAGTCTAAATAGAAATATGCAGAAATTGATTACTGATTAATTAGTGGAGAAAATGGAATGAGTAAAGCAGATCAAATCTTTATAAACATGTGTAAGGACATACTTGAAAACGGAACAAGTACTGAAGGCGAAAAGGTAAGACCTCACTGGCCGGATGGTACAAGTGCTTACACAATTAAAAAATTCGGTGTGGTTAACAGATATGATTTAAGAGAGGAATTTCCATTACTCACATTAAGAAGAACGGCTCTTAAATCTGCAACAGATGAGATTCTCTGGATATGGCAGAGAAAGAGCAATAATATCAATGACCTTAACAGTCACATCTGGGATGAATGGGCCGATGAAGACGGCTCTATCGGTAAAGCCTATGGATATCAGCTTGGAGTAAAACATTTATATAAAGAAGGAATGATGGATCAGGTTGACAGAGTTATTTATGATTTGAAAAACAATCCTTTCAGCCGTCGTATTATGACAAATATATATGTTCATCAGGACCTTCATGAAATGAATCTTTATCCATGTGCATATAGCATGACATTCAATGTAACTCAGAGACCGGGCGAGGACAGACTTACTCTGAATGCTGTCTTAAATCAGAGATCTCAGGATGTTCTTGCAGCAAATAACTGGAATGTCGTACAGTATTCCGTTCTGGTTCACATGCTGGCACAGGTTTGTAACATGAATGTAGGAGAACTTGTCCATGTTATTGCGGATGCACATATTTATGACAGACATGTTCCGCTTATTAAGGAACTGATTTCAAGGGAGCCGATGCCGGCGCCTAAGTTCTGGCTTAATCCTGCTGTTAAAGATTTTTACGATTTTACAGCCGATGATGTTAAGGCTATTGATTACAAGACACATGATCAGATAAAGGATATTCCGATAGCAATCTAGGTTGTTTGATAGATGACAGGTTATAGCCTTAAGCTGGAATATGATTTTTGATATTTATTGATTATTCGGAGGATGACATGAATTTAATCGTCGCAGTAGATGAAAATTGGGCAATCGGAAATAAAGGAGATCTTCTTGTGAGAATTCCTGCCGATCATAAAAATTTCAGAAATGAAACAATCGGAAAAGTAGTGGTTTTGGGAAGAAAAACACTTGAAACATTTCCGCAGCAGCAACCTCTCGGAAAAAGAACAAATATTATTCTTTCCAGAGATCCTGAATATAAAGTGAATGATGCTATTGTGCTTCACAGCATAGAGGAGCTTTTGGAAGAATTAAAGAATTATGAAGATAAAGACGTTTATATCATAGGTGGTGACAGCATTTATAAGCAGATGCTTCCTTATTGTAATGTGGCTCATGTTACCAAGGTTGATCACCAGTATGAAGCAGACGCGTATTTCCCAAATCTTGATAATGATCCTGAATGGGAGATTACAGATATGTCCGAAGAACAGTATTATTTTGATCTGACATATCACTTCATAAAGTATGAAAGAAAAGCAAAATAGGTTAATCAAGGTATTGCTGAAAATAAATACTTCCGGAAAGGAGACTGAATGAGACAAAGAGCAAAGGTTATATTAACAGTAGTTTTAAGTATGGTGGTTAGCTTAAGTCTGACCCTTGGTGCGCTGGCTTCGGATTTTTATGAAAATGATCCAAGAGAAAATTCAGAAGCAATGAAGGATATAGTCGTTGATGAGAACGCAGTTTTTGGTTTTGCACCGGATCCCGAATCGTCAAGACTTGGAGAATATGCATCGTATGACTGGTCTGATCCTGAGTTCGTTAAGAGTGCTGTTAAAAACAGAGCCGATTATCATAATCAGAATATGGGCTTATATACACTTATGAATAAGCTTTATGCTGAAGGCAAAAGCGTCGAGGAAGTGGCAAGAGCAGTCAGCAAAAGAAGAAATGAAATAAGAATTGAATCTTATAAAAATGATCCTGAAGGACTTGCAAAACTTAAAAAGAGTAATCTTAAATCTTATGGAAATGAAGAAGGACCTACAGCTGATTCGCTTTATGAGAAGTATGGTTCGTGGGAAATGGTACTTCAGAAAGCATTCAGTACAAATTCAGGAATGGATGCCTGCCTTGGAATGTATGATATCTTTTTCGATACCTATGTCAGATTCGGAATGGTTAACAGTGAAGCTTCCGGAAAGACAGTCTATAAGGTTAAGAAGAATGACAATTTAAGCAAAATAGCTGCAAAGTATTATGGCAATAGCAAAATGTGGACGGCGATATACAATGCCAACAAAGATCAGATTAAAGATCCCAATGTATTATATGAAGGAATGAAACTCGTGATTAATCTTTCAGATTATTAAGGGTGTAATTTCTGAAGAATAGATGGAAATAGTTCACAATATATCAGAAATAATACAAATTATATTGAAAATATTTCAAAATATATCTTTTTGAAACATAAAGAATAATGTGATATTATATACTGATATATTTATCAAAGGACATATATCGGGACTGGCTAAAAGGTTTCGATTGGGCAGACGATGAGAATACTTATCGGCTTTATATATTAAATATAAGAAAGAAGGAATTAATTATGGCAAAGAAAGACATTGACTGGGGTAACCTATCATTTGGTTACATGGAAACTGATTATCGTTATGTTTCAAACTACAAGAACGGAGCGTGGGACGAAGGAACACTTACAAAGGACGCTAATGTGGTTCTTAATGAGTGCTCATGTGTTCTTCAGTATGCACAGACATGTTTTGAAGGATTAAAGGCTTATACAACAAAAGAAGGAAAGATAGTTGTTTTCAGACCTGACCTTAATGCTGAGCGTATGATTTCTTCAGCTAAAAGACTTAGAATGCCTGAATTTCCTAAGGAGAAGTTCCTTGATGCAATTCAGCAGGTTGTAAGAGCTAATGAAGACTGGGTTCCTCCTTACGGAAGTGGAGCAACTCTCTATCTTCGTCCATATATGTTTGGTAGTGATGCAATTATCGGTGTTAAGCCCGCTAATGAATATCAGTTCAGAGTATTAACAACTCCTGTAGGACCTTACTTCAAGGGTGGTGTTAAGCCTCTTACAATCAGAGTTTGTGATTATGATCGTGCTGCTCCTCACGGAACAGGAAACGTTAAGGCCGGTCTTAACTATGCAATGAGCCTTTATGCAATCGTCGAAGCACATGAAGAGGGCTATGATGAGAACATGTATCTTGACGCAGCTACAAGAACAAAGGTTGAAGAAACCGGTGGAGCTAACTTCCTCTTTGTTACAAAGGATAACAAGGTTGTAACTCCTAAGTCTGACAGCATTCTTCCTTCTATCACAAGAAGATCACTTGTACAGGTTGCAAGAGATTATCTTGGACTTGAGGTTGAAGAGCGTGAAGTTTACTTTGATGAAGTTAAGGATTTTGCTGAGTGTGGTCTTTGCGGTACAGCAGCAGTTATCAGCCCTGTAGGTAAGATTGTTGATCATGGTAAGGAGATTGCGCTTCCTGCCGGAATGACAGAAATGGGACCTGTAACCAAGAAGCTTTATGAGACACTTACAGGAATTCAGATGGGTACAATCGAAGCTCCTGAAGGATGGATTGTAGAAATTAAATAGTCTGCTAATCAGACAAAAATATAAGTTATTTGTTTTGAAAGGATAATACATTATGAGTGAGAAACCGGGCTCGAAGGTTATTATGCTTGGAAATGCTGCAATAGCAAGAGGTGCGTATGAAGCAGGTGTTAAGGTGTCTGCTGCGTATCCTGGAACTCCAAGTACAGAAATTTCAGAGAATCTTGTTAAATATAAAGATGAACTTTATTGTGAATGGTCACCTAATGAAAAGGTAGCTATGGAAGTTGCAATCGGTGCTTCTTTCCAGGGAGTACGTGCAATGGCTTCAATGAAGCATGTTGGAGTCAATGTTGCAGCAGATCCCCTATATACCATTTCGTATTCCGGTGTTAACGGAGGTCTTGTTTTAGTAGCAGCCGACGATCCGGGGTTATACAGTTCACAGAATGAGCAGGACTCGCGTCTTGTGGCAAGAGCAGCTCTCATCCCTGTTATTGAGCCCTCGGATTCTGAAGAAGCAAGAGTGTTTATGAAGCGTGCTTTTGAGATTTCAGAGCAATATGACACACCTGTCATGTTGAGAACTACAACACGTCTTGCTCACTCGCAGTGTATTGTTAATATTGAAGAAAGACAGAATATAGAAGATAAGCCTTATGTTAAGAACATTCGTAAGAATGTTATGATGCCGGGTATGGCTAAGGCAAGACATATCTATGTTGAAGAAAGACTAAATAAGATGTCAGAGGATGGTTATTCTCTTGACATTAATAAGGTTGAATATCAGGACACCAAGATTGGTGTTATTACTTCAGGTATTCCTTATCAGTATGTAAAGGAAGCACTTCCAAATGCATCAGTTCTCAAGCTTGGAATGGTTTATCCCCTTCCTCGTAAGCTTATTGAAGAGTTTGCGTCCAAGGTTGATACACTTTATGTTGTTGAGGAACTTGAGCCTGCAATTGAAACACAGATTAAGGCCTGGGGAATTAATTGTATCGGAAAAGATATCTTTACTGTTCAGGGTGAGTATTCTGCCAATATGATACGTAAGGCTATCATTGGTGAAAGTCCTGAATCTGCAGCACCTGCCCAGGTACCTGCGCGTCCACCGATTCTTTGTCCGGGATGTCCGCATCGTGCCGTATATTCTATTATTAAGAAACTTAAGAAGCATGTGGCAGGAGATATCGGTTGCTATACTCTTGGTGCGGTTGCACCTCTTGAAGTATTGGAAACCTGTGTTTGCATGGGCTCATCAATATCTACTCTTCATGGTATGGAAAAAGCTAAGGGTTCAGAATACATTAAGGACTGGGTTGCCTGCATTGGAGATTCAACCTTCCTTCATACAGGTGTAAATTCACTGATGAACATGGCTTATAATAAGAGCACCGGTACTGTTATTATCATGGATAATTCAACTACCGGTATGACAGGACATCAGGAGCATGCTGCAACAGGTAAGACTCTGATGGAAGAAGAAACATATATGATTAACATCTATAACCTTTGTAAGGCTATAGGTATTCAGAATGTTGTTGAAGTTGATGCATTTGATTTGGCTAATCTCGAGAAGGTCATCAAAGAAGAGACCGAAAGGGATGCAGTATCTGTTATTATTGCAAAATCAATGTGTGCACTTAAAAAGGAATTTGTTCCAAAGGGAAAATGCGTAGTTGATCCTGAAAAGTGTAAGCACTGTGGAAAGTGTATGTCTTTTGCGTGCCCGGCACTTCGTAAGGGAGCAGACGGCGAAGCAGTTATTGATGCAACAATGTGTAACGGATGCGGCCTTTGCATGCAGGTATGTCCGTTTGGTGCAATTTCATTAATAGAAAATAAGTAGGAGGCTTCCATGGAAACTAAAAGCATAATGATTGTTGGTGTTGGTGGACAGGGAACTCTGCTGACAAGTAGAATTTTAGGTAATATCGCGGTTAAAGGCGGTTATGATGTTAAAATTTCAGAGGTTCACGGAATGGCCCAGAGAGGTGGTTCTGTTGTAACTTTTGTAAGATATGGAGATAAGGTTGCAGAACCTATTGTTGAAGAAGGCTGTGCGGACGTTCTTATAGCTTTTGAAAGACTTGAGGCATTAAGATATGCTCATTTCCTTAAAAAGGATGGAGTTATCATTGTTAATGATGTTCGTATGGATCCTATGCCAGTTGCAATCGGAGCAGCGCAGTATCCCGAAAACATAATTGAAGATCTTTCAAAAACATATAAGGTTACTTCACTTGATGCAAAGAGTGAAGCATTGAAGCTTGGAAACGCCAGAGTATTTAATACCATTATTGTCGGTGTTGCAGCCAAGAGTATGGATTTTGACAAAGATATGTGGATTCAGGTTATTAAAGAAACTGTACCACCTAAAACTGTTGACTTAAATGTTGCTGCTTTTGAAGCAGGATATGAACTGGCATAGATTTCAATCTGTGGCAAAAGTGTGTTGAGACACATATAAATATTTTAGTATTGGAGTAATGAATTAATGAAAAAATTACTTGATTTAATTTCAGATACAATGATGGCTGCCTTTGAAAAGGCGGGCTATGAAGGAGAACTCGGAAAGGTTTCTGTATCGAACAGACCGGACCTTTGTGAATATCAGTGTAACGGTGCAATGGCAGGTGCAAAAAGATATAAGTGTGCACCTATTGAAATTGCAAACAAGGTTGCAGAAGCATTGAAGGATTCAGATGTATTTGAATCTGTTGAAGCAGTTATGCCGGGCTTTTTGAATCTGAAATTGAATCCTGCTTTTTTAGTTAATTATATGGCAGAGATGTCAGTCAGCGATAAATTTGGTATTGAGCCTAAAGCACCTGAATCTATTGTTGTAGACTACGGCGGACCTAATGTTGCAAAGCCTCTTCATGTAGGACATCTTCGTTCAGGTGTCATCGGTGAGTCTGTTAAGAGAATTTGTGCATATATGGGTAATAAGGTGATTGGTGATATTCATCTTGGTGACTGGGGACTTCAGATGGGTCTTGTTATCAATGAAATTAAAAACCGTGAGCCTGAACTTGTATATTTCAAAGAAGATTATGATGGTGAATATCCGTCAGAAGCACCTTTTACTGTTGGAGATCTTGAAGAGATATATCCTTTTGCATCCAAGAAGTCAAAGGAAGATGCCGAATATAAGGCAGCAGCCATGGAGGCAACTTTTAAGCTTCAAAATGGAGAACGTGGATATCGTGCACTCTGGCATCATATTATGAATGTTTCGATTGCTGACATGAGAAGAAACTATGATAATCTTAATGTTCATTTTGATCTCTGGAACGGTGAATCAAGTGTTCAGGATATCATCCCTTCAATGGTTCAGGATATGAAGGATAAAAATATAGCATATCTTTCTGACGGAGCATGGGTTATTGATGTTAAGGAAGAGACAGATACTAAAGAAATGCCTCCCTGTATAGTAATTAAATCAGATGGAGCTTCTTTATATAACACTACAGATCTTGCCACCATTAAAGACAGAGCTGATAAATATGATGTATCAAAAATTATATATTTGACAGATAAGAGACAGGACCTTTATTTTGAACAGGTATTCAGAGCTGCAAGAAAGGCAGGTCTTGTATCAAAAGATGTAGATCTCGTGCATATCAGTTTCGGAACGGTTAACGGAGCCGACGGACATGCGTTCAAGACACGTGATGGCGGTGTTCCACGACTTGAGAACCTTATTTCGGAAATAAATGAGATGACATATAAGCGTATTCAGGAATCAAGACAGCTTCCTGAAGAAGAGGCTCGTTCAATCGCTAAGATTGTTGCTTTGGCTGCTATTAAATATGGAGATCTTTCTAATCAGGCTTCAAAGGATTATATTTTTGATATGGAAAAATTCACTTCGTTCGAAGGTGACACAGGTCCATATATCCTTTATACAATAGTAAGAATCAAGTCTATTCTGAATAAAGTTTCGGCCGAAGGTTTTGATGTGGAGAATGCTAAGTTTGCAGGATGTTATTCAGCTCCCGAAAAGGATCTTATGATGAAGCTTGCAGGCTTTAATGCAATGATGGTTAACGCTTATGAGGAGATTGCTCCACATAAGATTTGCAGTTACATATTTGATCTTGCTAATACATTTAACAGATTTTATCACGATACACATATCGTTGCAGAGGAGGATGCAGTTAAGAAAGGAAACTGGATTGCACTGCTTAAACTTACACGCGATGTACTTGAGACATGTATTGATGTGTTAGGCTTCTCAGCTCCTGAAAAAATGTAAAGATTCATGGGCGGTTGATGGCATTGACTTTATGAACTGCACTTTTGCAGAGTATTAAGTTGGGCGATGATCTGAAGTAAGTATATTAATTTATGAAATAGGAGGTGCGTATGAGTAAATTCTTAAAGATTATATTTTTTGTTGTAACTCCTGGTTCGATTATTATTGGTCTGTCGGTGTGGCTTACCAACAAATTCATGGGTGACAGAGCTCCCATGAGAATATTGATTTCAAAAATTAAGGAACTTAAAGAAAAGTTCATACAAAAGAAAGAAGAAGCGGATTTTGAAGCAGATTATGAAGCGGACGAATTTGACTGGGACTTTTGAGTAAATAAAAATCACCAAAAATAGATTGTCTATTTTGGTGATTTTTACGTTATGGATAAATATGAATATGCGTGATAAAATTAAGGAAACTAGAAAACAAAAACTAGTTTCCTTAATTTTTATATTTTGTTTTTGATAATTCGGAAGGAATAATTAAATCATATGGCTAAACCGATTACACCACCTGAAGTTATCAGGGAAAAGATAATGGAAGTTGCTATAGATGAATTCAATGAAAAAGGCTTAAAGTTCACAATGGATGACATTGCAACAAGGCTTTCAATGAGTAAGAAAACTTTGTACAGAGCCTTTGCAGACAAGAATGAGCTGTTTATTGGCATGGTTGATTTTTATTTTGCAGCAGTTAAAGAAAGCGAACGAAAAATACTCGACGATGATGAGATGCCAATTCTTGAAAAAATCCGAAGGGTACTTATCGTACAACCCGAAAAATTCAGCAGAATTGATTTAAGACAGCTCTTATCGCTTAAAGAAAAATATCCTGAAACATATCAGATGGTGGCTAGAAGAATTGAGGGTGACTGGGAGCCGACAATCAGACTTATCGAAAAGGGAATGGAAGCCGGTGTTATCAGAAAAATAAGTATTCCCGTGTTAAAGGGCATTGTTGAAGGGACTATGGAACACTTCTTAACAGGAGATATGCTTATAAAAGAGAATATTACCTATCCTGAAGCGCTTGAAAAAATGATGGATATTGTAATGGTTGGAATAACTAATGGAGGTGGCAGACTTGATGGATAATAAATACAGAAAAACAGAATATATCAATAAAGGCTGGACTTTTCATTTTGACAAGAATCCTGAAGGTATAGAGAAAACTGTAAGTGACAAAAAAACTGCATGTGACGAAAAGACTGTAAGTGACAAGAATCCCGAATGTATAGAGAAAACTGTAAGTGACAAGAAAACTGCATGTGACGAAAAAACTGTAAGTGAAGAGAAACGTCCGGTGGATATTCCTCACAGCTTTAATGATCTTACAATGAACTATTGTAATGAAAAGGACTATCAGGCTGTTGGAATATATGAAAAAATAATTCCATACAGTGAAGCATATGATGGAAAAAAGGTTGTACTTACAATTGACGGTGCAGCCCATGAATCAGTGCTTAGTGTTAATGGCAAAGCATTTGAACCGCACAGATGTGGATATACAGCGGCTTCCTATGATATATCTCCATATCTTGTTAAAGATTCGGACAATGTTGTTTCAATAAAAGTAGACAGTCGTGAAATCTTAAACCAGCCTCCTTTTGGAAAAGTTATTGATTACATGACTTATGGCGGTATTTACAGAGATGTTTACATAACAACGAAGAACAGAACAAATATCGCTGATGCATATATTTATACAGATGATATTGACTATGCAAAAAACGTAGTAAAAGTTGGATATGAGATAACATTAGATAATGAAAAAGATATAGAAAAGAATAAATATGCAGTTAACATAACTGTAAGAGAGGGCGGCGCATTAATAACGCCGAAGGAGACTGACAAAATATTAACTCAGAAAGAAATATCTGTTGATGAAAAGACTATAAGCGGAAGCTTTGAAGTAACCGGCATTAAATTGTGGGACATCGATAATCCTAATTTGTATCAGGTTTGTATATCTTTGTCAGAAGAGAATGAAGTAATCGATCAGATGGGGCTTGAGACAGGCTTCAGAATTCAGGAATTCAAAAAGGATGGTTTTTATCTGAATGGTAAGAAGATAAAGCTGATTGGATTAAACAGACATCAAAGTTATCCATATATCGGATATGCGATGCCAAAGAGAGGACAGATAACGGACGCGAATATCCTAAAGAAGGAGCTTGGCGTGAATGCAGTAAGAACCTCGCATTATCCGCAGCACCATGAATTTATAAGAGAGTGTGACAGGCTTGGTCTTCTGGTGTTCACGGAGATTCCGGGATGGCAGCATATCGGAGATGAGGAATGGAAAAAGATAGCCATTAAGAATGTAGAAGACATGGTGATTCAATACAGGAATCATCCTTCAATCATTCTTTGGGGAGTCAGAATAAATGAGTCGGTTGATGATGATGAATTTTATTCAAGAACAAATGAGGCTGCGCACAAGCTTGATAAGAAGCGTCAGACCTCGGGCGTCAGATATCTTCAAAAGAGCAGCCTGCTTGAGGATGTGTATGCATATAATGACTTCGTGCATAACGGTAAGAATCAGGGTGTCGATCCGAAGAAGAAGGTTACCTCAGATTCAGAGAAACCGTATCTCGTTTCAGAATTTAATGGTCATATGTTCCCAACAAAATCCTGGGATTCGGAGGAACACAGACTGGAGCATGCTTTAAGACACTGCAATGTCATCGACGAGGTTTATAAGCAGGAAGATATAGCGGGTGCCTTTGGCTGGTGTATGTTTGATTATAATACGCATAAGGATTTTGGAAGCGGAGACAGAATCTGTTATCACGGAGTAATGGATTTTTTCAGGAATCCGAAGATGGCAGCTTATGTATATGCTACTCAGTTAAAGTCTGATGACGTGTTTGAGATATCATCATCGATGGACATAGGTGAGCACCCGGCGTGTAATTTAAGTCAGGTATATGCTTTTACAAATGCTGACAGCGTAAGAGTATATAAAAATGATGAGTATGTGAGGGAATATACGAGAGATGACAGCCCATATAAAAATATGCCGAATCCTCCGATTCTTATAAATGACTTCATAGGTGAATTGCTGGAGAAGCATGAAAAATATCCACACAAAAAGGCAGAGGCCATTAAGGAAGTGATGCTGGCAATTCAAAGATACGGACAGAATTCTCTGCCGCTTAAATATAAACTAAAGATGGCAAAGCTGATGCTCTTTGAACATCTGACACTGGCAGACGGATACGATCTGTACGGTAAATATGTTGCTGATTGGGGAGGAGAGGTTACAACATACAAATTCGAAGCTGTTAAGGATGGAAAAGTTGTTAAGACCATATTGAAAACCCCTTCTGAAAAGGTAAGTCTTGAGATAGAAAGTGATACCGCAATTCTTCATGAAGAAGAAACCTATGATGTGGCATCGGTAAGAATTAAGGCCAAGGATCAAAACGGAAATGTATTGCCATATTTCAATGAAGTTTTGAATATCAGGACGGAAGGACCTGTTGAAATTCTTGGACCGGATGCCATTACACTTCCGGGCGGTATGGGAGGCTGCTTCGTAAGAACTGTTGGAAAAACAGGGGAAGGTGAAGTGATAATAGAGCACCGGGGAGTTGAATACAGGACAAAAATCTCTGTTATATAAAAGATAGGTGATCGCATACATTTATCCTTTCAAAACCGGAGAAATCAAGAAAATGTAAGGAAATGGAAAATATAAGAAAACATAAGATAACGTAAAAATAGGAAAAATATAAATCATTATCAATAAGAAATAGGAAAGGAAAAGATAATCCAAAATCCTGAATTGATTAAATGGGATAACCGGATTACAGGGGCAATGAAAATGGAAGAAAAGAGAAGGCTTTCGGGAAAAGAAAAATTTGCATTTGGAATTGGTGCGGTAGGAAAAGATATGGTATATATGCTCTCAGCCAGCTATGTACTCTATTATTTCCAGGATATACTTGGAGTAAGCGCCTGGGCAATGGGCGTCATTCTTCTGGTAGCAAGAATATTTGATGCATTTAACGATCCGATTATGGGAGTGATTGTAGCAAAAACCAAATCAAGATGGGGAAAATTCAGACCCTGGCTTTTTATCGGAACTGTTACTAATGCAGTAGTTTTGGTTCTTATGTTCTCAGCTCCTCCGACTTTGTCAGGTGGCGGACTTGTTGCGTATGCAGCTGTGACCTACATTCTTTGGGGAACAACCTACACCATTATGGATATTCCGTTCTGGTCAATGATACCGGCTTTTACCGATGGGGGAAAAGAAAGAGAAAAGATGTCTGCACTTGGAAGAAGCTGCGCCGGAGTTGGATCTGCACTTATCACCGTCGTTACGGTAATAGCTGTAGCTGCTTTAGGTAAAATGATTGCAGGTGCTGATGCTGCATCCAAAGAGATAGAGAGAGTAGGTTTTAAATATTTTTCTATAGGAGTTGCTATTCTTTTCGTAGTATTTATAGTGATTACATGTCTGTGCCTTAAAGAAAAGTCTACAGTATCAATGGAAACTGCTTCTGTTAAAGATATGTTCAGGGCCCTGCTTAAGAATGATCAGGCAATGGTAACCGTTCTCACTGTTGTAATAGTTAATTCAGCAATATATATTACTTCAAATCTTCTTATATATTTCTTCAAATATGATGTTGCAGGTGATGCATGGAGAGATAATTATACACTTTTTAATACCTTCGGCGGAGCGGTTCAGATTCTTTCGATGATGATTCTGTTTCCATTATTGAGAAAGGCTGCTTCAACCTTGAAGATTTTCTTTATAAGTGTTTTAAGCTGTATTGCAGGACTTACACTTCTGCTTGGATTTACACTTATTGGAAATGGTGCAATGTGGCAGTTCCTTATCGCAGGTTTCTTTGTTTTTGCAGGCTTTGGTATGTTTAATGTAGCACTTACCATTTTCCTTGCAGATACGGTTGATTATGGTGAGTACAAAAATAGAAGAAGAGATGAAAGCGTCATATTCTCGATGCAGACATTTGTTGTTAAGCTTGCATCAGGAATTGCAGCATTTATTGCATCAATTTGTCTCAGTATCTTCAGTATAAGCTCAGATGAAAACGCAGTTGCATCCGTATCATCCGGTTCGGTAATCGGACTTCGAATGACAATGACGGTTATTCCGCTTGTGCTGCTTGTAATCGCTGTATTTATTTTTAAGAACAAATATAAACTTAATGAGAGCAGACTGGCTGAAATTAGTGATGAACTTAAGTCAAGAGCAGCCACTAAGTAAAAGAGGCATATGGAGTCTCAAAACATCGGCGAGAGAGACTGGGAGAGAATAAATAAATAAAGTACCAGTGTGAATAATTATAAATGAAGGTGTGAAGTGACAGTGTGAATAATTATAAATGAAGGTATAAAGAGCCGGTGTTAGTAATTATAAGTGCAGATTGGAAAATCGGTATGACGGAATGATTGTAGGGGCGGAAAATGATTAGAAGAGTTAAAAATACATTCTTTTTGGAAACTGAAAATACATCATATATATTTGGAATAATGGAATCGGGACAGCCTGAACATATGTATTATGGAAAACGAATCAGGTTGGATGATTCGGTGCTGGACCGAATTGGTGATGAAGTCATAAGAAGTATGACCGAAAAAAGGACTACCATTCCGGGGAACAGTATCTCTTATTCAAAGGAATTCCCTAAGGTTATTTTGGAAGATACCTGCCTTGAATTCTCATCATATGGCAAGGGGGATATCAGGGAACCATTCGTAGAACTGACTTTTGAAGATGGTTCAAGAACATGTGATTTTCTTTTTGAAGATGCCGTTATCACAGATGGTTTATTGCCGATGGAGAGTGAACTTCCGGGTGTGATATGCGACGATGAACTCAAGGATTCTGTACAGACTATTACCGTTTCTTTTAAGGAAAAGAATAAAAATATAAAGCTTCTACTCTATTATACTGTGCTTGAAAAATGTGACACTATTGTCAGAAAAGCAAAACTTGTAAACGAAGGAACACAGAAGATTACAGTCAATCGTCTTATGAGTCAGCAGATTGATTTTGACTCAAAAGGAATGGTTATAACGAATTTTACGGGCCATTGGGCTAAAGAAATGAATCGGAATGATCATACATTAAATTCAGGTAAATTCGTTAACAGTACAATCGCGGGAATATCTTCCAACAGAGCCAATCCGTTCATGATGTTATCAAAACCGGATACAACGGAGGAATACGGAGAATGCTACGGCGTTAATCTTATCTACAGCGGAAACCATTATGCCGCTGTTGAAGTTAACGGACATGAAAAGACAAGATTTGTTCAGGGAATCAATCCGTCTATGTTTGCGTGGAATCTTATGCCCGGTGAAAGCTTTGAAAGTCCGCAGGCAGTGAGCATATTTTCATCAAAGGGTTTTGGTGGAATGAGCGAAAAGATGCATATCTTTGTGCAGGAGCATGTTGTACGCGGAACGTGGAAGAAGAAGGAAAGGCCGGTTCTTTTAAATAGCTGGGAGGCTTCATATTTTAAGTTCACGGAGCACTCGCTTTTGAAACTTGCCAAGAAGGCAGCGCAGACAGGGATAGAACTTTTTGTCATGGATGATGGCTGGTTTGGAAAGAGAAATGATGATAATTCCTCGCTTGGCGACTGGGAGGTTAATAAAGATAAACTTCCCGGAGGACTTGAACATCTGTCAAAAGAGATAAATAAGCTTGGAATGAAGTTCGGAATCTGGGTGGAACCTGAAATGATAAACGAGGATTCCAAGTTGTATAGAAAACATCCTGAATATGCGGTACAGATTCCCGGCAGGGAGAATTCTTTGGGAAGAAATCAGATGCTTCTTGACCTTACACAAACTAAGGTGCAGGATTTTATTATTTCAAAGATGAAGGAAGTATTTTCGTCAGGAAATATCTCATATGTTAAATGGGACATGAACCGAATCTTTTCGGATGCATATTCAGAAGGACTCTCACCGGACTTGCAGGGGGAATTTTTCCATAGATACATTCTTGGATTATATCGTGTGCTCAAAGAACTGACAGAGGCATTCCCGGAAATTTTGTTTGAAGCCTGTGCATCAGGTGGATGCAGATTTGACCTTGGAATGTTAAGCTTCATGCCACAGGTATGGGCCAGTGACAATACTGATGCCTCCTGCAGAATGAAAATTCAGGAGGGCCTGAGTTATGGATATCCGCAGTCTGTTATAGGTGCACATGTAAGCGCATCACCTAATCATCAGACATTGAGAAGAACACCGCTCGACACACGTTTTAATGTTGCGGCCTTTGGAATTCTGGGATACGAGCTTAACTTAACAGACCTTAAGAAGGATGATCTTGAAGAAATCAAAAGACAGATATCTTTGTACAAAAAATACAGAAAACTGTTTCAGTTCGGAAGACTTAAAAGGTTGGGTGAAGGAAAAGTTTGTGTTGTAGATGAGACGAAGACAAAAGCGGCAGCACTTTTGTACCATGACCTTGCAAAAGCAAATACAATATATGACAGATTCATGGTTACGGGGTTGGATGAAGAAAGAATATACCATTTTTACAACCTGCGTAAAAAGTATAATATCAAGGACTTCGGAGACCTTGTAAATACAGTTGCACCTATACATATAAAACCTGATTCTGTTATCCAGAGCATTGCTGCCAAGGCAATTAAGATGGATGGAGAGGCAGAGGATTACAAACTGCCGGGTTCTGTGCTGATGAATTCGGGAGTGAAACTTAGTCCTGCATACGGGGCAACGGGCTACGATGACAATACGAGACTGTATAAGGATTTTGAGTCCAGATTATATTTTATGGAAGAGGATAAATAAAAAACAGATAAATAAAAAAGAATAGAGAGTATCTATAGGCGGCATGCGAAAAAGATATATGAATTGTTTCAAGTACAAACTTTTCATGTTATAATTTCGTTGCCGCTTTTATAGTTTGTGACAAATGAATTGAGAAAGAGTGAAGATAATTGAGCGAAAGTAATGTATCACAAATTCCTGATTATTATCATATAGATGAACTTGAAAAGACAGGCCTCGTGAAGACTGTTTACTCATCAGTTAATCGTTTTGCGTGGAAGTTTGGAAAAGAAGGATCGCTTGAAAACTGTCGTGATCTGGTGAAGAATTTCGGAATTACCACAGAAGATATGGTTATGCTGAACCAGACACATACCTCGAAGGTTCGTGTGGTTACGAAAAAAGAGGGCGGGGAGATGGTTACAAGACCGCAGACCGTGGAAGGTTTTGACGGAATGGTGACCAATGAAAAAGGTCTTTTGCTTGCAACCACTGAGGCAGACTGCGTGCCTGTATATCTGCTGGATCCGGTTAAGAAAGCAATCGGAATGGTTCACAGCGGATGGCGCGGCACTGCCGGAGAGATAAGCCTTGATGCCGTGAAGGTGATGCAGGAACAATATGGAAGCAATCCGTCAGACATTAAGGTTGTTATAGGGCCGTGTATATGCAGAAACTGCTATGAGGTTGGCGAAGATCTTCTAAAGAAATTTATGGTTAATTATTCTGAGGAAGAAATCGAGTTGTTCTTTGTTTACAGAAGAACGGAGAACGGGGTACGAAAGTTCTTTCTTGATCTGAAGGAAGCAATATTTATATCCCTTGAAAAAGCAGGGGTGAAGGCAGAGAATATGTCTGCATTAAATATTTGTACCTTTGAGACTCCTGCAATCGGTTCGTGGAGACGCGACAATCCCAATATGCGGAGTATGGTTACCGGAATAATGCTGATTTGATAAACGCCAACCAGTGCTGTTACGCACCGGGTGTTGCAGTTTATTTAATAAATATTTTTATCGAAAGAAGGGACGGTTTATGAAAAAAAGAGTTTATATAATTGTTTCGATGCTGTTAATGGTTATGCTTCTTGCAGCATGTGCTAAAAGCGATGAGCAGGCAAAGGATGAGAATAAAAAGATAACAGTGTCTGCTTCGGAAGTTGCTGTATTATGTGTTGATGAAAATGGCACACCTATTGAAGGTGTTATGGCTGTGTTCTGCGATGAGGCTACCTGCAGGAATGCATATTCAGATCAGGATGGAATCGCCAGAATGGATGAAATGCAGGGACAGGTCGAGGTTCATATTGCAAGGGCTCCTGAAGGGTATGATTTTTCGGATAATACTGAAATAATGACGCCCGGTGGGGATAGTATTACTTTTGTTCTGACTAAGACTAAATAGAATAATAAAGGTTCGGAAATATAAATGAAAGCAGTAATTAAGTTTCTTAAGAAGGAAACAGTTTTTTCCATAGCGATAATTATGGCAGTGGTGTCAGCTTTTTTTGTACCGCCGTCAGCAAAATATATTGACTATCTTGATTTTAAGGTATTAACACTTTTGTTTAATCTTATGCTCATAGTAGCAGGTATCAAGGAGCAGTGGATATTCAGAAGAATAGCCGAAAAGCTTACATTGAATGCAAAATCGTCAAAGCCTTTGGAACTGATTCTTGTACTTTTACCTTTCTTTTCAAGTATGGTAATTACAAACGATGTAGCACTTATTACTTTTGTACCTTTTGCACTTGCACTCCTTAATGGTGTAGGTCTTCAAAAAAGAATAATAAGAACTCTGGTACTGCAGACGATTGCTGCAAATCTCGGAAGTATGCTTACTCCGATAGGAAATCCACAGAACCTGTATCTTTATACTAAATCAGGAATGTCGATGGGTGACTTCTTCCTTTTGATGCTGCCGCTTTCACTGGTTGCACTTGCAGCACTTATCATTGTTGTGCTTGTGGGTAAAAAGGAAGAAATCAAACTTTCGTTTGATAAACCAAATTATGAAATTGATAAGAAAAAGCTTATAATTCTGGCAGTACTTTTTGTTATCTGCCTTGGTACGGTGTTCAGACTTTCCTTTGATCCCTGGTATATTTCGTTTGGAATAGTGCTTGTGGTCGGACTTGTTTTCTTTAGAAATCTTTTCAAGGAAGTAGATTATTTCTTACTTGGCACATTTATTGGATTCTTTATATTTATCGGTAATATGCAGCAGATTCCGGCAGTTACCAAAGTAATTGAAAGTCTTCTTTCAGGACAGGAAATGGTAGTATCCTTTGGAATGAGTCAGGTAATAAGCAATGTTCCCGCGGCTATGCTGCTTTCGGGATTCACTGATAATACCAAAGCTCTTCTGATGGGGGTAAATATAGGTGGTCTCGGAACACTTATCGCATCGCTTGCTAGTCTTATA
This sequence comes from Lachnospiraceae bacterium, assembly GCA_024403415.1. Classification (GTDB taxonomy): domain Bacteria; phylum Bacillota; class Clostridia; order Lachnospirales; family Lachnospiraceae; genus JAILLW01. The sequence continues at coordinate 35,080 of JAKSRY010000020.1, forward strand.
TCTTATAAGTTTTATGCAGTCACCGAAGACTCAAAGAAGGGTAAATATTTACTTATATTTACAGCGTGGAATGTTTTGTTCATTGTGATTATGTTCGTGGCTTACTGGCTGCTTAAAGGCGTTTTCTAAGGTAGTCATTTAGAAAACTTTGTGCAGGAGTGCCTACTTATAGGCATGGTTGGGTTGTTATGAGATAGAGGTTTCTCATGTGGAAGATTATTGATATTGCTGAGGCTGATTACGGCTGCGAAGAAAGAATGCCCGGCGAACCGCTTATGGTGCTTGTGTGTCTTGAAGCAGAAGATGGCAGACAGTGCCAGTTTGAAGTGGCAGAAAACTGGATTATAAGTCAGGATCTTGATGTTGGCGATGAATGGCCTGAAGATATTGACAGCGACGAAGATGGTGAGGCTGTGGTTAAACAGGCTGAGTTTATGGAAAACTATTTTGATGCTGTAGAGGAACTGGAAGAAAGTGAATCTACATGATGGATATGTCAGAAAAAAGTGGCGCCACACGAAGGATAGAACTTGAAGAAAGTGAAGCCTATGAAAAACAGATCAGAAGAGAGTATTGAATTATATAAGGTACTTGTTCAAAGAGGATATTCTAAAGAGTTCAGCGAACTCATCTCTTATGAACTGAATACTACCTGGACAGCAAAAAGGATGCTTGGATACCTCAGATATCTTCCTAAACTCAGGGAGGAAGATATCGTTGATGAGATGCTTGGAATCCTGAGCGACAGGGACAGGATAAGAGCCAAGAAAGAGCTTGAATATAACCAGTCTGTTATAAATGAAATATATAATAATGGATTTGATAATTAATATATCTATGCATAGTAGAAGGATGTTGTTTAACCCTCGGGTAACAACATCCTTTTATCATTGATTATGGAGGTTGTATATGATTTGCAAAAAAATGAAGAAATATGGCGTCTTTTTGCAACCCGAGAAAGCCTAAAATATTGCCTGAATGCGCCTAAAATGTTAAAATATAGGGTACTATGGAAATAATAATTAAGTCTTTTAAACAAACTGAAACAGATGATTCTCTGCACATATATGTTGACGGAAGCTACTCCAAAGAAACCGAGGAATATTCTTATGGAATGGTTGTAGTTAAAGCAGATGGTGAGATTGAGGAATATTCCGAAAAATTCAATGATCCGGAGATGCTTCCGATGTGGAATGTTGCGGGTGAAATTATGGGCGCCTGTGCAGCAATGCAGTATGCGCTCGACTATGAAATTCCGGCAATAACAATCTTTCATGATTATGAAGGAATTGCAAAGTGGCCGCTTGGAGAATGGAAAGCCAAGAAAGACGGAACACGGGCATATGTGAATTTTTATCAGAATGCTGTTAAAAGTGTAAATATTAAATTCAAAAAAGTCACCGGACACAGCGGTGATAAATATAATGACAGGGCCGATAAGCTTGCAAGAGCAGCACTTAACCTGTAGAAGGCGATGAAGTCCCTGCATATTTTAATTACGTGGAGTATATAAATATATGATTTATTTTTTACTGAAGGAATATCCTAATGTAATGATGGCCTGCGGATTTGGTGCAGTAGCAGCATATTTTTTAACTATATTTGGACTTAAAATAGGAAAAGACAAGCTTCCTGCAGATGAAGGAAGAGAGTTTGCAGTTGATGGTAAGCTGTCGAAGGGTAAGCCAAGAGGTGCCGGAATAGATTTCATTATGTCCTTTATTATTTCGACATTACTGTTCTGTCCAATCACTTTAGAAATCGGAGCCTACCTCACATTAGTATTTATCGAGATGATGACAGGCTTCCTGGATGATGCCTCTGACAAACCATGGGGCAGATGGAAGAAGGGTATACTTGATCTTGTTGTAGCAGGGCTTGTTGCATTTGTATATCTTTTTTACAATGGTAATTCTTTCGCAATCGGTTTCACCGATAAGGTAGTATCAATTCCATACTGGCTATTTGCACTACTTATTGTCGGTATGGTGTGGCTGTCCATCAATGTAACGAATTGCGCAGATGGAATAGATGGTTTATCGGGTACGCTTACATTAATTACTCTTTTGAGTTTTCTTATGGCTGATGGAGCCAATGAACACATGGACCTTGGCGTATTCAGATACGTTATAGTATTTTTCATGGCATCGGTACTTGGATATCTTTGGTTTAATGCGGCACCGAGCATACTTATGATGGGAGATGCCGGAAGCCGTTCAATGGGAATATTCATTGCGATTATTTCACTTAAGAGCAATATGCCGCTTTTATTCATCCCATTTGCCGGAGTACTTATTGTGGACGGCGGTATCGGACTGCTTAAGGTCTCGCTGATTAAAGTATTTAAGATTAATCCGCTTAAAAATATAAGAACACCTCTTCATGACCATGTACGAAAACAGATTAAGGTTACCTGGTCAAACTCACAGTGTGTAATGAGATTTGCAATTATTCAGAGTATTACATCAATTATTGTTACATATCTTCTTCTTAAGTAGCTGAGTGTGAACCGGTGTAAATATAGGGGTTATGGGTATTCATTTTTGAAAGAGAAGGTTAAGGATGAAAAAAAGAAGAGATAAAGTAAATTATTATCTTGATCTTGCAGAGACTGTTGCTCAAAGAGGCACATGTCTCAGAAGAAATTACGGAGCAGTTATTGTTAATAATGATGAAGTTGTTTCAACAGGATATGTTGGTGCGCCCAGAGGAAGAAAGAACTGTTCAGATATCGGAAAATGTATTCGTAATGAACTGAATATTCCAAGAGGCGAAAGATATGAGTTATGCAGAAGCGTTCATGCAGAAGCCAATGCGATTATTTCCGCAGCAAGAAATCAGATGATTGGAGCAGATTTATATCTTTGTGGCGTGGACGTTGAAACAGGAGATTATATTCCTAATTCAAACAGCTGCTCTATGTGTAAAAGACAGATAATCAATGCAGGAATCAAGCGTGTCTTCGTAAGAGACAGTGCTGATGAATACAGATGTGTAGAAGTCCGGGAATGGATTGACAATGATGAATCAATTACCGGAGTGATGGGATATTAATCCGGTGGAGACAATTGTACAACAATAAACTATGGGGGCTATATGAAATATACACTTGATTATGAAAAATATTCTGCAAAAGCAAGACAGATGATAGCAGATGGTCAGGTTTTGCTTAAGAATGATAAAGATACACTTCCTCTTAAAGAGGGAACGACTGTTTCCTTATTCGGCAGAATGGTAAGACATTACTATAAGTCAGGCACGGGCTCAGGCGGAATGGTTAATGTTAACAGAGTAGTGTCTATATTTGACGCACTTAAGGAAGCAGAAGAGGCCGGTGAAATCAAAATAAATGACGAGCTGGTTAAAATATATGAAAAACTCGATGAAGAATATCCTTATGAATCAGGAATCGGCTGGGGACAGGAGCCTTTTTCACAGAAGGAGCTTCCAATTGACGAAGCAGTTGTTAAGGACGCTGCTTCAAAATCTGACGTAGCAGTCATTGTTATCGGAAGGCTTGCAGGTGAAGATCGTGATAATGAAGCAGCTGAAGGTTCTTATTATCTTCAGAAGGCAGAGCTTGAGCTTATCAAAAAGGTTACAGCTAATTTTGATAAGACAGTTGTTGTATTGAACAGCGGAAATATTATTGATATGAGCTTTGTCTCAGAATATAATCCCGAGGCTGTTCTGTATGCATGGCAGGGAGGTATGCTTGGAGGATACGGAACTGCAGACGTGCTGCTTGGTAAGGTTAATCCTTCGGGAAAACTTACAGATACTATTGCAAAAAGAATAGAGGATTATCCTTCAACAGCTAATTTTGGTGATCCGAACAAAGCAGTATATGCCGAAGATATTTTCGTCGGTTACAGATATTTTGAAACCTTCGATAAGGAAAGCGTTGTATATCCTTTTGGTTTTGGCTTAAGCTATACATCATTTGAAGTAAAGACAGAATCAGTTATTAAAGATAACGATGTCATTAAGGTTGCAACAACTGTCAAGAATACAGGAAATGTTGCAGGAAGAGAGGTTGTTCAGGTATATACCGAAGCACCTCAGGGAGTTCTTGGTAAGCCGGCAAGAGTGCTTAGCGGATTCAGGAAGACTCCGGAACTTAAGCCGGGTGACAGCTGCAAGGTAACTATTGATATTCCGGTTAAAAATATAGCTTCTTTTGATGAAGAAAACAGCGTTGGACTTGGTACCGGTTTCGTTATCGAAAAGGGAGATTACAACTTCTATGTTGGAACTGATGTAAGAGGTGCAGTTCTTAGCGGAACTGTAGTATTTGAAGATAACATATTGGTTGAGGCACTTAAAAACGCGTTGGGACCTGTTGAAGCTTTCGAGAAGATGGTTGCAGTAAAGAATGCCGGAAGTGACAACGGTGTCAGAAAAGAGTTTAAGAGTGCTACATTAAGAAAAGATACAATGGCTGCAAGAAGACTTGCAGAACTCCCGGAGAATATTGAAATCACGGGAGATAAAGGCTACAAACTTAAGGATGTGGCCAGCGGAAAGGTTGCAATGAAGGATTTCATCGCACAGCTTTCAAAAGAAGAACTCTGCATCATCATAAGAGGTGAGGGTATGAGTTCACCAAAGGTTACTCCGGGTACGGCAGCAGCTTTTGGAGGAATTTCCAAGGCTCTTCATGACAAGGGAATACCTGTAGGATGTATGGATGATGGTCCATCAGGAATGAGACTTGACAGCGGTATTAAGGCCTTTGCTCTTCCGAACGGAACCTGCCTTGCCTGCAGCTTTGATCCTGAAGGAAATGAAGAACTGTTTACATTCCTTGGAATTGAAATGATTAAGAATAAGGTAGATCTTTTACTTGGACCAGGAATGAACATTCACAGGAATCCGTTAAATGGTCGAAACTTTGAATATTTTTCTGAAGATCCATTACTGACAGGTATTATGGGAGCAGCTCAGATTAAGGGATTACAGGCTAATGGAGCAACCGGAGTTATTAAGCACTTTGCATGTAATAACCAGGAGACAGGCCGTCAGCAGGTGGATCCGGTAGTTTCGGAAAGAGCACTCAGAGAAATATATCTTAGAGGTTTTGAGATTGCAGTTAAAGCCGGTGCCGATGCTGTAATGACAACCTACTGCAGAATCAACAAGTGCTGGACATCAGGAAACTATGACTTAAATACAACCGTTCTTCGTAATCAGTGGGGATTCAAGGGAATTGTGATGACAGACTGGTGGGCATTCATTTCCGATGAATCAGGAGTTAACACAAAGACGGATTTTGCATCAATGGTTAAGGCACAGAATGACTTATATTGTTGTGTTCCTGATGCAGACGAAATAATCGGTGACAATATTGCTGAGGAACTTGATAAGGGAAATGTTACTGTAGGAGAACTTCAAAGAACTGCTGCAAATGTATGTGAATTCCTTATTAAGCGTCCATGCTTCTTAAATGAATTTGACGATAAATGCGAGGTTGAAGTTGTCGGTGCCGATGAGGGATTTGACGAGATTCCTAAAGATATTGAATATATTGAAATCGGAAAGGAAAAGAAGATCGATTTAAGTCACCTTGAAAAGTCTCAGGGATATTCATATGTTACGGGAATCAAGGTTGATGAATTCGGTTTTTACGAATATAAGGTAAGAGGTAAAGGACTGCCGGGCAGCGACCTTGCTCAGCTTCCTTTAACTATTTCATATAATGCTACTCCAACATGCTCATTCAATTTCAGAGCTGATGGTGAGTGGAAAGAATTCAAGGGATATGGCTATTGCTATAGTAAATCAGGTATAGTTAAGTTATTCTTCAGTATTGGTGGTATTGAAATGGATAGTCTGACAATTACTTATGTCGGAAATTCTATTCCTGAAAATTAAGTAAAAGGTATTTTTTCATATACATTTAATTAAAGGGTTACTACATGTTTATTCCATATAAGGGGGTTTTATGGAATTATTAAGAAATCATATATATAAGCCAAAGAGACTTTTATATTATATTGTTCCGAATGAAGAGCAGATGAAGGATTTTTATAATGGTAAATTACCCGAATGCCTGGTTAAATATGATGGTAAGTTTGGTACCTATGACTGCCCGGGACTGATTAGAGTTACTGATGAGAACGGAACAAGAGAACTGCTTGGAATCGAATTTCGTGCAGATGATTCTTCAATTGAATATCCGGATGATCTTGAATGTATTGAGCTTGGCGGCAGCTTTATGATTACGGGCCTGTTTACCAAGGATACTCAGATTGATGCTGAATTAATTCAGCAGGGAATCGATTCAATTATTAATGATGATAAGGAGAATCCTTTCCGTAAAGAAATTAAGCCTAAGGTAGATTCACCACTGGTACAAATATATACGTATGAGAATAAAAACAGAATTCTTGTGCAGGCTGTAGACATTCCAAAGGACAAATTCTTTAAGACTGTAGAACCGGTAACGGATTCTGAAAAGAACTTATATAATGCAGCATTCCATGATCCAATCACTGGTCATTTTAACTGGAATTATTTAAAGCCTATTATTTCAGGATATGCATATATGGATGTGCAGGACTTTGCATTTGTTCATTTTGATGTTAAAGACTTTAATACCATAAATCTTGTTTATGGTCATGATATAGCAAACCAGGTGCTTACGAGAATTACTAAGCACATGTCTGATAAGGACTGGATATATTTTAGTGCTCGTTGCGATAATGATAATTTTGCAATGATGATTAAAGATATGTCGATTGAAGAAACAAAGAAAACGCTTGAAGACTTCTTTGCAGAACTTTCGATATTCCCCGAAGACAGGCACTACAATATCTACTACAGAGTAGGTGTTGTTCCGATGAGAAACTGTCTTCTTTCCGGAGACAGAGTATCTGATGCAGGAAAGCTTGCACAGAGACTTGGTACAAAGATAAACGAAACTGAAATAATCTTCTATACCGACAAGATGCATAATGACCTTGACTGGGCAAAGAAGGTTAAGGCATATCTTGAAGTTGCAATTGAAAATGATGAGTTCCTTGTATATTTGCAGCCTAAATATGATAGCTCCTGTGAAAGAATACGTGGAGCAGAGGCTCTGATCAGATGGAAATATCAGGGCAAGGAGCTTATGCCTCCATTCAGATTCATCCCTATTTTTGAGAAGGATGGTTCAATAAGTAAGATAGATGATATCGTTCTCAGTAAAGTATGCAGTTACCTGAAGAAGTGGAAGGAAGAAGGTCTTCCGTTATACCCTATTTCAGTTAATCTTTCAAGAAAGAGAATGGGAGACGAAAATCTCGTTAATCATCTGACAAAGATAGTTGATTCATACGGAGTTGATCATTCACTTATAGATTTTGAGCTGACTGAAAGCGCTGCTTATGAAAATCAGGATTATATGGTAAGCGTTATGTTGGAACTCAAGGAGCGCGACTTTAAGGTATCAATGGACGACTTTGGTACAGGTTATTCGTCACTTTCACTGCTCACCGTTATGCCGATAGATACGCTAAAGATAGATAAGTCATTTGTAGATGGAATCGGAACACCTAAGGAAACCTATAAGGACAGAGCCGTAATTAAGCATATTATTTCGATGGCTACAGCACTCAATCTTACCTGTCTTGCTGAAGGTGCTGAGGAAAAACAGCAGGTAGAAAAGTTAAGAGACTTTGGCTGTGAACTGATTCAGGGATATTATTTCAGTAAGCCATTGCCTGTAGAAGAGTACGAAGAGAAACTGAAGTCCAGCAAATAAGGCAGGCTTCCTGACCATGCCGGTTGGAGGATAAATATATGGGTTTTTACATTGCAATGCTTTTCTTTGACTTGCTCATACCATTTATTATGATTGTGGCAGGGTTTTTCATGTATAAGAATCCGCCCAAGAAGATTAATAATGTGTATGGTTACAGAACGAAGAGATCCAAGATGAATCAAGATACCTGGGCTTTTGCACATGATTATTGCGGAAGGCTCTGGGTAAAGATTGGGTTGATTTTAATGGTACTTTCAATAGCAGCCCCAATACCATTCATAAATTCAGGGGATGACGCTGTAGGAATAGCATCAGGTATTATCGAGGGAGTTCAGGCCCTCGTGCTTATTGCTTCAATATTTCCTACAGAGATGGCCTTAAAGCGTGAATTTGATAAGGATGGAAAAAGAATAGAGAAAGAGTAAAAAGAGTAAGAGACGTGGAAATTAGTTTTACAAGTGAAATAAGGATGGAAAAAGAATAATTTATGCTTGACAAGGCGTTGTAAATAATAGTATATTATTAGGGCAGTCCATTATTGGACGGTGACCTTGGAATCTTAGCTCAGCTGGGAGAGCATCTGCCTTACAAGCAGAGGGTCACAGG
>JAKSRY010000021.1 GCA_024403415.1 Lachnospiraceae bacterium
TTTACATGGTATATATGGTCTTAATCTCATTTTCATTGTCTCCACATTTCACAAAATTAGAATTTATAGAACTAAGTTACCACAATATCAAAGTAATTGTTTAACAAATAGCGATACGACATCCGAAAGTTGATATTCAAAAAGGCGATGTGATTTGCATCTCACAACGCCCTTAAATATGTCACAATGCTAAAATTTTGATACTCTATCATGGATATAAAATATCACTGAATAAAATATACTTACTAATCAATAAGCAATATCCTATTTTTCTATATTATTAACATATAAGAATAGGCTCTGATTATCATTACTGTAATCATCTGCTGGAATTATTTCCATCATAACCTGCTTAAACTCATCTCCAAATTTTCTTCTGTAAAAGATATGAAGTGAAGTTTTATTGCCAGCAAAATAATCTCGCATATAATCGATATTTGTATATCTTAAATAACCCTCAAGGTCTTCTTCATAAACTTGACCTGATTCACCAAATGAACGCAACCATTCCGAAATACTATTCTCTGCAAATCCTTTTTCCTTTGTTTGCTCTGATACATCCATATTTACAATTGAGTACGTATCATCTGTAATGTTTATCTTAAGAATCTTTGTATAAAGGTTACATAGTGCCCTATGGGCATCGGCTTGGCCTCTCCTGTCCACTCCTTTTTTCTTGTAATGTGCAGACTTAGATTCATACATACGCTTATCAGCAACCGAAGCAACTTCAAAAATTGAAAGTCCCTGTATATCCTCAACCGTTACATATCCAAAAGACACAGAAAGACTATCTACTAACTTACCTTTCCAATTCTTTACTTCATTCTCAAATTCAGAAACTATTGTCTCTAAATCATATTTATCAATATGTAAAATGATAGTGAACTCATCCCCACCCATTCTATATATCTTACCATATGAACTGAAGCATTTTTGCATGCACTGTGATGCACCTAAAATAATTTCATCTCCAGCTTCATGGCCAAGTGAATCATTAACTACCTTAAGACCATTAACATCTAATGACATATATACAAGATCACTTGGATACTGGCCATCAAATAGTGCCACATCCTCTGAATAGGCTTTTCGATTTAATACTCCCGTAAGTCCATCTGTAATTGATGCTTTACGCATAATTTTCTCACCGATAATGCTTGCATGTAAGTCCTCTTGGACAACAACTACATATACAATCAAAAATGCAACAAGAGCAGCAACATAAGTAAAAATCAGCTGTTCATTTATGAGTACTATTATCATTGCAATAATTGGTGGTAGAAAATATAAGGCTACCGATATGGCAAATTTCTTTTCTAGGTGCTTTCTATGAATAAAGACAACACATAGGAAATATACGACAACAACAAACTGTGCTATTCCAAGATAATTATTCAGTACGCCATATACAGTTTTTCCATTTTCGATTCGATACAAGGCACCACTATACGCCCCATATACTACATACAGCACATCAAGAAATGAGCCAGCAAAAACGATTCTGGCATATACCTTTGAAAAGTCACATTGTTCTCTAATTCGCTCTGTAATATAATACACAAATGCCGTAATAATAAAATCTGCACCTATATATGAGAATAGGTTAGTGTAAAAATGAATTACATCATTTCCACTAAAATCATCCATTATAAATGACACACCATCTGCCGCACTAAAAAAGACAAGGAATATAATCCCCCAAATCAAAGGCCTATTTTTCTGTTTCTTTTGCTCCTTGGTTGACAGTATCGCACATAGTATTACTATTGAAATTAATGCACACGCAAAATCTGTTCCCGCTATAAATAAATTCATATAATCAATCCATTTCTATTAATTTTACCCAAGTATATATTACCAAACACCATATTTATAGTAAATATAATCTAAATCACGTTATATCAATATTACTTTTAAAATAGAGCATCAACATCCGAATATCGATGTTTATTATTGACAAATACAACTGTAATGATTATAGGCAAAACGAGTCCGACAGCAGCTTTCATGCTACACATCAGACTCGTCAATTATCTTAGGATATCTAATTTACAGAAATTATTTCACCTCCCCTCGAAAACTAGGACAACCCCCAGTTTTCGGTTTTTATTGAAGTTAACGCAGCAAATACTGCTGATAATATCGCAAGTATAATCCACATCATAATTACCTCGTTCATAGCCAAATCGGAATCTGGTTGTTCACCACTCCCGTTACTTATATTTATTATTGTTTTGATAGTCTTCTAGTAAGGTTCCCATTTTATATACTTTACATGGATAACTATATTTTCTTCAGGGCCCTCGTCCTCGCCTCTTGGGTCAATATGATCCTCTTTGATTTGGCCTCCGATAAATCTGACCCTATAGTACCCAGACATATCGATTGTCCCAGATAAGTTATCTTTTCCTTCTGACATAGCATTAATTAAGATAGGAGTATTCTTATCAACTTCCTTTGTTATTGTAAAATTATACCCCCTACTAGAATATGGTTCACTACTCGAAAAGGTAATAATTTCGCAATTGTTTACAAGACCATCAATTGTCATTGTTGTTTCTATGTTTGTATTTTCCTGCGCATATGTGGTTATTGCAAATCCTGCGAAAAATACTGCCAATGTAGTACTTATTGCCACAACTGTTTTCCTAATCATCTTTGCTTTAATGTTCATTGTCTTCATAGTACTTACCTCCTTTGTTTGTGTTCAGGGACTTAACTTTGGGTTCATCCCGGATGTTTTCTATACCTGAACTATAACACAATGAGTGGTTACTAATTGGTTACTAAAATTTATTCTTATAGAACGGATATTTTAGTAGATTGATTTTACGAAAATCATCTTTTTATGAACGGGGTCCTTTCGAACTCCCAATCCTTCAGTTGCAGAGTGAATCATTTCACCGTTTCCGACATATATTCCGCAATGACCACTGCAGACACATATATCGCCAGGTTGTGGATTGCTTGTTTGAGGCCAGGTAAGAAAAGTATACGTAGTTCCTACGCGTGCATATCTACCTGTAATGCAATAAGATACAAATCCTGAATCATCAAACGCTCCGGGGCTACACGCTCCCCACACATATTCTGCTCTTCCGACCCAGCTTTCTGCTCTGGAAACTGCGTCCGAACCGCCACCCTGATAAATAGAATTTCCAAGAGCAACACCGGCAGCTTCTTTCAGGTCCATTTCATCATATTCCAAATTATCTACCATATTTGTACTTGCAAATACTGGCTGTGATGGCAATACAGTTAACATCGTAACTGCAGCCATTACTGCTAATAAACTTCTCTTAATTATATTTGTTTTGTATATTCTGTTCATCATAAAGAACACCTCGCTTTCTATTTAAAGAAAATAGTTTGTTTCGTTTATGGACACAGTATAATAAAGGTGGTGTTGCAAAAGTGTTGCAACAAATAAAAAATATTTTTAAAAAATAAAAAGGAACTATGATTGCTCATAATTCCTAGAAAAAACCGACTTAGATTATTCCATCCAAGCCAGTTGAATTTCTGTAATATATAAAATATGTCACGATACTAAAATATTCATGTCCTGTCCCAATGATATAAAAATATTTTTGACTATATCAATACTCATATATACGAAAACCTAAAGGTATCTGATATTTCTGAAGCTTTCGGATATAACGAAAAATACTTATCTCATAAGTTCTCAGAAGTTACTGGCATGCCGTTAAAGCAATACATTATAAAGACCAAAATCGATAAGGCTAACTTCATGTTATCAGACACCAATAAGTCCATTTCAGATATTGCAACTGAACTTTCATTTTCTGATAGTCACAACTTTGCCAGATGCTATAAGAAAGCTACCGGCCTTACGCCATCAGAATATAGAAATGCGTATAATAAGCGACTGCTATACCATGTATAGATTACTTTTTCCTTACATAGATAAGAACAAAGTTCAATAAATCATACAGACCTTTATCTAAGTATTCTTTATCTCTTATTGCAAATTCATGGCAAGTCTCAAACCACTCCTGCCAGGCAACATCATAGCAGTCTGCTTCTAATACCGTTATTTCACAGGCATCGCCACATTCAGCTGTTAAGAGATTTTCCCACCACTTTGCAGTCTTAAATAGGTTTGAATCATCTCCCTCTGCCCATTCACAGAATATTTCCTTTAGCCTGCCTTTAGGTTCTTCCTTTAAGCCCGGTACTGCTATCATAGCATATCCATTTCCCTTTATATATGGCAATATCTTTTCTGCAAATACGCCTTCTTTACACCCAAAATAATGATACGAATCTATACTTATAATGGCATCAAAGTACTCCTGTGCAAAAGGCATGTCCATAGCATCACCATGAATTGGTATGATTACCTCCTCTAGATGATTTTGCTTAATTCTGCCATAATTCTCTGAAGCAGGCACCCAAAGATCAAATGCATAGACATTCTTAGCACTAGTTTCATTTGCTATGAATATTGATGTTAGTGCACAACCACACCCTAAATCTAATGTTCTATCAAAAATCGCACCTTCCGGCTTTCTACTAATAAGCTCACTAAGTAACCTAAATGAATTAGGTCCCATTAAATATTCTTTTGTAAAGTATTTCCTATAATTATCTATATTCTTCATATAATTATCCCTCCAAATCCATTAATATCTATCTGATTATCTCTGAGTCACTTTACATTTACTAACCTTTTAAATCCACATCAATTATCGATTACAAACCACAATCACTGTGGTTGATTTTATCTTACATAAATCCTGTCAAACCCACAATAAAAACTTCAACAATATCAAAATATCGTTTAAAAAAATGGAGCTACAACATCCGAATGTTGATGTTTATTATTGAAAAATATAACTGCAATGATTATAGGCAAAACGAGTCCAACAGTAGCATTCATGCTACACATCAGACTCGTAAATTATCTTAGGATTTCATATTTACAGAGAAAATTTAACCACTCCAGACAAATGAACCTTTTGATCAAAAGAAAGCGTAACTAAAAAAGATAGTTGGTTTTGTTCCAACTTGCTAAATGCTTGATTTTAATGGCTCCGAACCCCTCCAAACCTTTTTTTATAAATTCGGATGAGAATAAAAAAAAATCGCTGAAACCTTTGATTTTACTAGGTTTCAGCGACATTCAGGCTAATGCTGGTGGCCGGACTTGAACCATTCACAGGCATAAAAAACGTTGAATTTACAAGGTTCTTGGCACTCTCAAATAAACTGAACCACATTCTGAACCAAATGAGTTTTTACTCATACTCTAATGTACCCTTAGGCTAAGAAAAACCTGGCTTCTTTTTTTGTTAAATATATCTCATATAATTTCTCTTGAAGATTAGTACTTATCTTCTATCTCATTTAAAACACGTGGTCCAACAAACTTTCCATTTTCAAAAATTATTTTTACCTTTTCGATAGACAATTTATCAATTCTTCGATCTCCACTTATATCTATTCTTCCTAAAATAACTTTTGTTGGCAATGAAGAGCTTACTATTTTATACTGTTTTTTGCTAACCATATCCTTGATGTATACGCCAGAGTACTCTGTATGATCTCCTACATTTTCAGCTTGCATATCATTGTTAGCAAAACACATTATTTCTTTATCTCCTGCATACACATAAAAAGCATCTCCTGCATGATAATTCATATACTCGCATAATAAATAGAAGTCATTCTCATATTCACGCTTTAAATATCCAAGTTCATTCAGTCGCTTTGCATTAAGATCATGGCTGCCTAATACTAAGAAAATTAGTTCTATTGTTGCATCTCTAATCTCTTCAATCTTGTCTATATCTTTAATATTATGCTTATGCGAATATCCATTTCTTATATCCTTATAATGAAATACCGCCTCCTTTATGTATGTCTTTGTAAATGGATGTATCGTACCAATATAAGAATTGAATCTTTTATAATAAGTAGCAATAGAACCAAGTGTGTAATTGTCTTCATTTAACTCGGTTCCCCAATTATGTAACTTAATAATTTCAAATAGCAACTGCTCGACTGTTTTAAAGTAACCAAGAGCCACCACTGAAAAATCTATTGCGCTTGCTTTTTTCATGGAATCATACATCCATTCAGCAGTCACAAAACTTTCGGCAAAATCACTATTTCCCAACAATACACGATAATACTTCTTACTTATGAATTGATTTATTAATTCAGGTATATCCTTTTTATCTATCTCATATTTTCCAATCTTTTTAGCACCAATACTCTCATATTTATATTTTAGTATTTTGCTCTCTACTATTGTTCTGAAGTTGATAGATACATCATTGGTTAACGTTTTTACCACAGAATAACCAAGCACACTGTTTACATTACTAATATAATTAATTAATGCTTCATTAAATTTATGAGCTTCATCTATTCCAAAAATAGTCTCAAAGAAATAAATTAAGGGATAAGCAGTTGTTCCCTTACTTACATCATTGAGTTTTTCTTTATATCCAATCTGTTGTAAATATGCCTTATCCTTTAGAAAGTAGATAAACTTAAATTCTTTTGCTTCATATCTTACTAACAAATCCTTAATGTTATCAGAGGGCTCATCAGAGAGCATATAGCTACATTTTTCCATTTCTTTAAAAATAAATAAAATCTTAGTAGCCTTATCCAATATTATAAACTGAGCTGTTGTAAGAATTCCGTCCTTTTCAAATTCATTAATGGGCATAAGCTCCTTGCTAAAAAAACGATTCATATATCCTATTATAGAGTATACTGTGTCAATTGATTTTCTTCTTGCAAATTCGACTACTTTTTCATATTCATCCTGCCATTTGCCACCAAAGTCAAAAAAGCGATTATTTTGTAAATCAGCCCAATTATAAAAACACTCATCAACTCTCATTGAAGAGGGGTTTCTCATAACCTTAATCTCCATGAGAGTCTTGTCAAATATTTCTTTATACTTAAATCCTTCCATTTTATCACCCTTAACTAAACAGCGCACACCCAATTGGATATGCGCTTGGAAATTAGTTATTGTTCACAGGGACTGTTAAGGTAGTATTTTTTCACTACCGGAGTTGCCGCCAGAGCAAGCGCTCCTATAAGTTCGAGAACAAAAATAACAGTTTTTGGATTTACCTTCATGGCATTTCCTCCTTAAGATAAAAATAGTAGGCACCCTTATGTTCGCACCCCTATACTAACTGTTTGTCCTAATTTCGATTTCAATATACTATAACCCTTTATAATTTACAATTCAAAAAATCCATTATCTCTACAATCCCCAATGTATACATATCAGCATAGTATCATCAGCTCCATCTTTTATCATTTTGGGATATTCAAATATCTATTAAGTTCATCTTAGCTTATAATCATCATAAGACTTCGTCATTTAATAGTTGCTGTTTCAACTCGGCTAAAAGGTCGCTGTCATCATCTTCCATATTTAGCAGTTCCTCTTCGCTTTCATCAATAAAACCATATAACCAATCTTCTGCATCTTCTATATCACTCAACCAGTTATCTATTTCTATATAACCTACAAACAATGAATCAATCGACGTTCCCAGCAAAAGCTTCTTATCTTCTATTACAATCGTTATTAATAGCAATTATACTTTACTATTAACTTTAATTATATCCCTTGCAACATAAAAAAATATTTTTAAAAAAATAAAAAGGAACTATGATTGCTCATAATTCCTAGAAAAACTGGCTTAGATTATTCCACTAAACCACAGGTCATGTATTACTAGTTCTGAAAATCAGAATTATATGAATCTATGCTATCGCAATGACAGTTCTATAACATCTTCAAAACACTATCTTTCATAGTCATCATCATAATAATCTGCTTCAATTAATTCTTGTTCCATATATTCGTTTTCTGAGAGTTCTTCAAATTTTTCAATTTCTATTTTGCTATTTTTATTGCCTGTATAAATTGAAGAATATATCATATCCAAGTTATTTTCAGCTCTGCTTTCTTCTTCCATTGCTTTTGCTATCACATCATCATAGTTGCTTCTCTTCTTTTTCTTTGGAACTATTCTTGTTCTTAATCTGTCAGAATGAGTCTCCTCTAAAACTTGCTTGTCTGAAATAATCTTGCGCTTATCATCAATTGCTTTTGATTCAACATTATTAATCCCTTCCGCAATATCAGAATGCATCTCTTTCGCAAGAGAATCAAAGTGCTCTTGCATAGTAGTCTTTTGATCTATATTTGATAATCTCTCTTCTGCTTCTTTATGTATTGCTTTCTCCTTTATTTTCATCAAAAATGCTCTTCGACTCTCGAACATTCTAGACTTTCTATACATTATTTCATTTTCATACGAAATAATGTGTCTCTGAATCATTGGTGTCATACCATAACAAGCTAAGACAAGAATGTCTCTTTTCCACTGATTAGCTAATTCCTTGTACTTCAGACAATGCGCATACCTTCTCTGTTCTTCATACTCTTCCTCAAAATACTTAGCTTCTTTATAGTAGTTCACTATTTTTTTTGCTACATTTTCCTTCTTCCACTTTTTGTTTTTAAGAATACCTTCTTTTACAAAGTCTTTGCCTGCATATGAACACAGATTCTTAAGCTCATCACTAAGTACAACATCATCGATTAACTCATTGTTGTGCCTCTGTTGCACTGCTGCATCACAATAGCGATTGTTAAGATATTCAAGCAGATGTTCAAATGTCGTATCCATTTTTTCTTTATCTGACTCAATCGCTTCTATCACTCTCTTGTAAACAACCGTTGCTGTCTTCCCCACTTTAGGTTCTTCAACAAAAGGGAATGTTATTTCATCTTTCTTAAGAACATAAGGATACTTTACCTTACGACTCTCTTTTCCCTTTTCCTTAAGACATACATTATTTCTTCTGTACATCTTGTTCTCTGCTTCTAATACATCGTTTACCATATCAGTCATATAGTCTCGTTTAGAGTCCCACCATTCGATGGAATTCCAATTGTGTAAACATTCCGCAGGCATTCTTTCCCAAACAAGTCCGCCTCCTTTTTTCTTTTTTTGCTTCCCGGTTAATGGGTCAATGACAGGAATTCTATTTCCATTTGCATCTAGCTTATTAGGCCTGCTCTTCTGCTTGTTCTCCCAAGTTCCGTCTTCTTTGAATCCTCTAAGTGTCATCATTATATGCACATGGATATTTTTCCTGTTTTGATTAGGACAATGAATTGCAAACTCTACTGCCATTCCTTCTTTAGCTAATGCTGAAGCAAACTTTTTGCATATCTTAATAATCTGCACATTCGTAAGACAATTATCAAAAGAAAAAATCATTTCTCTGTAGAGTTGAGAATTTACATTCTTTTCTATAGCATCAACAGAATTCCAAAGTTTTTCTGGGTTGTTCTTAAATTCGACAGGTGCATTTTCTGGTAAATACATCTTTGTATATATAACTCCATTTTTATTTGAATAATCTATAATTATAGGTAGTGATGCAGTATGCGTAGCACTTCTGCTATACGAGTGCATCATTACTTCATCCATACATCTACTTGATGCTGTAATGTAAGCTGAGTGTTCTAGTGCACTCATTTCTTTTCCGGTTTTCGAAGTCTTTGATTCGACATTTATACTAGAATGAAAAAAAGAGTTATGGTGAGCCAACATTAAATCACAACCTTTCTATATATAATTTATATGCGTCTATAGCACGCTATTATTTTTGCTTTATTTAATAACTCTTCTGAAAAAACATATATTTAATGCTTCCTCAGAAGAGCTACAACCTTTATCAACAAGTTCTGCAAAAAACAAACATCACACTACTGCATCACATCTGCATACGTCATCGAAATATTATCTTTCCATTTTTGTATGCTTCTATAAAAAACTTCAAAGCAAACGAATTGACAGTAGTCTTGTTAACGTATTTTTTGCTAATTTCCATGTATTCTTCATACACGTACTTTTCGTATGTCATCGTTTTTCTCACAGATTCGTTCTCGTTTTTTTTAAGTTCGCAAATCTGTGCATCTTTACCATCGTCTTGTTCATCATCATGACTTGTAATCGAAACAAAATCGTATATTGTTTTCAATGCTGACCAAGTGAACGCATATCCATTAGCGTACATTACCAAAAGGTTGCTCTTGTTATCCACTTGACACATTTTCTTGTAAATATCGCAAATCTGCATCTTGTAATCCCGAGACTTTGCAATCTCTTCTAGAGTTAACCCATCTTCTGGCGGATTATGGCCTTTTTCTGAGGTGTCATAATCCGAAAAGCTCCGAGAAATTCCTCTAGAAATATCAGATTTTATTCTTTCCAGGGCTTCCCTGTATCCCTCGACAGTACAAGTCTTAGCTTCAATTTTCTTTTTCTCTTTTTGATTTTCATTTCGGCCGTTACTGTTTGACATTGTCATTGCCCTCCTTTAATTCTAAAATAATTGCTTCTTTGTGGTTTTTTAAAAATTGCAAAAAAGCTCCCGCATAAAGTAAAACTGAATCTCCAAATATTCTGTAGACATTTACCCCAAGCTTAAAGATTTGAGTATTCAGCATTTTTCTTTGCCTGTACTTTTCAAGTCTCTGCTGCTTTGTCTTCGAGAATTTCTTTTCTAGTTTTTCCTGAGCTTGTTCAAGCTCGGCAAGTTCTTTATCAATTTCTTCAATCGATTTCATTTTGTTTCAGCTCCTTTCAACGCAGAAGATACAATAAAATATGTAAATTGTTCGAATCAGCCCTTACGCATCCCGTCGGATTCCCTATCTGTATTTATATGTAAAAATAATTTTTCAATTTTAAAGCAGTTTTAAATACCTACATATTTTTTCCTGTAATAATATGCAGACAATCATTCTCTCTTATGCTAAAAATTGAGAAATGCATAAAAAAAGAACTCAGTTAAGAGTTCTTTTTTTAATTCAAATATTTACTTACAATACCCTACATTGTCGGTTCTTCCGGTACTTTAGAATTGGCAATTAGCTTTCTTTCTTCCATTTTCCTTTTTCGCGCAAGCTCTTGGCATTTCTTTCTGTTCTTTCGAATTACTTCGATATCATAGCCAATGAAACGAGCAAGCCTCTCGTTGGATAATGTGTCTGGCTTAACAACTTCGTTGTCGATGGTTATGCATTCTTCAGCCAACACGTTTACAAGTTCGTCCATTACGAAATTTTCGCGTCTTGGCTTCCTGATTTCCGGATTGTCTATCTTTCTTATTTTCTTGCTGTTATCACGAGTTTCGTTGATGTTTTTGAATTCGTCTTCAGAGAGCCTTGATTTAACAATCTTCAGATAATTGACTACGCTCTGTCGAGACACATTGTTTTTCGCAGCAATCTGACTTTGAGATATTCCTGCTTTATAGTCTTCCAATATTTTGCCTGCAAGTTCTTCCTGACGAACTGAGAAAATGTTTTTTTTCTTTTCTTTCTTTTTTGGAGCATTTTGGCAGAAGCTAGCCATATATGCCGACAGGCCAACATATTCCTCTACCTGATTGCAGCTCCAACCGTCTCCCAAAAGTTCTTCTGCCTTTTCTACTCTCAGATTGTAGAACGGGTCTTTCTGCATTAAATCAATTCTGTCAGCTTTGTCATCCTCCAGCCAAGTCGTATTAATCTTTTTAATAGCGTATACTGTATCCTTATGCTTCTTTGCTTTATCAATTGAAATCTGTATGCTTTTTGCTGGAACATTGTAAAAAGCGGCTATCTGCTCAACAGGCATATGAACTGAGTTAAGAGCCAGAACTTCTTTTCTTCTGTTATTTAGTTGCACAGGAATCTTTGTATACTTAACTTCTGCCATACTGTTTCCTTTTTGCTTAGGTCATTCCTTCACGTTGTTTGAAATTTTTAATAATATGAGATTTGTCACATATCTATAAATTTATACGAACCATTTAACAAGATGGCTAATATTATTTTACAGAAATTTCAAACTATTCTCAACGAAAATCCAATAATATCAAAATATCATTGACAAAGATAATAACAATGATTATAGTCAAAGCGAGTCCAACAGTAGCACTTATGCTACATATCGGACTCGTCAATTATCTTAGGATATCTAATTTACAGAAATTATTTCACTCTTTATATCTCCCATTCGGATCCCTATTTATTTCATCATAAAATTCAATTGTTGATTTTGATATTACTTCGACTACGTTCGTATATATTCTTACTCCTCATATATACTAATATCCCAATCATATCACACGAGACCCTTCTCAATATATTTCTTATAAGATCTATGCCCACTCTTTAACACACTTTCAAGATTTTTCCTTGGAGTTTCTTTTATATCTTCTGCGATATAATGTCTATTAGTTTTCATTTCTCCATTTGCGTTATACGAAATAATTCCAACAAGATTAACTCTTATATTTAATCCTGAAATAATATTATTTAACGTATATAACTTTGCATTCGCTTCATATCCATTATTATCTCTACAACTTAGTTCAGCTACTAACTCATTTACTTTATTTTTATTGTATTTATATTTTTTGTAATTATAGAATTCCATACATAATCCTCCTTAGTATAATAGATCTGTCATAATTTGTGCTGCTTGTTCTCTCTTTGAGAACTATCCAGTACTTATTTTAAGTTTTTGCAGTATGTTCTATATGCTTGTAATTTATAGGATATACTGCATTTACTTGTTATAAGTTGTTATAGTCTGTTATCAGTTATTTTAGAAATAAACACCAAATAATCACCAAAAAGCACACTCATCACATAGGTTCACACCAGCCATCTTTGAATATCACCTCTTCTGTAATATTATCTAGAACTTCAAAAAAATCAAATACAAACCATTGCTTCCTTGCATTATTATGGTTGTAACTTAATCCATAAGTAAAAATACCATTTTCGTAGGAAGTATTATATTTGCCTATCCACTCTTCCTTTTCATCATCATGTTTCCAGTTACTAATCTCTTTTATTCCATATTCATAAAATTCATCAGAATACTTTTCAGAAAGAAGCACATCAAACACACTATCCTGTACTTTTTCGTATTCCCCATTAAATAAATATCCAAACTGTTCCACATATTCTGGCTTTATTTTCACTATTCCAACATCTGCAACATAAAGACTCATATTATTCCTCCAGCATTACGATATATCTATCAATTTACCATTACACATTTTTCTCTTGATAATACTTCAAACCATCTTCTATTGAATCATTGTTAAGATTCCATAATTTCCATTCTAAGCAATTATCAATAAACCATTTAGTATTTAATAGTGCCATAATAATCACCTGTCATGAATATATGGTAATCTTCTTCTACCACTCCCTTAATATAGACACCCTTCTACCAAGATTCGTATTCTTCCATATCAACATTATCCCAATCAACTTCATCCGGATCTAAATCGCCCATCTCTATAGCTTCACGAATTTCCGATGCATCCATAAAATCTGGATCCAATTCGTCACTTTCTTTCATCATTTCGGCATCTTCTTCCGAAAGATATCCATCTCCTGTCGCTGCCAAATTCTGCATATAGATATCATCTAATATATCAACTCGACCATCGTAATTTGCATCAAATCCTACAATACTTTCCTTGTCAAAAAATCCCATATAAATTCTCCTTATACACACCAAAAACTTCGATTTGCTTAATATATTTTTGTATATAACATAATGATTGCACCAATCACATAGATTAACGCAGGTGATTGATTAGGATAAATCCATGTAACTATAATTCCAATCATCGCAATCACTGCCCAAAAATGAGAGACAAATCTACGAGATAACTTCGACCCTGAAGAGTTGCTGTCATGTGGCTTCTCACATATTCCTTTCTTATTAGGAACATCTATCTGTCTTAAAAAATTACCATTATCCTTCATATTGTTTTACTCCTTATAATTATGAATTACCAGTTCTCCCAGTAATCCTCTGCATCGCTGCCATCTGGCATACGTCCATCCCAATCGTCCATGAAATCATCAAAATCTTCATAATCATCACAATCAGGCATTGTATATGACTTCTTTGAAGAAGTCTTTTTAGTAGAAGTAGAGTATGTCTTCTTACTTGATTTCGAAGAAGCACTTGATGAGCTACTGCTCTTCGAACTTGAGTAAGATGACTTTGATTTAGAAGTATTATTCTCAGTAAATGGCTTATGAAGATAACAATATAAACTTCCATATGCAGCCGTACTTCTACATCCAGACTTAATACAAGTACTTCCAGATGAAGAAGAATTACCTGTTTTTCCAATATTTCCTATTATGCATATAATAGAGAATACTATTATTACTATATCCAATAGGCTAATGTTATGTTTATCATTCTTCATATTCTCTTCCTCTCTCTGTACCTTTATAATGCACTATGTATAGTCCAAATATTTACTCTATGAGCACTTATAGCAAATATCATTATGATATGGATTAGTACAATACAATTTCCCCCGGTCTGTATATATAACAGATATCGTGTTACATCTAACCATTTCGACTAACATGGATTCAACATCTGTTAATGACAGATATTTAACTAATCCATAATATGACTTTCCTTTAAACTGAGGGGCTATGACAGCATCTTTATTTCCTGTAAGAATATTACGAATTGTTCTTCTATATGCGTATCCATGATATTTGTACCTGGTGTTCTCTAAGTCTCTAATCATTGTGACAAGCAGATCATTAATTGTAATATTCATATAGCCTAAACCTCCCAGAAAGAACTCTATTGATGATATATAAATCTTAAAATATTCCAAAGAATATAAACATGGCTACAAGTGCAAAAAAAGACCTCTTATTCCTGTTCTTACAGCGAATTAGAAGTCTTTTACATATAATGATTTATTTGAAGCCTCTATTAAATATAATTTCACATTGTTCTATATACTTTATATATCTTATTGAATCTTGTTTTATAGCTATCTCTTTCATAGTAACTAACAACATTTCTATTTCATTTTTATTAAGGCCTAGTTGATTACAAATCTCTTTAGGTGATAAAGACCATAAATCTTTAATAAATTTACAATTAGTTTGATTTTTAATCTTTTCTATAATTGCTTGCTCTGTGTTTAATATTTCAATAGGTTGCTCTAACACTTAAATAACTCCATACAATACCTACACTCCAGTTGACTTGGCTCCAAATAAGATTATCAAAGCTCCTACCGGAGGACAAGCACAGCCAACTATGATTCCCAATACAACAAATATGCCAAACACAAATCTTCCACCTGAGCTACCACCTAAATTTCCATTTCCATATCCATGCTTATCATAATCATGAAGTCCATTTGTACCACCACAAATACCACAATAGTCATTATCGTTATAGTTATTGTAATCACTCATAATATTATTTCTTACCTTTCCTTGTATTATCTTCTATTCCAACCTTCTTAGCATATTCTTCATTATTTCTCATTTTTTCAAGTACTAAACATATCTTAACTCTTTCTTGTACACTCATCTCAACCTCCTGCGCTAATTTTCAGCCTCATAAGCATATATCTCTGTGTATCTTTATTATTGGATAAGTTTAGTTTATAATTTTAATCAGATCTAAAAAATGGTTGAAAGTGCGAAATAACATACTCTATTTTGCTATTCAGAATTTTTCGGAGGGTGTCATGGGAAGAAAATCTATTAAAGAAAATAAAAATATATATCAGGAATACCGTGAGGAATGCGAATTCACCAGAGAAAAAGCCAGCGAGCTTATGGGCTTCGTTTCTGCTGACAGAATAGAAAAGATAGAAAACGAAAAATCTATACCTCATCCCGATGAAGTACTTGCAATGGCAAAATGTTATGGTCACCATGAGTTATGTAACTACTTCTGCTCACATGAATGTCCAATCGGGCAGGAATATATTCCTGAGATAAGCATTAAGGATTTTTCTCACATAGTTCTTGAGATGCTTGCAACACTTAATTCTCTTAACAAAGACAAAGACCGACTAATCGAAATATCTGCTGATGGTCAGGTCACTGAAGATGAATATGAAGATTTCTTTGCAATACAGGAAAAACTGAATCAAATTTCTTTGACTGCTGATTCTATGCAGGTATGGGTTCAAAACACCTTAAAAGGATTTAGGAAAGCGTAGATATTCCTTAGTAATCCTTTTCATATTATATCTGTAGCCCAGTATCCGTCATTATGCCATATAAAAAGGAACCAGTTTGAGTTTTCAAACTGGTTCCTTTTTATGCTGTGGCAAAGAATAGATTTGCAAACTGCACATTTTTGAGGTTTAGTTCCATCTAAAAATTCAATAAATACTATAACCCTATTGAAAAATATTATTTCTATGATACTCTAAATACTTTTCATTATTAGCATTAATACTAAGGGTCATACTTTCATTAACATTCATAAATAATCTATTCTGCTCTGTCAATCTATCTGAAATCATTATTGTTCCATCATGTTTAAATGAAATATAGCCTCTGTCAAACAGTTTGTCATGGTTAGGACATAGCATAAAACCGTTATTGATATCTACACGTTCGGAAGGTTCACATTTACTCCAAGGTTTGATATGGCTTGCAATAAGCAAATCTTTATCTGAAACATTGCACAAACAACACTTTTTATATCTTCTAGATAATAAATCTCTATATTCACTCTGATTAACTCTGACTTTCACTAGTGCATCACGTTCTTTTCCTTCGGCAGAAATATTGGCTATCTCTGACTCAATTTTTACTACAATATCACCTAAATCAATATAATTTCCTAATTTATAATATGATTTATTGATATCTCCATAGTGAACAGACAACTCATAGTTTTGATTAGCAGCTTCACAAGTTACTTGTTTTTCTGTCCATCCCCATTCATCAGCATATACACTATTAAACGCCACATTATTAATATCACAATTACGTATAAATAATGATATAGTTCCCATATTTTCTATTCTTTTATTTGAAGACTTACCATTACTCCGTAACCCTAATATTTGAATACATCTAGTCAAGGTATTATCCGAATACATGCACGGAAAGAAAAAAGGATATATCATCTGAAAATACTTTAGTATCGTTACATAGTTATACTGATACGAAATACCTTCCAACTTTTTATTCAATTCTTTATAATCTTCAATTGTATTTAATTCACTTTCACTTATCACTTTACAGCTTGCGACAATAATATCCCTTATAAATTCTGCTTTTTCTTTAGCTTCCACAAGAGTCAGTTTGATATGTTTATTCTTATCATAATAAGTCCATACTCCATCTGCACCTTTATAAAGTATACTCATATACGCATACTCACTAGAAGCACCAAACTCTCTGTAACAGGAATCCATCATTAATAAATGCATCATACTATCGGGAGTCTTATCAAATATATTTGCTAATAAGCTATCGGAATCCATTTCATTAAGCTTGTCAGGTGAGAACCTACTTATAAATGATTCTCTCATTTCCTCCATCTTATCTACAAATTTATTCTTTTTATTAACCTGTTCAGCAAACCAGGCGCAACTACCTTTCAACATAATGTCCCCTCTTTATATCGTTTCAGACTGTAACATTACAACTTTCTCATTCTTATTCCCAGTTATTGCATAATATAAACATTATCAAATAAGCAATATTTTTCCGAATATTCCAAATATAAAAACTTCCGAATCTTTTGTTTCTTTCATTTATGCACCTAATACCAAAATTAACTCTATGATTATTTCAATATCATTAAATCGCTTTTACTTAGATATTTCTTCAGATGTAATATTGGCCCCAGAATCACTAGCGCTCATCAATATATGAATAATAATTTCTAAATAAAACAAATTCTTTTTTACATTTCTGCTATGTAATCCATCAAAATATCAATCAAAGACCTTGTTTTGGTTATTTCCTTCAAACATAGCTCCCCCTTGATTTATCAGACATATTAATTATTGCCTCATTTCCCTATATAACATTCCTGCCAATACATTCATTACCGCATCATACTTCGCTTTATCTTCAAATAATGAAGCATAACTCTCCTGTGACTCCATATAACTATCCATAGCAGCTGTCTGAAATGCCATTGGGAATATACTTTCAACAAATATTCTAGGGTCTGATGTCTTTGCTGAACTTGCAAGCTTGTCATCTTTCTTAAGCTTATCGTGCAATGCTCCAAGCATTACCTTATCAGCTTCCGTAAAGTCACCTTTGTATCTGTCATTTACCTTTTCTAAAATTTCATCTAAAGTGCTCTTTTGTTTTAATCCCTGTACAGCTTTCTGCTTAACAGGCTCGTACTGTCCATCAATGTTGTCTAACCTAATCGCACCTTCGAAAGTTTTCTGTAGTTTGTAATATTCAAGTTTTAGCTTACCATCTAAATCTATAGGGTCTTCTGTATCTGCTGGCAATAAACCAATAAGATAGCTTAAGAATAGATATTCCTTATGCATATCCTTATCAAACATTCTTACTACCTGAGTTACATAGCTGTACCATTTAAGCAGACTTCTTACTAATCTTCTGAACTGATATCTTTCTTCTTGGTTCTTAAGATTATATCTGTCTGCAACTGGCTTAAGTACTGATGTCATTCTACCCATAGCAGTTGCATCCTGCTTACCCGATTTGTTCCATACCTCTATAAACGCAAAAATATCATTTTCGTTGTATATAGCATAATCAAGTAGTTCTCTTTCTGTCTGATAAATCAGATCAACATTCACTTCCTGCTCTAGGCTTGTCTCTTGATAGAATGGCTGGAATGCATCCAATATATCTTCTTTCTTATTAGCAAAATCAAGTACAAAGGTATCTACCTTGCCAGGACATGTTCTATTGAGTCTTGATAAAGTCTGAACTGCTTTAACATTCTTTAATTTTTTGTCTACTATCATGGAATGAAGTAGGGGTTCATCGAATCCTGTCTGATATTTCTCTGCCACAATAAGTATATTAAAGTTATCATGAAACTCTGCTTTGGTCTGAGTTTCTGAAATATGGCTTCCATCCTTACGTACATTAAGACCTGACTCTGTAAACTCTTCAGTTCCATCCTGCACTGAACCTGAGAAAGCAATTAACACATCCATGTCTGTATATCCATGCTCACCGATATACCTTTTTATCTCATGGAAATACCTTACTGCAGCAAGTCTTGAATCAGTAACTACCATCATCTTGCCCTTGCCACCAATCTTATGTCTGGTTGTATCTCTAAATGTCTCTACAATAATTTCAGATTTCTGACTGATATTATAAGGGTGCAACTTCTCATACTTCTTAATAATCTTAGTAGCTCTGCTCTCAGGCAACTCTGGGTTTTCTTCTGTATTCTTAGCAATCTTAAAGCAAGTACTATAAGTCATATAATTTTGAAGTACATCAAGGATAAACCCTTCCTCTATGGCCTGTCTCATACTATAGATATGGAATGGGTGAAATGTTCCATCACTCCACATAGAGCCAAACATCTCAAGTGTTGGTGCCTTAGGGGTTGCAGTAAATGCAAAAAATGATAGATTCTTATGTCTGCCATGTGTAATAAGTTCCTGCACAAGCTTATCATTTTTATCTATTTCATCTTCTGACTTTCCTTCAATCTCAGCATATTCTCTTAATGCTTCTTCGGTATCTGCAAGAGCAGACTTAAGCTTCATCGCTGAACTACCTGTCTGTGAAGAATGAGCCTCATCCACAATTACAGCAAATGCTCTACCTGCTACTTGGTCGACTTCTTGGTAGATAACAGGAAACTTCTGCAATGTAGTGACAATAATTCTTACACCATTATTGATTGCATCTCTTAGGTCTCTTGAATTCTTGTCCTCACCTATTGCTTCTACTGCTCCAATTGTATGGTCAAAACTAGATATAGTTTCCTGCAACTGAGCATCAAGTACTGTTCTATCGGTTACTACAATAACACTGCTAAACACTGGCTTGTTATCAGTATCATGCAATGATGCAAGTCTATATGCTGTCCATGCAATACTGTTCGATTTACCTGAACCTGCACTGTGTTGAATAAGATAATTAATGCCAGTTCCATTTACTCTAACATCTGCAATCAGTTTTCTTACAACATCAAGCTGATGATATCTAGGGAATATAAGAGCTTTCTTCTTAGTAATCTGCTCAGTTCCATTTGCAAGAAGCTTTTTATCTTCCTTTACCTGCAAGTGAATAAACTTCTGCAGTATATCCATCATGCTATCCTTCTGAAAAACATATTCCCACAGATATGCAGTTGGATATCCATTAGGATTAGCAGGATTACCCTTTCCTCCATCATTACCTGCACCATTTGAACCTTGGTTAAATGGCAAGAAATATGTATCCTTCCCAGCAAGCTTAGTAGCCATCCATACTTCCAGTTGGTCTACACAGAAATATACAAGTATTCTCTTATTAAACTGAAAACATATCTCTCTTGGGTCACGGTCATACATCCACTGTCTTTTAGCGTTATCTACATTTTGACCAGTGTATTGATTCTTTAATTCAAACGCAAATACAGGAATACCATTGACAGCTATAACCATATCTACAGAGTTGTTATTATCTGCTGAATAGTACCATTGTCTATTAACCGTAATCTCATTCTTTTCATAAAGGCTGGTAGCGGTCTGATTAAGTGTAGATTCTGGCTTAAAATAGCAAACTTTAAATGTAATTCCTCTATGCTTGAATCCATGACGCAATACAGATATTAGTCCATCCATATCACAAGCATTATTGAATGCCATACAGAACTTCTTCTCTGGTTCTATAGCATTCTGCATAGTAAATCTTTTCCACTCATTAGACTGTGTTCTTTGAATAAATCTAATCAAAGTATCCTTATATAAGCCAAGCTGTGTGTCATACACATCATTGTTATGGGTATATCCACCTTCAGGTGACAGGAAAAATGCCTCTATATCTGATTCAAATCGTTTTTCAGTTGTTTCTGTTATGCTCATTCCATATCCTCCGAAGTATCTGCCTTATATGACTTTGCTGTATATGTAAAATCCTCTGATATATCCAAATCATATATCTTAAGAAGTTCTCTGATAAAATACATGCTATTACTTGCAGAAAAACCGCATGATATGAAGATTTCTGTGCCTTTTATCTTGTAATCACTACTTGTAACCTTTGTATCATATGAAAATGGCACAATAGTCCACTTTGGGAATGTCTCATTATTTGCAGCCATTCGCTCAATCACTGTACTATCAAGTTCATATAGCTTTCTTGAGACTGAACGAATCATATCCGCATAACTATCTACATTTACTCGTTCTCCCAAAAGTTCATAGTAGAATGGAGTTTTATACGTAGCATCCTTATAATTTTCACTTGTTAAAGTAATAAGTGATGGATCCTTATATTCAACCTGATGTTCAGGCTTAATAAGAGGAAATAACTTAATTACTTCATCCGCTAATCTGTTTGCTCTGGCACAAATTTTACCTACATTCCAAGTGTCTTCACTTTGAATATCTTTGTAAAGAATTACAACTTTTGTCTGTAATTCTTCTATCATTTTCTTTTTTTCTGCAAATGGTCTATCACCCAATTCACTGTTATATCCGGTGAGTGTCAAGTTGCCTAATGTATGCAGCCACTTTGCTTTGTCATATTCCCAATTTTCACCAAGCATATCTTGCCAAACCTTAGAAATATTCTTATTTTGAGGCATTACATGTTCTATGCTTAAGTTATCAGTCTGAATCTTCTCTTTTCCTTGGTTTTCAATTGCTATAAGAAGATAATTGCAGAGCGCATGTTTTTTGTATAAGTTGTTATTGATAAGAGCTTGTTTAAATATCTCATCATCAGGGAATACATCTCTTGATGTTAATGTAGTCATAAATGAAACTATTGCGTCATAATAATATTTTTTATTATCTTCATTTATGAATACACGGTTATATAACGTCTTATATAGACCTCTTAATGAGTTAGAGTTAACTTCACAAATAATACGTCTAATACTATATGTAAGCAGGAATGATAAAACTTTCTCTAATTCTGACTCTTCTATTACTCCAGTCATGAAGTCATCAAAAATTTTAAATAAGAACAAATAAACAGTTGTCTGCTTTATATAATTCAAACCTTTAAGACATCTATTTGTCTCCGCACTTAGCTTATCATCTCCATTCACAAAGATATGGTATAGCTCAGCATAATGAGAAACGTCTTTTAACATTTCTTCGTTTGAAAAATTACTTTCTTTGAATACACTCTTAAATGCATCATAGGCTTCATTTTCTTTTGTAAAGCCTTCTTTCTTAAGATTTATATATTCAATGAAGAACACCGACATCTGTTCTTTTTTTACTAATCCTTCAATGTTAAGCCAATACTTTTCATAGAGATAATCCTGATCTGCATCTGTCATTAAAACAAAATTTCTAATTTGATCAGCAAGACTTAATGGAACACCTGTAGAGTTAATTCTTTCAAATATTTCCTGAGCATTATCCTCTGTATCTAGCTTAATCATTGCACAGGTAAGTTTTTCAATGCCTTTATATATTTTCTTTATGTCTAGCTCACCATCAGACTCAAGTATGGACTTAATTTCATCACAAAAAATAGTGTAGTTAATCCAAATACCACTGCTTTTATCGATTTCATCATATTTTCCATCCATCAAAAGATATAACTGATTATTATCGCTTTTTATTGGCTTCAGCTTTAGCTTACTTGCAGTATCGACATCATATGTATCAAACTTATCCTTATTAAATAATGATTCCTGTAGAAGTTCTTTTTCACTTTCTGTAGTAGCCTGATCCATTAATGCCTTTAACAATAGATAAATAGTAGTAAGTCTTTGCTGTCCATCAACAATCACATAATAATGAATGTTGTGCTCCTCTTTTAATGGTGCATAAACCACAGAACCACAGAAATGAGTTTTATCCTTTTTATAGGCTTCTACGATATCGGCAAATAGCTTTACACACTGTTCACGTGACCACTCATAATTACGCTGATACACAGGAATAGCATACTGTCTCTTATTTGGTTCTATAAAGTCATTTATTATTCTTCCACCTTCAATCTTCATGATTGAGGTACCTCCTTCTTGCCTGTAACATATTCGTAGATGAGTGATTTTTTATATAATTCCAGCTCTGATAGCATTTTTTCTTTGTTTTCAATGAGTCCATCTATTTCACTGCATTTTGCATCTAAATATTCAGCAATCTCGTGCTGTTCATGTACGGGTGGTACTGCTATGCAAAAGTTAAGAAACTTATCTGCTTGCAATCGCCATCTTCCCAAGCCACTTACACCTTGCCCCAGTCCATAGAAAATCTTATTGCTATAACACATTTGCATCATATACAAATAGTAATGGCTATCATTTTTTTTGTCATTTAATACAAATACTCTATAGTCAGGGCTAGTTACACCTTCATATTTTGATATATCAACCCAGCCTGTAAGTAGATCCATATGGTTCATAGCAAAATCCCCAACGTGGACTAATTGATAATTCGAGTAATTTTCAGCTAGCTGCCCTTCATTTTTAGACAAGTCCTTTGGCTTTATACCTTTTTGTGTTATTGATAAAACAGTATGTCCCTCTTCACCTGCTATATCTTTCTGAATATGGAATACATATTTTAACCTGTTCATTTCCCAATCGACAGGTATTTCTCCAAACCAAACACTTCCACTATCCTTCATAGGACGTTCACCACGAACACCCTTTGTTACTGCTTCAGTAATAACCGCTTGCTTTAATTTCTTGTATTCTTCAATAGATGCTTTGGTCTTTTCTATAACTGCATCTATGTAGGCACATTGTTGGTCAAGGTAATCTGCTATCTTTTGTTGTTCACGCATACTAGGCGAAGGAATTTTAAACCCAACTACCTGAGATGCGTTTATTGCAGGGTAACTAATTCCTACAGAGAACGCTTCGACCATACTGATAAATGAATGAGCTAGAATTCCATATTGCAGAAAACTTGCATTAACATTCTTGGGTCTAATGACAACAAATCCTGTTGATGCTACCTGACCATCTAAGGTAACCTTTGCAACCGCCTTTAAATACGTTCTAACTGTGGATACAATAATGTCATTTTCCCTAACTATGCGACGCGCTCTTGATGGAGCATTTTTAAATTTCATATGTTCTGTCCCTGTAATACCTTTACCATACTCCACAGAACCTATTTCAATGTAATCGAACTCATAATCATCATCTGTTGTCTCACCTAAAGTTTCATCATTATATGATGCTAAATACTTCAGTGGAATCATTTCCCATGTCTCTGGTATCTCACCAATCCATTCAATTCCTGAATCTTTCATTTGTCTGGCCATATTAGTTACCTCCAAACAATGCATCAAGACTTGACTGTATATCCAGCTCTAATTCATGCAATCTAGTTGCAATTCCTTCTACTGGTTCAGGTGCCTGATACTCATAGAAATATCTTGTCATAGGTATCTCATATCCAACCTTAGTCTTCTTCTTATCTATCCATGCATCTGGTGCATAAGGTAAAACTTCTCTTTCAAAATATGTATCGATGTCTTCATTAAGTGGCACATTCTCTGTATCTCTAAGTGAAGCATCTGCCACTGGTTTATTCTTTTTAAGTACAGGCTGTCCATTCTCATCTTTTTCGGGCTGTTCTACAACAATCTTACTGTAACCAAATTCTGTAGAATCAAAAATCTTGCTGTGACAGTAAACTCCATCCTTGTCACCATAGATTTTGTCATCAGAAAATTCACCATATGCTTGAGAGATTAACTCTCTACATAAGTCAGTAATATCATTTCTCTTTGTTCCAATAGATTTTCTTCTAGCCTCAGCACAGTGTGACGCATCAATAAGCTGAACCTTACCTGCTCTATGTGCTGGCTTATTCTTGTTAAGTACCCAGATATATGTATTGATACCTGTATTCATAAACATATCAGTGGACATCTGAACGATAGCATCAAGCCAGTCATTTTCTAATATGTATCTTCTGATTTCAGAAGGTCCACTTCCAGCATCTCCAGAGAATAACGGTGAACCATTCTGTATGATTGCCATCTTTCCATTGGTAGCAAGCTTTGATAAACCATTGAGTACAAATAACTGCTGTCCATCTGATATCTTAGGAAGTCCCGGTGCAAATCTACCAAGTTCACCCTTTGCTGCTTCTGCCTCAACTGCTTTCTGCTCACGTTTCCAATCAATACCAAAAGGTGGATTAGAAATAATATACTGGAACTGGTAACCACTAAACTGGTCTTCTGATAATGTGTCACCAAATCTCATATTGTTAGGGTCTCCACCACGTATCATCATGTCAGCCTTAGCAATAGCATATGTAGAAGGATTAAACTCCTGTCCAAAACAAGTGACATCTATCTCGGTATTTAGCTCATGGATTCGTTCTTCCATACAACTTAACATCTGCGATGTACCCATAGCCATATCATACACAGTTACATTACCACCTTGAGATAAGTCTGCATCTGAAAGAAGTATATCCGTCATAAGATAAATAACATCTCTACTTGTAAAATGTGCTCCTGCTTCTTCACCAAATGATTCAGAAAACTTTCTGACCAACTCTTCAAAAATGTATCCACAATCTACTGTGCTGATTTTATCTGGGCCTAAATATCCCTTCTGTGAGTTAAACTCTTTTATAACAAGATATAGGGTATTAGACTCAACCATTCTCTTTATGATATTGTCAAAGTCGAATTTAGCAAGTACATCCTGTACATTGGCTGAAAATCCATTCAAATAGTCTCTGAAGTTTGCTTCGATATTTTCTGGATCTGCAAGCAATGACTCAAAATTATACTTACTAGTGTTGTAAAACTGATAGCCAGAGGCTTTTGTTAAAAAGCCATCAATTACAGCAAAACCTTTCACTTTCTCATACTGTTCCAGCACATCTTTATGAGTAGGCAACAAGCAATCATGAAATCTTTTAACAACTGTCATTGGCAATATAACCAAACCATACTCATGAGGCTTAAATGGTCCTGCCAAATGTGTTGCTACATTCCATATTACTGATGCTTTTTCGCTTATATTAGTTCCAACAATATTAAATTTTTCGTTTGCCATAATTAATTCTGCTCCTTTTATATGTAAAAGATTGAGTTCAATTTGAAAGTAAAATCATATACCTAGATATTTTTTCGTATAAATACCTTTTTTCAGCACATAAATCACTTAAACTAATCAAAACACTCTATACTTCGTTGAAATATTGCTGAACATCTTTCCATACTTCTGAAATTGCATAATTACACAAACGATCAGAAATATAGATATTGTTATTGCACTTATCAATATTATATATTGCAGAATAGAAAATCACTTCTTTATTGTTTATAAAATACTTTCCATTCCTTTTCGTAATCATATACTTTGTTTCATGTAAAGAAGCAATTGCGTTTAGTCTCTCAACAAATTCTTCTGCCACTTTTGTCTCGATTGTTGGATTCACAAAACCATTTCTTATGAATTCAACAAACTTCATACCTAAAAATCTATCCAAATCTTCTTTATATTTTTGATTGCCAAAGTGTTGTATACAGTTAGGACAAGCTGTTGAGCAATCACATTCAGACAATATTTTAATAATTCTATCAAATATGTTATCGATGAATTGACTTGCTCTACTTGCATATCCTGCACCCGAGCTTAAGCTATCATACAGATACACATCTGCATATAATTGTGTTCCTGCCATTCTTAATCTATAGCCAGATTTAACATCGGTGTATTCGACATCCAATTCCCTACTAGTAGCAAGAGCTAATGCTTCAGCAAAAGTAGTAAGTGCTGGAATTAGCCATATCTTATACGGAGAATATAAATCCAACTTCGACGCATCCAATTTTATTTCCATGACCATCATATCTGTATTAAATTCATATCCTAAAAAGACATTCTTATAATCATGAAAGCACTTTTGTGTGTCGTCTTTATAATATGGTATTTTATATGGTCTCTTCCTTTGCATCCTTTCCTTTTCAGAAACAGTAGCCGGTTCAATTGCTCCACATGTATAGCACAGTTCAAAGCCTTCATTATTAGGGCCTTGATTAACCATAACCAATTTCTGATTTTCTCTATTCTCTAGCTCTATATAACCAGAAGTACCAATCTTTTTTAATTCATGCCCTGATGGTAATGAAGCATATGAAGGTTCACTAGCATACGAGAGTTCCTGCATGTCTTGAGTTTCGGGAACATTTCTCCCGTTTCTTGCAGAAAATCCCCACGGTTTAATCATCTTATGATCTTCTAATTCATTTCCACACAAAGGGCAAGAATCATACTTGGCATCAACGCCAAACCATCCACATAATTCACTCTTACAACATCTAACTATTTTTTTATTTTCTTCCAACTCAAGCCATGGTTTTGCGGCGCTATATTTTTCTTCTCGCTTAAATTTCGTATAGTAGTTGAATAATCCTCCTGAAATATAAGTTTGTTTATTAACAACCAATCGCCTTCCGGGTGCATATTCACTCAAAGCAATATCTATACTTCTATCAGGACTTTCAACAACTACACCATCAAGGTTCTCAATCCAAAAATTGACTATATTCCTCGGAAAACTATAATTAGGAAGCATTCCTTCTGAAAACAAAACATCCATGAGCATGTATGTATTTGACCTATTATCTTCATTTTGTATAGGACTATATACAAACTCTGCTTCTTCGACTTTTCTCTTTAAGCCTTCCATTTTATTAAATAATTCAGACTTATATTCTTCCCAATCTAATCTACCATTAGGGATTATTCTCATCATTCTTTCGGTTTCTATTGGAGTATTAAATTCAACCCATTTCAAGAAGTCCTTATAGTTAATATCTTGTGAACTATTAAAGAAATCAATTGTATATATCTCATCTAAACCTACTGCTTTTCCCCTCAGATATTCTTGAAGAAAAACAAGATTTACATGTCTTCGAATCAGCTTAGAATTGTCAGCATCTATCCACGGAATTCTTGGGCTTCCAGATATAATATCTTTCGGATGATTAAAATACCATGCATCATGAGGTCCGTTCTCAGTGTATGTTACAATTGATGAAACAGCCGCACCAGCTCTTCCTGCTCTACCTGCTCTTTGTTGATAATTTTCTCGCATTGGCGGAACATTTCTAAGGCCTACACTTGTTAATGAACCAATATCGATTCCCACTTCCATAGTTGTTGTACAACTAAGAACATCTATCGTTTCTTTTTCTTCTCCAACGGTTATGTCCCTAAATTCCAATTCGTATTTTTCTGTTGTACCCCAAACTTCTTTGTTTGAATCTTTATGCGAAAGCTGTGCAGTATGTTCTTCAGTGATAATATTCCTAATCTTTTCACCTTCAATTGCCTTAAACACAGGTTTAGTCCATAACAAATATTGTGTCAGTTTAGATTTGTCTACTTCTTTTATATGTTTCTCACTTCCACAATATATACAATGTCCCCATAAGGTATATGTTGACATTCCAGAACATCTCTCACACTTATACCAAGTTGAATTCTCACTTGTTTTTAATTCAAGCCTTGTTCCCATGATAAATCTTCTCTTATGCCCTCTGGTATTTGTATCCATCACCTTGGCAAGCCCCTCAAAACGCATAAGCAATTCATTTATTGATTCATCACTAATATTTCTTTCTACAAGTACTCTTCTTATATGTTCTGGGAATTTTAATTCTTCATCAATTCCAAGTTCTCCGCTTTCATATGAGCGTGTATTTCTCCTTACTTCATCTGGTATTTCTGGAAATACCGCAATTCTTCTAACCAATAGATATTGGATGAATGCATTATAGATATCACGAATTTCGTCAAAGGATAAATTTGTATTTTTACTAACCTTCTCGAGAATATCCTCTTCAAGATCCTCCCCTGCTTCACCACGTTCTGCTAATACAATCTGACCCAATCCTAAATTATTATACGACCTAAAATTATCACTTATATTCTTAAGTAATAATTGATAAAACATCATAGGAGGGGTACCAATACTATCCTTCATTCTCCTGTACTTCATTCTTGAAGGTTCTGTATCCCCATAAAAATCGTCATATAATTTAAGTTGCTTCCTAAATAGCTCTTTTTCGTCTCCATAGAAGAACTCAAGTTCATTATCATAGACAACTTTCAAAAAAGCATAATATAAAAGATCGACGGTTTTTGAAGAATCCCTACTTTCATCTAGATATTTCTGTGCAAGAAAAATGGCCTGTCTGCCAGCATCACCATCCGATGAAATAGTCATATCACGAGCCAATGTGGCAGCTCTTTGACGACTATCAGAAAATAGCAAAACTTTTCTTCCTTCATTCTTCAATTCTGGATTTTTAATAACTTGTGATTCAAACTGCTCTCTGACAATATTGGCAAAAGGTTCATTACCTCTTGTCACAAATGAAGTAACTCTATTTTTATCTTTTCCACAATTAGGACAGGTTCCAAATGTGTATGCCTTACAAGAATCGTCATACAAATCGGTTCCTGGTATCAGTACCTTGATATACCCGTCTTCACCCGCATATGACTCGTCTTCAAAAAGCATGCCATTTTTTGAGTTAATATATCCAATAACAGAATTATCTTTTGATTTTCCTTTTATTTTTCCTATCTTAAAGAAATCAGTTCTTTTTTCTGGCATTAACCACAAATGAATTTCTTGTGGGTCTTTTAACAATTTATTTTTTCTAGGCCATAAAAAATGGAAACTTTCAAAATCATAATCATGCCTATCAATAAATGCCTTTATATACAACGTACCGCATTTTCTATCCATCATTAATTCAAACATTCTTGAACCACAGCATGGGCAAAAGTCTGTATTTTTATCTGAAATATGTCCCAATTGTATCCCCATTCCAGAATGAGATTCAGTGCAATTTGGGTTTAAGCACGCAAAAATACCTTGCAAACCTCGGAACATCATATGAACCTTGGATCCCAAGAGAATCTTTCCCGTCGAAGATTTCGCCATTATTCCTAGTTGCAAAACTGCTTCAAGCGCTTTTTCTGCCAATTCAGATGGCACTTCATCCAAAAAAGATTCTTTTGCAATATCTTTTAGTGCCTTTCCACCGGACTGACAAACAAGTAGTACTTTTTTAAATACTCTTTCAGAAGACAACGTATCATATAACCATAACCTTATTGAATCTTCATCATCTTCTGGCATACACCCCACATTATTCCTTTGAGCTATTTTTCTAATCTCTTCATATTGTTTAGAAATACTTCCTTGTAAATTTTCTAATGATAAGCTTGCATAAAACGAGGCATCTTCCATTGTTCCTCGACCATCATCAACGATGCTCTCGATTGTTTCCCTAATAATAGAAAAACTCTCATCCCCATTTCTTCCTGTTAATTCATTAGCAAACTTTTGGATTGCATCATCATTATCTGTAGCCACACTGGCGCTAGTCAAAATACACTGTATTTTATCTGCATCGATTCCTAACCTATCCATAAGCCTTCGAATAAGCAACGAAACCTCACCGCCTGGTGCCCCTCTATACATATGAGCCTCGTCAATTACCAACAATAATTTGTTCTCTTCGTTACAATTAAGCCAATCGATTGTCTTTTCCCAAATGATTGACTCAATCGGACGCATCAACATATATTCAAGCATACTGTAGTTTGTAATCAAAATATCTGGACAAATATGCTGCATCTCATATCTTGTATAGAGTTCGGCGTCTCGCGCATTAGTAGCCTGAGTTCCCGAAGCCAAATGATTGGCAAATTCTTCAAGATTCTTTGAAGGAATTCGGCCAATTTTTTCTAATTCAGAAAGTGAAGGATTTTTAAGGTAGTTATCCCTGATTACTTTAGCCAACTTCTTGTTTTTCTCATAATCATTACTACCCGCATACGGTGTTCTTCCTGTGTACATTCCAAATCTTGCACGTCGGCATTCTGTGTTTTGAGAAAGGATAGTGTGATATGCATCATCTTTTCTACCAATGATGTTTCGCATTCGACCAAGTTGATCTGAAACTAAGGCATTCATTGGATATAAAACTAAGGCTCTTATTCCCTCTTGTTTCCATGATTTTTTTCTATTGTGTGCTTCTAAAATTAATTTAGTCAAAATAGGCCATAAAAAGCACTCCGTTTTGCCTGAACCTGTACCAGTAGTAACAATAATATTCTTATCCGAAAAATAATTTTCCACTGCCTTTATCTGATGAAGAAAAGGTGTTTTATATACACCAAGTTTTTTATCAGCCAGTTCTTCTAAAATAGCTTTAACTTCAGCATTAATATTAGCTTCAGCAAATCCTATAGGTGATTGCTTATATACTTTGGCTATTTCAACATATGGCTCTTGATATATTACTCCAGCAGTATCAAGTAATTCATTTGAAACACTTAATAGTAAATCATTCTCGGCAAAATATTGTGCCTTAATATAATCTGCTAGCTTTCCTTTTAAATTGTCATGTGTTTTTCGAATACCAATTTCAGGCATAGAATCCTCCATTATGAGACAACAACAGCTCCAAGATTTACTATTTCATTTATAACCAACTGCTTAAATTTAGCAGGAAATACACGAGAAAATTTTGCATCACAATGCAAATTTGGCCATGATAAACTATAAAGCAACTTATTTTCATACTCTGGCAATCTACTTGGATATTTCAATACAAAGTAATCTCCCATATCCTTCATCTTAAATTCAGCAGGCGTTTTGTTACTCCTGTTTAAAGCGTACATAATTCTATATTCTTCGCGATTATCCATATACCAAGGGTCCAGAGTAGATATTAATTCCCTTCCAGCTTCTTTCTTTAACAGAAAATAACCAGGTTCAAAAGTATTCATATCTCTTAAAAGATATAATCCATCCTCACACTTTTCTTTATCAAACGGTACCCACGATTTAGCATAACGACCTTTCATGCCAACCTTAAAAATTTCATATTGACCAACAATACGCCTTTCACTCCAATCAAAATGTTTACGTATATGTTCACAATAATCATCACCACTAATGGAGATTAATCTATTCGGCTTTATAGCTTCTTTATTTTTACTCTCAGACCATTGTGATAAACCAATTGAGATGCAATTTCTATCATAAGTACTATTCCCAAATACATGAATCCATTTATCATAAGCTACACTTTTTGCCGGTACTGGAGCTAATAATCTACCATCTATTTCAGCAATTTCTCCCAAATATATCATTTCCTGAATGATTTCACCTGCCAAAACACTTGCCTTGTCTTTATCCTCATCATTTATCCACCCATCCATTGTAGGGAATAAACCCAAAAAACCACTGGCAACTTTATATAAGTAGCTCTGAACGTACATTATATCTGGAAACTTTTTCTCTATATCGGAAGAATAATCACTTATAGAATTTCCATATAACAACGTCCTCACCCAGCATGCTAATCCTGAATATATAAGACGCTGATTATATTCCTTTTCCATTTCCTCTTCATATTTAAAAATATTTAGATCAATTGACATCTGTCTTTTCAAAGTATTATTCATTGTTCTATACTTTCTAACAATTCCTCTGATATTTTTATTTCATTTTCAATCAAGTTGTTTTTTAGTATCTTCTTTTGATTAGCATCTAATAGAACCAATGTTTCAAGACTCAGCAAATCTTCATATACCTTTTCCTCATTATGGTCTGTCAATTCCATTATTCTTGAAAGTATATATCCTCTTGTCTGTGGATACATATCTGAAATATTTATCCCTTTCAGCAACTTCAAAACATTTTTATGGACATTGTTCGTTTTACCTATTTTATAAACAGGAAATACCTGTGATGAATCGGCGAAAATCAACTCCCCTATGTTTTTCATAGAAGTTACATTCACTTTCAATAATTGAATGTAATTGTAGAAGTAATGATATACATATTTGATACATTCAGTACTTTCTGCACATAGAATAATCTGCTTGTCTATTTCTTCTCTAAAAACAGGCAACAGTATTTCCTCATTCATACGTCCAAACGCATCTTCAATAATAACAGTCTTTGTATCTGCTTCTTTGATTGTTTCTATTAACCCATCGGTGCCATCACAGCCAATGGATATAGAGATTATTGTAGGTCTTTCAGCATAACGAACCGCAATCAGCGCTTCTGCTACACGTCTAGAACCAAAACCACACAATAATGGTACTAGCCCAATATCAATTGCTGCATTAAAATAATGATCTATCGAACTATCCTCTGGCTCATTTCCTACAACATCCATATTGATTCCCACTGAAACATTATACTGTTTATACTTTTCATATTTTTCAGCTTCCGGAACAGCTTTTCCTTTATGAACTAAAAAAGAGTTTGAAGCTATTTCGTCTAATTTTGGGAGATTATTTTCTTTACTATTATCTAGCATGAGCTCCTTATTAATATCATTATTTTCTTCAAGTTGCTGAAGAATTTCCTTTTGAGTCTCTATTTTTTCTTCAGTACTCAACAATTCTTCCCGCATCTTGGCTATTTGTTCTTCAAGTTCTTCTTTTTTCTTAATCAGCTTCTCTTTTTCTTCTTTTAATGCATTATTAGTAATAATCTGTTCTTTATTAGCTCTTTCAATTTCCCTCTTCCATTCATTTTTATATTTTTCTTTATCTTCATCGAATTTATGAGTCAGTCGTTCTATTTCTGATTCCTGATTACTAATGATTAACTTATTTTCCTCAATAGTCTTTTCATGCTTAACTATTGTCTTTCCCATATATTCAATATCTTTGTTCAATTTGGAAATACTACTTGAATATTCTTTTCGTAGTTCTTTTACTGTCCTATCATGCTCCAATCCCTGTTCTTTTAATGCTCTCGCAATTTCCTCTTGCTTTAATCTCTCATATTCTTCTTTCTTTAATTTTTGCTTCCATAGAAACAATATTTCATTTTTTCTTCCATCTTCTATATCAACATCAGACAGTTTTAGTTGCAAAAAGAATAAATCAATGTCTATTTTGTTGAATTCATCCATCAACTCAAACTCTTTAAGGATTTCCACACACTTTATTGGCTCCATATCCTTAAAATTTTCTGAAGTTAATTTTTCTTTTTCATATGTTTTCAAAAAATCCTCAAAATTATTTCTTATGGTGTCCACCTGATCAAAAATAATTTTTTTAATCATAAAATCGTCATTCATATACAATTTGAATATTATATTGGGCAAATTTTTCTTAACATTCTGGTCTCCTGGATTCATTTTACCTAACAAAGAGATATATTTTGAATATGATTTTATGTGTTTCTTAAAAGGAACCAGTAAAGTATCTAATCTAATTTCACTAATGACCAATCTAACTTCCTCTTCAGTCAAAATATCTGAATAATCATTTAAGGATTTATTCATTACAATATTGTTCATTGTCATAGCAAACTCTCCAAATCTTTTAGTATCTCAACTGCTCTAAGTGGCATCTTCCCATTAATTTTCCACTTCATCAAATATTTGTATAATTCTGGTATTTCACTTTTTGTTATATCAAGCCATTTATCAACTGATTCATCTGTTTCGATCAATTTACCATGGCAATGATAAATTTTGAAAACATAATCCTCATAGTCAATTCTCTTTTTACTATCTTTTTTTTCTATATTATCAGTCACTTTGGGAACAATTACTTTATTTCCAAAAGGTTCAAAAGACAGCATCAGCATGTTGTCTTTAGGTAACTCATCAATTCTTTTTGAAGCACTTTTTTTAACATAATTATCTCGA
Source organism: Lachnospiraceae bacterium (assembly GCA_024403415.1). Classification (GTDB taxonomy): domain Bacteria; phylum Bacillota; class Clostridia; order Lachnospirales; family Lachnospiraceae; genus JAILLW01. The sequence continues at coordinate 34,718 of JAKSRY010000021.1, forward strand.
AAAGAAATGATCTGAGATTTATAATTACTATTCAAAAGAATTGGATTTTCAAAAGATTCATTCAATAAATTATCATCAAAATCTACATTTCTGCCATCATCCAGTCGAACAACTGCATTGTATTCAAACACACGATTTCGAGTAAAATTATCTCTATTGTGTGTAAGAAGATATCTAATTTCTTTTGCATAGATATTGAAACTATAATCCGACATAAGTAACGAAGTGTTAATAGTTGAACATTTTAATATATTCTCATTTTCGTTTAGCTTATACGGAATAGCATTCCCCCACCAAAACACTTCCTGATTAGCTTCCTTTTTGTGATACATATATGCTTCACGATCATTGTCATGATATATGAGTTCTTTTCCTTCTATTACTGCTGGAGGCCATAAAGGAACCAATTCATCACTTTCATTTATAAGTTGATATCCTTTACTCTGTATATATGCTATAGACTCATCAGTAATCTGAGTCACTTTCACAGAATAAACATCATATTCTATTGAAAACGTTTTTCCTGGAAATTCAAATGTTCCTTTTCGTTCAAAGTGTAGTCCATTCTTATTTTTGATTGTTCCTCTATTATGGACAAATAAATATTCATTTCCAACAACTATATTAGCTAATTGCCCTACTCTCACTCCCCCAGAGTTATCCACCTTGAATAAATCATTGTCAAAATCCAATCCCCTAAATCCAAGAAACCATTTTCTCCTTATTTCTTCATTAAACGTCTTGAAATTATCTGGTTTTACATATATCCATCTAGCGCTTGTTTTAAGCCTATATTTTCTGAAATTCCATGCACTAAAAATTTGGTCACGACCATCATCAATTACTCTTATTTTTCCATCTACATCTTCGATTTGTTTCATCGTACTACTACTTAGTGGCGGAAAAAGAGCCACTATTTCGTATTTATTATTACTTCTTTCTATCAGATGAAGTGGAACTCCTCCATTAAAAATACATATTCTATCTTCATTACTATTAATAGACCCATTTGGGGTGCCATTACTTGTATATCCTTCACATGCCATTTGTTGCGGAGTTCTATTCGAAATTGGATTATGTGCAAAATAAGGAGCTCTAACTCTCCCCTTTCTAACATGTATATCTTCTTTGCAAAAAAAACATTTATAAGTGGAATACGGACTGGCATTTTGGGCTGACACCTTTCGACCATATCCATCTATTCCGTATTCTATCGAAGCCATAACTTTCCCCCTATGGTTAGTGTTGCTAAATTCATACCATCAACCTATATCCAGAGCTTATCAAAAATGTCATAAATCAGCATACCAACCTCAATATGCAACGAACCAAACACATATACTTTCCCATATATTAATATACCATAGTTTCGTTATCCATTACAGTTTTCAGCAATTCCTTCCTATCAATCCTGTACTGTAAAACCATGCCTATAAGTTCCTCAGGCTCACATAAAAATTCATCTGCTAAACATACTATATGTTCATCAATCATACTGAGATTTTCTTTTCTGAACTCTTCCAATTCTTCACCATGAAGCACGAACTCGGTTATTCCATCTGGATATGCACCAAGACCTCTCAATAATTTCTGTGATGGTTCATTATCGATATCAATCAGAAACTTATAAAAACGATTCCCTGTTATTTCAGTGACTTTATTCATGAATAAAGTTAAAGCATTTGTTCCATATCTTTTATTTCTATATTCCTCCAGCAACTCAATCGCAATTTCCTCTTGCTTTAATCTCTCATATTCTTCTTTCTTTAATTTTTGCTTCCATAGAAACAATATTTCATTTTTTCTTCCATCTTCTTAGTTAGGTAAAATACAATAATATTTCAAAAAATTATAATTTAAAAACATGAATCACCAGTTTTCCCAATAATCCTCTGCATCACTGCCATCGGGCATGTAACCATCCCAGTCATCCATGAACTCATCATAATCTTCATAGTCATCACAATCAGGCATTTTATATGACTTCTTCGAAGAAGTTGAAGATGTTGAATATGTCTTCTTACTTGATTTCGAAGAAGCACTTGATGAGCTACTGCTCTTCGAACTTGAGTAAGATGACTTTGATTTAGAAGTATTATTCTCAGTAAATGGCTTATGAAGATAACAATATAAACTTCCATATGCAGCCGTACTTCTACATCCAGACTTAATACAAGTACTTCCAGATGAAGAAGAATTACCTGTTTTTCCAATATTTCCTATTATGCAGATAATAGAAAAAACTATTATTACTATTTCCAATAATCCGATGTTTGATTTGTTATTCTTCATATTAATGTTCCCCCTAATCTATATATCTACAACTTCACCTATTGTTATTTAACTTCCTTGTATCTATATAATGCACCATGTATAGTCCAATTATTTTCCCTTTTGTTACCAAGTGGCTTAATTAATGAGATTATCTGACCTAATCATCTGATTATCCATTTAGAGACAATAAATTATTGCTTTCAAAAATAAAAACAGAACTAGTTGTGTTTCCCTCATCCTAGTCCTGTTTTATATCTGGGTTTGGTCAAAAGTATCGAGAAATATATACTCACAAACAAATACCCATAACACTATTCAACATAAAATTCCTTAAAATCTTCCAACCTCAAACATCCTAATCTTCCGGATTTATATCCGGCTCCACAGTCAATTAGATAAACATTCTCGATATCGTTTTTCCAAATAAGATTTCCTGATGGATTATAATGTCCGCAAACAGATATGTATCCTTCAGTTCCTTTTTTATAAAAATTCTCATCACCATACATATATACTGATTTATCACAAATTACACCGGGTTTCGTTGTCATTGCATGTGCTAGTAAAAATATATGTTTTCCTACCTCAATCTCTTCTTCAAATGACCAGTTATAAATATTTGCTGCCAATCTCAGCATATCGGCTACAGGTAATCGATTACTAAGAATTTCAAAAGTATTATAACGATATTCCGGAATCTTCTTTCTCTTTTTCTCTGGTGTATTGTAGTATGCCAAAATATAATCAGCTAATAAATAATCATGATTTCCTGCAAGTACCTTACAACTGTCTTTCAATTTTAAAATTTCATAATATACTTCCAACGGCTGAGGATTGTAATCGCTTCTATCAAATATATCCCCTAAAATATACAGCTTATCGCCCTTTGAAAAATCAATCTTTTTTAATAGCTTAGTAAATCTTTCATAATTGTTATGAATATCAGCTACAACATAATGCATTATTACTACTCCGTTAAACTTGAAACAAATAATGGTGCTACAAACTGCATAGAAAGAGTATCCGCGTGCATCTATCAAGTCGTGACCACCCTTTGTGACACTTCCATTTATTTGGTAATAATGATTTAATAACCCGCAATCAAATAAAAAAATGCGATTGCTTACTGGTTATTATTTTCAACTTTTCAAATTATTTTTATTAAAAATAGAGTGTCACCGATACCGCAACGATACTAAAAAGTACCAAGACCTTTGGGAACAACTTCTATAAGTAAATTTGTACCTTTTATAATTTGTGCTTATGCAATAAATTACGATCCACACCGAAGCTTAAACTTAATCTGACTTATTTTGCAAATATTCCATAATATTCTATATCATTTCCCAAAAGTGACAGTTTAACTGAATTTTCAAAGACAAATCGAATAGCCGCTGGTAAATCTTCTTTATCAGATGCGGCTCTGATTTCATCATTGCCACCAAACGGATAATCCCAGGTTTTATCAACAGATATCTCAGAAATCTTTTCTCCCTCAAATTGTTTATAAAATAAGCTTTGACAATTCATAAATGAGTCTTTAATATAAGGTTCTCCATATTTCTCAACATCATTTGGCACATAATCAGATACCCGTTCTATGGCGCTATATGTTATGTTTTCTAGTATTCTATATTGAAACAGACCCATAGCATGAATGACAATATCTACAGCAAAATCATCAAATATAAGTACAATTGACCCGCAATCTTCAAACCCTATACTTTCTGTTTTTTGGGGATAATTATGCTCAAAATGACCTATATAGTCATGTAGGTCTATCAATAACATCCTAAGTGTTTTTCCTTCAATCAACACCTTGAAAAGCTTTTCGAAATCAGTAGCCGAATATATCCATTTATACTCAACAAGTGTATCATCAGGAATGGGAACTTTTATATAATCCAATTTGCCATATCTGTTCCAGTCAATTCTGTTAAACTCATCTTTAATATTTTTAACAAAATTCTTTAATCTTTCACCTGACAAGTCAACTTTAATGGTAACACCTGCATGGTTATAAGGCGTATATTCAGCAAATAGATGTAAACAATCATCAATATTTTCCAATCTAAAGAAAGGAAACTTTCTATCTTTTATAATATATTTTTCTTTTTTAACATCATTATTGTAGAAATCGTCAGCATGTTTAATTATTTCTTCATACGCACTCTTTTTATATATAAAAAATCCAATATAATGACCGGTTTCAGAGGTAATCTCAGTTCTAATAAAAGGATTACGTCTATTATTATCTGTATTGATGTATTTATGCATTGTGATATGCACATAATCTTCTATAATAATTTGTTCATTATTTTGATATATACTCATAGCAAACCACATCCCTTGAACAATATTGGTTGTAGATTATTTCCTTCTTCAAATTAGCTTCACTTACTACATTCTTCCTTTATGGTAATACCAAATAAGATGGTCAAAACCATTTCGACTTATCAGTTCATCAGCAGAATATCTTATTTCATCTATTTCTTTACGATATTCTTCATATTTACTAAGGTCATACTTTTTCTTGTCAATCCCGTAATATTCAAGGTACATTGGAAGATTTTTTCTTAAAATACTATCATAGATAGAATAATTATCTTGATATTCCGTTCCTTCAAAAAGATAAAAGCATGCATAATGGCAGAACTTGCTTGCAAAAGATGGATTATACCTTGCTCTGACTTCAGCTGATGTCTTTTTTTCAATTGCATGAAAGAGTTCCAAATCACCATGCTCGGGATTCTTTAAACATTCGATCAACTTATCTTTGCCGAAGTTATATATTCTTCTTGCTATTTCTTCTCTTCCACAACGGTCTGCATTAAGATGTGTACTGTTCTCCCTATCAACAGCTTCTATAGTTCGTTTTATAGTTTTATAATACGAATATCCCTCTGCTGTCTTGTCAGAAATCATTTCTTTAAGTTTAGTAAACCAAAAAGCAGCAGAGCCCTTGTAATTACTTTTATTATCCGGACCTGCGTCCTTTTTTGAGGATTTTATATAGTCAGAATCGTTCATTATCATAGCTTCGACAATAGCAACATTCTGCTTTGTCAATTTGGCAAGTGTATGACTACCAAACGTAACCTCTTCGACCATAAATTTATTTGCTAAACCAAGTTCTTCTGTAATCAGATTCATGACTATATCCCCTACACTGCACAATCTTTCATTAACTCCATTATATCTTAACAATGGCGTCTTTCAAATCTACGACTATAACTGACTTATTTTTATTGCTAAACATATAGTTTCTTATTCGATTCAATGTTCCATCACCATCTGCTCGATCCATTCTCTTTTTTGAATGACAGCAAGCCAGTCAGAAGGTATCTCATCTATTCCATAATATAAACCGGCCAGTCCTCCTGCTATTGCTGCGACAGTATCTGAATCATCTCCGTAATTAACTGCTTTTAACAGACCTCCGCTAAAGCTGGTCGTATTAATCAAAGACCAGACTGCTGCCTCCAGAGAATCAACTACATAGCCGCTAAATCTTATATTTTTATCAGAAATGTACTTTAACTCATCGAGATTGAACAGCCTTCCGAAATGTGCAAGCTCAGTCAGGTTTGCTATATCCTTTCTGTAATATGCAAGTCCTGCATCAATTCCTCTTTGGAGACATTCCTGAAGGGACTGCTTATCTTTATTATTAAGAATTTCTTTCACGCAAAAATAGTACAGGCCACACGCCATATTGCTTCGCAAATGATTATGTGTAAGGGCCGCTATATCATGAATGTCCGCAATTGCCCTGTTATCATCATATGTTGGATCCTCTCTATTTTTATCATAGGCATACAAACATACAGGCATTATTCTCATGAGAGCTCCGTTTCCATTCGCATACTCGCCCTTTTTCCCACACGTTTTGTAATCAGGATTTCTCGAAAAATTAGTAATCGCCGCAATGCAGGTACTACCATGATCAAAAGACTGTCCAAATGGTGTATATTCCCCTTTTGCATACCATCTCAAAAAATTAATCATAATGCTTCCGGGATCAAGTCTCTTCTTTATGTTTATGCTGTCAAGCGTAGCCAGTGTCATGCTGCTGTCATCAGACCAGGTTCCCTCAGGCATATTAAAAGTGCCATAGCCTTCCATACCGGTCACCGGACCACGCTTTCTGTTTTTTATTTCTTTTGGATACATGAATTGCACCGGCAAACCCAATGCATCACCAACAACTACACCCATTATTCCATCAAGCCAGTATTTATTTCTCATCTGCATCCACCTTTCTTTAATAAACATGCCGGTTAATATCTTATGCACCCATTATACATACTCTGTGTTACATACCGGTCGCCTCAAAAGCGACTAAGTAAAATCAGAATATTTCATATCTTTCGCATTCCCAAAGAGGTACTTGCAAGTGCAGTTTTGTCGAAAGTATGTTTGTAAACTCACTTATTATTTATAAGGCGTTAATGTC
>JAKSRY010000022.1 GCA_024403415.1 Lachnospiraceae bacterium
GCTTCAAGGTTGTAGTAGTATCCATCAGCGTTCTTTCCAACATATGAACCACCGTTAGAGAATACAGCTGCTCTTGTCATAACACCTTCGTTAAGTGTAAGACCATATACATCGATAACACCATCGTTATCTGTATCACGATGAACCTGTTCCATAAGGTTAGCAAATGCATCCCATGTCCATGTTCCGTTAGCCTGCATCTCATAAATGCTGTTAGGATCGATACCAGCATCTGTTAATACTCTCTTGTTGAAGTATACACCAGTTCTAGGTTCTCCAGGACCAGCGTTCATAGCATAAATAGCATTTCCCTTTGAGTACATTTCATGAACCTTGTTGCTCTGGAACATAGGCTGAGAGAAATCAAGGCAATCAATTGTAGACAAATCGTACATCAAACCATTAGCCATACCAGAAGTAATAGCCGGGTCACCACGAAGAACGAAGATGTAGTTGTTGTCATCTCCACCTGTTGTAACGTAGTCTACGAAATCCTGAGGACATGAACCCCAGTCAGAGATAGCTAATTCCTTAATCTTGAAATTATATGTCTCCTGGATCCAATCTCTCCATTCCTGACGAGCTTCTTCATAATCATTAGTAGGTTCTGCAACCTCACCTGATGACCACCAGTCACGAATAACGATTTCCATACCACCAAGGTCATATGGATTTCCGTTAGCATCTGTTAATACAGTGTAAGGGCTAACTTCTTCTTCTACAACTTCTTCTGTTACTTCTTCAGTAGCTTCTTCTGTAGCAGGAGCAGCTTCTTCTGTCTTAGCTTCTTCTGTAGCAGGTGCTTCTGTAGTAGTTGTTTCGTTACTGCTACAAGCAACAGCACTCATGCAAACAGCTGCAGCTGAAATTGCTGCCAAAACTTTCTTTGCCATAGGCTTTTTCATTAATTTTTCCTCCTTAATATATTTAACGAACACTATGCTCGTTAACCACAATATGAATTATATCAGAACTTTTGAATAAAATCTATAAAAATTTTAATTTTATTCAAAAGTTGTTAACATTTTGTTCATATTCTATTCTGTTACGATATTTACATCTTAATACCGGAACTTGAAATACTCTCAACGAATGCTCTCTGCGCAAACAAATACAAGATAATCAGCGGAACAACAATCATCAAAGTACCTGTAGCAAGTATACAGTTGGAATAAGCAACCGAAATTGTTGTCTTAACTCCCAATTCACGCTGAATGTATGCACCCAACGAATCTACGATTCTTGAAAGACCTGTTCCCAATAACTTTGTTGTTCCAAGGAACATCTTTGAATAGAATCCATCAGTCCACTGCCATACAAATGCAAAAAGGAAACATGAAGTTAAAATAGGCATTGCTTCAGGAAGCATAATTCTAAAGAATGTCTTCAAGGTTCCGCAACCATCAACATAAGCAGCTTCTTCCAAATCGCCAGGGATATTTCTAAAGAACTGTCGAATCATATAAATGTACAATCCATTCTTCAATCCCATACAGCCTGCACTCATCAGATAATATGGAAGAACCGAACCTCTAAGATTTATTGGTTCTCCATTAATCAAACTGAATATTCCAAATATATCAAAGAACTTAAAGTGCAAATGAAGTGAGGTTGCAATTGTCTGTGGTGGAATCAAAATTACCAAAATTACACAGGCAAACCAGAAATTTTTAAGTGGAAACTTAAATCTTGCAAATCCATATCCTACCAGTGTACACATCATAATCTGTAAAAGAGCAATTGATAATGATATTAAAAATGTATTCCTAATTGATACCGAATAATCCATCAATTCTGCTGACAACTTATAATTCTCAGTAGTAAAATGCTCCGGAATGGATACTACTATCGGATTATACAAATCCTGTTCAGTCATGAAGGAAATAGAAATCTTATTCAAAATAGGCTGTAAGATCAGGAAACACAATCCAAAAAGAAGAATAAATCTGCAAATGCTAACAGCAATCGATGTTGCTTTCTTCTTTAATAAATACCCGCCGGACTTTCTGTTTCTCTCCCAGAAGGTACCGTTTGAATTAACCATTTTCTTTTTAGTTTTAATCATAATAATATACCCTCTTCGAAATAAATAGTGACGTTATACCAATAAATACCAATATCAGCAAGAAATATATCCAGCTCATTGCCGATGCAAAACCATAATCAAGATTATCAATCATTACTTTCTGAATCTTCTTAATTACTTCATTATCTGATCTCATACTGAAATCGATAACGGTATAAATCCAGTTAACAAGGAATAATGAACTGATCATAGGGAATGTTATCTTCCACAAACTTTCCCACTTAGTACATCCTTCAATATCTGCTGCTTCGTACATACTTGAACTTATTGTCTGCAAACCTGAAAGGAAAATAATAATCTGAATTCCTGAAGCCAAAGCAACATCATATATATGATCAATAATTTCAAACAATGTATCAAAAGCTCTTACACCAACTCCCGAAGTTCGAAGAACATCCTCCAAGGCTCCCGTTATACTTATGTTTGATGTTGTATCCTCAATTGTCTGAGCAAGTTGAGCCATCAACTGGTTATTTGATTCAAGACCAAGAATAACACCTGATGAAAGAATAACCGGCAAGAAGAACACAGCTCTTACTAACGCCCTTCCACGGAATTTTTGATTCAGGATTAACGCCATGAAAAAGCTGAATACTATAATAGCTATAGTGTAAGCCATCATTCGTCCCATTTCCTCAACCAGCAATCTTGAATACTCCGGATCAACTGTAAAAGCGTTTTTGTAGTTATCCAAACCTATCGGAGTACTTGTAAACTCCCCGGAACCTAATGTAACTGTACAAAAACTCATCCAAAGAGATTGGAAAAATGGCTTCACCATAAATACTAAAAAGCCGATTATAAATGGTGCGATAAACAGATAACCCGATATCGCCTTTCTTTTTTGAAGGCCGGCAAGTTTGTTTTTAGGCATCTTCATCTTCATTGGTACTTACTCTCCTTAATGCCAAAATCTGGCAAATAATATATTGATATTACTTAACAACTAAATAATCTCTTGCTGGAACTGTTACACCATCGGCAGTTTCATCACTGTAACCATAGTTAACATATACCTTTGTTCCATCTGCATACACTGTACATGAAAGTGTTGGTGTTAAATTATCATGACCTGTCATTTCCTGATTAAATGTATGTCCAAGTTCATTATTATATCTTGTACATATTTCTACCATTCTGTCATGCCATGAATCAAAATTCGATCCATAATATTCGGTATAATATGTGTTCTGAAGAACGAATGCTGTTTCTTTCATAAGACTGAACTGAAGTCCTGCACCATACTCTGCAGAATAAAGAATTTCTTCTTCAGGATTACCACATATATTAATCGGATTACCTGTGTAATCTATATATCCATGAATTGCTAACTGGAAGAATGGAACACACTCATCAATAATAGTATATTCGCTACCTCTCAAATCCATATTGGTTACAATATCAGAATAAGGAACCGCATAATCATTACCCATATTAATCATGAGCTTCAAGCCCTTATCATCCATTGCCTTGAACTTATCTTTTTGAAGTTCAAGCACTGATTGTCTTGAATGGAAATCATCAAGGTAATAATCGGCTGCCAAATCTTCTCCGATATCCTCAAATGAAACACCCTGTGCACCGAAATCCTGAGCTGCTTCAAGAAGATTATCAACCATTTCCATAGCCTTATTGGTATGTAACAAATAATATGGCTTAAAATGCTCTCTTGCCGCATATGTTACATGGCTGTATCTGTACAATTCTGCTCTTTCTTTTGATATCAGTTTAGCTGCATCTGTAAATGAGAAGAAACCATCAAAAATATCACTCTCATATGCATACATTGTTACACCATTAAGATACAGATTAACGCCTAACTCTTTTGCTTTTGCGGTCAAATCTCTGAGATCACTCTTTGATCCTAAGTCAGAAATTGTCTTTACATGCTCAAGCACTCTCTGGTTAACACCCTTATTACACCATCCGACAAACTTAACTGAAAGGTTTTTAATTCCATCCTCTGTCAATATTTGAATAATATCTCCGGCCTCTTCATAAGATGTAAGTTTTAAAGGTCTGGAAACAGGAACACCTACGATCTGCTTAACCTTTTCAGCTGCTCCAACAATTTCAACTGCAACAGGAGCATTGGTGTCTTCATTCAGTGAAAGATAACTTCCATACTGTTCCTTCAGATATGACTCATAATCCTTAGCCATATCTACATAATCTCCGGATGAAACAAATCTGAATTTCTGACTAATGTCTTCATCAGGTAATTCCTGAATGAACTTAAATACATCAGAGTTTGCAATCTCACCTACATCATACTGTTCTCTTTCACAAATACTGTAAATTGCATTTACATAGTTATAACTATTGGTTTTTCCTGCAATATCTGCCTGGATGGATGCATACGAACTGCCGTCCTCAAGAATACAAATGAATGAATCATCCTGATTTGCAACGCCATACACACCGTAATATGCTCTGGTATTATGTACTACTGCATCTCTTGTAAGGCACATATCCCATCCATACACATTGGTATAATAGTTACTCTGTGATACTTTACCATTATTAAAGTTAATAACCGAACCACCACCTTCAGGTACAAACAGATAACCTTCATCAGTTGGTCCGCCACATCCAAAATACGGAAGAAGGGTCAATGTATAAACAGGGAACTCTTTCTTATATTCAATACTCTTCATTGGAACATTAACTTTAAGTCCATCTTCTTCAAGAGTATATTCTACGTCAACATTAAATACCGGCTTATCATTCGAACTTTCAGACAAATCAAGTTCTTTATCTTTTGCATAATCTTCTAATGTATATCCTGCTTCAGCAAATATACCTTCAAACTTATTTCTGACATTATCCTTAGCATTATCTCTCAGAATATAGATTATCTCATCTGCAAGAATAGGATACTTCTCAAGAAGTTCATCTTTATTATTTCTGTCCTTCTTCTTTAAGTTATTGATATCTTTCTTTTCATAATACTGCTTAATGCTGGTTGCATCTTTGTCAGACATATTTGCAATCCACTTATCAAAATCAGTCTTCTTACAAACGGTGGGAATAATAAATTCCTTCTGAACTTCACCAAGAGAATAACTTACCGTAACAGTATTTCCTTCTGTCTTGATATCATAAATTCCGTTCATAACACTATATGCATAGCTGTTATATGTTGTTTCCAAACCGGTTTCTGTCATATAAGACATAAGAAGTGTTGACTGGAGTCTGTTCTTCTCATCCTGAAGTGCAAGTGAATCTGATGCACCGCCAGCCGGATTCGAATACCAGATTTTTCCTGTTTCTTTAACTTCAACATTAAACTGTGTTGTCATTGGATCCATGGTAAACTTAAATTTATCATTCTCAACAACAATCGGTTTTTCATCCCCCATATACTTTTCGACTGCTATTATCTCCTGTTCTTCCTCAGCATTCTGATAATTAAAAACAACCAAAACTCCTATTACAATAATCAGTGTAAGGATAACCGGAAAAATTAAGCTCTTCAAAAATTTTATTCTGTTATTTCTTTTCTCAACCTGTCTTTCGGTTAATTTGTTCTTCTCTTTACTCATTGTAGCTCCTAAACAATAAATTCATGAAGTATATGAATTCGACTATCAACAACTGTCATCACAATCGGAAAAGCAGTTCTCGACCTAATGAAATGAAATATGCAACACCCTGTGAAATCATTCCAAAGAATATCATCAGAATAAAAACCATTACCAAAATTGCAAATAATGTCGCAACCGTAAACAATATATTCTTTCCACCTGAATATTCATGAATCTGACCCATCGCAACTATAATAAGAATTGCTGCATATATCAGTGAAATAACATCAAGCATTCCGTATATTGCCGACTCTTCAACTGTCAGGAAATTACTTACAAACATAATTGGAATCTGAATCAATGGATACGGAACCAATCCATAACAGGTGGCCATATAAACCTGACCCAGTCGCCCTTTTCCATCAAACAACGTTGTCAGTGCCCAGTTACCAATTACAAACAATAACAACGGGAATAATACACTTAATATATACGTAATAATATTTAACTCTTCCCAGTTAACTATCAATACAACGAAACCGGTGTACTTTAGTTTAATTACTCTTGTCAACAACGTAAGTATTAATATCGTATTTGCGGCAGCCATAGTGCCACGTTTTTCATGGGTTAAATCCCAATAACCATCCATTGGATGAGTCATACAATATAAAGCAAATTTTAATGACTTAAGGTATCTTACCCAAGTTTCTTTTTTTCTTAAGGAAGCAAACATACTCAAACTCCGTTTAGTTTAATTACTTTGACAAATCTATCTTTTCACGTTCTGCAAGTGCTATTTCCATCTTGATATGCTTAATTCGTCCAATCACAAGAGGAACAATTATAACAACAGCAAGAATTGCAATTATGATTCCGATATGGTCTTCAACATACTGCTTACGATACTGCTTATAAGCTTTTGAATAATTCTCATCATCATATTTTACTTCGAAATATTTCATAGCTTCTTCAAATCTACGCTGTCTTAAGAGTGAACGACCAATACCTATATAAGCAAGATCATAGTTACCATTCTGACTCATAACTGATTCCCAGGATTTTCCTGAAGCCTCATAATCACCTGCATCAAACTGCTCAATTGCGTTATAAACAGTCCGTCCAAACTCTGTTGGTATAAACATTGTCAATGAACAATCAAGACTATCAAGAACAAATAAATCATGACCTATATGTTCTATCGCTGCAGGACGTCTGAAGTAACCATCCATATTTCCGTTACCGCCGAAGGTGAAAACCATATGTCCCTGATCGTCATATGCGAACAAACGACCTCTGTTATTGTCAAGACAAACATATACATCGTTTTCCATAACAGTAACATCAACGAATACTGAAGGACCTTCATGTCCACCACCGTTACCCCAATAGAGGTCACCTACAGGATACCAGTCACCATTCTTAACAAGAATGTTATTACCCATAAGGTTAAGTTTTCTTACAGCATCAGCAGTACCATTATCAAGAGCTTCCTCATCAGCTCCACTGATTACGCCATATATAAATCCTTCATAATCCATATATATGTTACTGTACTCAGTAGGAACGAAAGATTCCATCTTTTCTAACTGTTCCTGTGTTGCAAGCTTCTTCCAAATATAATCTGTCCAGTCGTAGGTAACAGGTGTAGCTCCTACAAATCCGGAAAAAGTTCCATCACTTTCGTATTTTACAAGACCTTTATTAATTCCTGTAGCAATACAATAGACTCTTTCCGCACTGTCAATAACCATCTTTGTCGGCTGGAACTCAAGTTTTTCATCCAGCGTGTTATCAACAGGTTTTACGAATTCCATCATATAATTTAAGTTCGAATCAAGTTTGAGAATTCGTCCATTACCATTATCACAGATAAAATAGTTACCATCTTCAGAGATTGCAAAGTCTGTCGGTGATTTAAATGTATTTATATCCGCCCCCTGGAACGAATCAATAATCCTTGTCACTTCAAGTTTCTCAAGTGAAGATCTCTCAAGCTCAATGATTCTGTTATTTCCTGTATCACATATGTAAATCAGATTTCCATATGCAAAAAGTCCTGAAGGATTATTAAGTTTAACATCCAGATTCAAGTCAGTTGATGTAAAAACTCTGCAAACCGAATACAAATCCGGACTTTCCTGAACTTCTCCCCAGTAATCATAGTTATATGTATAATTACTTTCTTTTGTAAAAGCAGTGAGCGGTGCAACAACTGTTAAGATAACCGCAAATACCGCAGCACTGATCCTCGAAAAAATCTTTTTCATACTTTCGACCTCTTAGAATTAATCCTTCAAACCTGAACTAGCCATTGTCTCAAGAATCTGGCTTTCAGAAAAGACAAATATAAGAATTGGAACAATCATTACAACGACCAAAACCGCCATACCTTGTCCGGTTCTTGCAATACCACCACTCTGTACCTGCTGTAATGCATAAACCAGAGTTTTTCTTTCTTCTGAATAAATAAAGGTTGATGCTTTATTGTTCCACAATGCCTGTACTGAGAAAATAATCAATGTCATCCAAGCCGGTTTTACGTTCGGCATAACGATTCCCGAAAATACTTTCCACTCGTTGGCACCATCTATCTTGGCCGCTTCAATAAGAGAAGTCGGCAAACCTTCCATAAACTGCTTCATAAGGAACAATCCCATTGGTGAAGCAAATGCAGGAATAATAATAGCCCAGTATGTATCAATCCATCCTAACTTATTTAATATAATGTAGTTAGGAATCGCTGTAGCCCATCCTGTAAACATCATTGAAATTGTAACAACTTTGAAGAATCCCTGACCGCCCGGGAAATCATATTTTGCAAGCACAAAAGCTGCCATTGAAGCTACAATCAAGTGTCCAAACGTACCGACAAATGTGATAAATACGGTATTGAACAAGTATCTTGAGAAAGTAACCCAGCTCTTACCCATTGTAACAAACAAATCTGTAAAGTTATCAAAAGTGGGATGCTGTGCAAAAATTGTTGGAGGGAACTTAAACAGTTCATCCAAAGGTTTCAATGCTGCATTAACCGCAAATATAATCGGGAATGCCATAACAAATGCTGCTAAAGCCAGGAAAACATATAATGCAATATCTCCTCCGATTGATCTATTCGGTTTACGACGCTTAATTAATTTCTTTTTATAAGGTTTTTCAACTTGTGCTTTCTTTTCTTTTCTCTTACTCATCTCATCAAGTTCCTACTCTTCTCAAAAGACTCTGAATTGCCTTGTTACATAAAATCATCATCAGGAATAATACTGTTGCAATTGCACATGCATATCCCATCTCAAATCTTGAATAACCATAGTCAAACAAGTGTGTAACAATTGTTCGCGCTGCATAGTCTGTACTTGGATATCCACAAAGTGCCATCGTTACATCACATACACCAAATGCCTGAGTAATTGACATAACCGCACCAAATAACAACATAGGTTTCATGTTAGGAAGTGTGATGTACCAAAGTTCCTGCCAACGGTTCTTAACACCATCCATATATCCTGCTTCGAACTGCGACCTGTCTACGCCCTGCAGGCCGGCTACGAATGACAGGAATCCGGTTCCCAAACTCATCCACAAAATTACCAACATACAAATCGGTAACATATATGTAGGATTAATCAACCAGAGAATCGGTGTATCTATAATACCAATATCCATAAGAAGAGCATTTACATATCCGTATGTGTCTCCTCTAAAGAATATTGAAAAGATAACATAACAGTTACCTGCAATTGTAGGTGCATAGAATATGATAACGGCAACCGATCTTACCCATCTTGGAAGTTCGTTAATCAACCATGCAAACAGGAATGAAGCTATATAACCAATCGGTCCTGTTATAACTGCAATCAACAGCGTATTCTTTATACTGGTTAAGAAAATATCATCTTCCAATATCAAACTTATATAGTTCTGTAGTCCCATAAATCTTGGCGGTTCCAAGATATTGTAATAAGTGAAACTAAAGAAAATTGAGGCCACAACCGGAAAAATGAAAAACATTGCAAACAAGATTGCATATGGTGCAAGGAATGCATAACACATTTTGCTTCGTTTAGCCTTTTTCCATGCCACTCTGGCATTGTGCTTACGTAAGGCCCAATATTTGTGAAAAAATTCTTTCATGTCGCAGGTCTCCTACTATTTATCTCCATCTTCATATACGGTCATACCAAACTCTTTTCGCTTCTTGGTAATTTCCTCATCAATCTTAATCGAATAGTCTATGATAGTCTCTCGCGAATCATCCTTGTCGTTGATAACCTTTCTGATTGCATTAGAGATATGACGTCCTGTATAGTATCCGCCAGGCACTTCTCGGATACCTACTGTCTGATCCCACTGATCATTAAGAACTGCTATATCATGAGGGCTCCAAGAAAGCTTTGAGAAAGCATCTCTGTTGGCTGTAGCATATCGAGCTGAAGAACCAAGTAACGCTTCTATTTCTCGTCCAAATCTAACCTGCGTTTCAGGTTTTGCCCACCATTCCATGAACTTCCATGACTTTTCTTTAAGCTGCTGATTATCAGTTGAAATCATCATAGTTGCAGAACCGGTGATAAAGTCAGATCTGTCAAGATATTCCTCACCATTTTCGTCAACACGTGGTGTTCCAGGAATCAGTGTAAAGTCCCAAAGACCACGAATTTCCGGTGCCGATACCATCAAGGTATTATATGTAGAATAAGGTGCAATACCAATTGGCATTTCTCCTGAACGGAATCTTGAAACAAAGTCATAAATTACCGGCAAGCCATAGTCATTGAAGTATTTAACATAATCATCAAATGCTCTGATACCTGCTTCAGTATCAACTGTTGTCTTGTTCCCCACTTCGTTATACATATCTCCACCATACTGATAAAGCAGTGAGAAATATAATGAAAGGTCAGGTACATTAGACATTGTCTGTGTTGCTGATGAAGAAACTGTCGAGGAACCTGCCGCAGTAGGAATACCTACTGACAAGTTATTTCCCTGAATTGTAGGTAACAATTCAATAAATTCCTTCCAAGTATTAGGTATCGCAAGACCAAGTTCTTCCATTACGTCCTTTCTGTAGAACATAACGCTGAAGGTCTGTGTTTCAGGAAGTCCATATACATGCTCATCAAGTCTGTACTGTTCATATGAACTTTCTGAATAATGACTTATTACATCCTTAAATGTATCAAACTGTGTTAAATCTTCTGCTGCATTACGCAATGCATAGTTTACAGGCTGATCCGCACCAACAGAAAGAACTACGTTAGGTCCCCTTCCTGCCAAAACGGCATTAAGCAAAGCACCCGGATCTACGATTTCAACGTTAACAGGAACTCCTGAATTAGGTGTGAAATCATCGTCAACCATTGCTTTCAGAATTGTTCCCTGATCACGGCCGGTTAAGATCCAAACTTTTACTATATCTTCCTGTGAATCATCATATACATCACCAACAGAATTGTAATCTACAAAGAATGATGCAAAGAATGATTTAACTTCATGCCACAATTTACCAAAAACATTAGCTGAGTCCTTATCAGGATTAACATCTGTTCCTGAAACTACAAGATAATCAACATCAAGTCTTGTAGAAGCCATATTAAGAGCTGCTGTTCCAAGTGCTGTGATATTATCCTTAAATGTAGTAAACTCTCTTGTTATCTTTCCGGGTTTCTCACAGAATCTTTCAAGCTGCTGTGCAACTGTCTGAGCTGTTGCAATCTGATCAGCCTTCTGTCCCGAATATGCAACCATATCATCAACTATCTTATAGAGTCTCTTGCACTCAAGATCCATTGCCTCCATAATTTCAGGATACATCTTGTCTATATGATAATCTCTGTACTGGTCCGGGCTTGCACCTGTGTAAACCAATATCTTACGATATATCTGATTTAATCTGAATGTTGAATCCTCAAGGTCTTCAAGAATCTGACCTACACCACCGAGTGTAGCTTCAAGTCTGATAGTATGCTGACCTTTTGTAAGATAGAAATTGTATAAAGATCCATTCTCATCTGCAAGATCAACACATTCCCAATCATTTTCATAATCAAAGGATACTGTTCTTGCTTCTTCGAAAGGTATTTCTCCATCAATCAAAAGACTACGTGATGATACCGAACCTCTCTGGTAGTTTTGGCGGCCCTTAACCATTATGTTATACAAACCATCTTCAGGAACTTCAAAATTCCATTCAATCCATTGGCCTGCGTCTCTCCAGGTTTCACCACCTACGTAGTTAAGAATTGTATTTGTAACACTGTTTGGAACAGTTGTTGGTGAAGATCTGTCATATTTTGCGTACAATGAAGATTCTGATCTCAATGTTGAATCTTCACCCTGAATAGTAAGCATAAACTGCTTAGCTGCATCCGAAGAAGAAACCTTCGGGCAAGCTGCTGCATACTCTTCATATGTAGCAAGCTTCATAACTTTTCGAACCTCAAGATTCTTAATCACCATCGGTTCGCTTTCTGCATAAAGTGCAATTGTATTAGTTCCTTTATTTAAGTAAAACTTAAAAGGATCTATGATATAACCCATATCATCTCTGAAGTATGCATTCTGCCAATCATACACCTCAACCTGAATAGGTCTGATTTCGTTACCCTGGTTATCTACTCTCTTTTCACCACCATCAGTCCAAATTCTTGTAAAGCTGATATTTCTTGCATCCTCAAAAGGAACTTCTCCGTTTATATATACACAACGTTCTGCAGGAACGCCTCTGGATTCCGGAATAAGATAATCAAGATAAAGATTGTAAAAACCTTCTTCCTGAACATCCACATCAAATGATACTGTCGAACCAATATCTGTGAAGAGTGCCTTGTCCACTCCCTCGTAGTTATTTACTACAGATACTTCAGCATCACCTTCTGACTTGTAGTTAAAAATATCTACTACAACCCCATCAGCAGGTTCTTTGGCATCAGCATGACCATTAAGATAACCGGTATAAGTTCCCTGTCTCTCCATACCGGCAATATCTTTAGAAAGGTCCACACCGGCATACTTCTCTGAAAAGTTTTCCTGATCAACCAGGGAAAGAATCACGAAAAGCAATACAAAAGCCGCAACCACTGCTAAAAATATGATTAATTTTTTCAAGCTCTTCTTTTTTTCAACATTTTCCATAACTGTCTCCAAAAATACACATAATAATATTAACGATATATATAATAATAACAATCGTGCAAATATACTTGCTAATTAGTGCTTTTATTAAAAGCAAAATTTGATTAGTCTTCCTTACCAAAAACGAAAAAGCATGGTTTAGGCTGATAATTATCATCAAACAGGAGTGGACACTGAACAGAATTTTTACTATTTCCGCCACCCACATTATTTGCTGTCTGCAGCCATGAATACTTATCAACTGTTCCCCAGAAAGTAATTCCGGTAAGCGTTGTATCCGGAGTATTGTTTGCTGATCCCATTGAATAATAAAGCATGTTATATCTCTTCCTCTGCTTTTCATATTCTTCAACTTTTGCTTCGTCAGAACCGTCATAATCACTTGATGCTCTAAGATCAAGCTCTGTAATCTGAACTTCACCGACTATCTTTCCATATTCCTTCATTGCTACTTCCAATGAATTTGCATTCGGATCTTCCATTTGATAATGTCCCTGAAGGCCCATGGCAGTAATTCTGGTGCCAACTCCTCTTTCACCCTCAAGGTCCTTGATAGTCTGCAGAAGTTCCTTGATTCCATTCATTTTTTTGATAACCGTTTCATTATAATCATTATAGTAAAGTTCAAGTGTTTCAGGAGCGTATTTATTTGCAAACTTGAACGCATTAATTATGTACTCATTGCTTCCGTAAACATGCCACCAGCTTGAATTGCTTCCATGAGTATCATTGCTGAGTGGTTCAGAATTTTCACTGTCAGTCCTGTACTTACCTGTTGCATCCGAAATTGCTTCATTTACAACATCCCAGCCATAAAACATATCTTTATACTTACTGTCATCTCCTGTGAAATGAGTAAGAACCGTTTTAATGTACCACTCCAGTCTCTTATTCATCGTTTCTTTATCAACATATGGATTCTTCTTGTCATAATCCTCATGGAAAAACCACTCTGGAGTCTGCGAATGCCATACAAGCACGTGACCTCTGACCATAATCTTTCTGTCAGGATTTGCTTCATTCCAGTCATAAATCATATCAAGCATCTTTTCCGGTCTCGAAAAATCCATAACCGGAACAGTAATAATTTCGCCGTTAAGTTCTTCCTGTTTTGTTCCGGGACAGCTTCCGTTGCTGTAGCCAAACAGAGAATCCGGTTTCAATTCGTTTCCAAAAGTAATCGAATCAAAATGTGTTGTTACTATATTAAAAACCTGTGGATCCTGTAACTCCGAAAGGGTTGCTGAACATCCGATTCTGCACCCCATTTTCTTGGGAACACAATCTCTGAGAGCCGGTACATTAACTTCTTCAGCCGCAGCATTTTCCATTGTCTCTTCTGCAGTATCCTCTGCTTTTGCATCAGTCGCCTCAGCACTTTCTCCTTCATTGTCAGTTTCAGGTGTTTCCGCCACTGTTTCGGAATTATTCCCCGTAGTATTACCTGCTGTCACTTCTTCCGAGCAGCCTGACAAAAGGAATGCCGACATCGTTACCGCCATCAATCCGGATAAAAACTTTCTTTTCATTTTTCAACTCCTGTCTATATTAAAAATTCCATCAAAAATATCTTTAAATAACTGACATTTTATGTCAGCGCACTACAAAAATGTTAATAAAAATATTCCGTTATTGTCTTGTCAAATATTGCTATTTTGCTCATATCGTGCTAAAATGCACCTTGAGGTTAAATCATATGGCAGCAAAAACGAATTCTGAAATAAGTAGCAATTATAATACAATAAATATAGATTATACCGGAGAACGTACTCTTGATGGTGATGAGGAAAAAGTAGAGTTTTACCAAAACACCTCAAGTCGAATCTGGCTCAACGATTTGAATGTTGATTTTCCTGCTCACTGGCATCAGGCACTTGAAATAATAATGCCTGTCGAAAACACCTATGATGTCGATGTAGCCGGAGAATTACTCCGTCTCGAAACCGGTAATATACTTATAATCCCCCCCGGTGAAATACATACTTTAACAGCCCCCAGGGAAGGAAAACGTTTCATCTTTATTATGGACTTATCCATGATAAGTATGTTGCGTGGTTTTGCCGGAATAAAAGCCCTGATGAATCATCCGATACTCATCAACAGGGAATCGTTCCCATTAATATATGATGATATATATCAGATACTTCTCCAAATGCGAAATGAATATTTTCGAAATGGCGAATATACAGAACTTGCCATTCAGGCCTTGTTGCTGAACCTGTTTATAAAACTTGGTGAGAACCATAACAATGCTGATGCCCTCTTCCCCAATGTAAGACTCAACAAACAAAAGGAATATGTTCAGCGTTTTAATCAGATTCTGGAATACATTGATGAACACTACATGGAAGACATCACGCTCGAGGATACTGCCAAAGCTGCAGGATTCTCAAAATATCACTTTTCAAGATTGTTCAAACAATATACAGAATTTACGTTTTGCGATTATCTGTGTTTCAGACGAGTTAAGGCCGCTGCTGAACAGTTGTCGGAGCCTGATTACTCAATTACCGACATCGCCATGAATTCCGGTTTCCCAAGCATTTCTACTTTTAACAGATTATTCAAACAACAGATGGGATGTACTCCAAGAGAGTACCGAAGTAAAAATGCAGGCAAAACGCGTATGTAAAATAGATAAAGCACAGGCACCTTATAGCAGGTGCCTTTTTTATTTCCTGTTATTCTGTCTTCTATTCGTATCTGTAAACAAAATCCTTAAATACAGCACTTCCACCCGTTTCTCTCATAGAAAAAATAAACAATCCAAAACGAGCACCGGTAAAATGATCAAGGCCAAATATCAGTTTATGAGATTCTCCAACCTTTACAAACTTATCACCTTTCAAATAGAAGAAATCCAGTCTGTCCTGCATATCTGTAAACTCTGCTTTCAAGCATAAAGTTACTATAGGACTCTGGAGTCTGATTTTCTCGACCACATCGCCCGGAAGATAATTTCCTCCGCCTCCAATTTTCATAGGTTCTGTATCATTATTAACCACTTTAATCAGGTAATAATTTCCGCCTTCTCTGGTAACTGCCAGATAACCATATCGTCCCTGTAAGGCACATAAGCCAACTACATCCTGATCTTTAATCATTGTAGCGTCAACTGTAACCTCAGCCTCACATCTTGGGAACATCATTCTTTGAGTCAGACAGTTCTGCGCATGTGTGAGATTCGTTGACAATTTACCGGTTTTAATCTGCAACCCGCCTTCCGGAAGCAGCGTCCACAATTTATTGTTAGGGCAATGATTCCACTGCCACTGTTTTTTTAATACTTTTAATTCTTCTTCATTCTCCGGAATGAATGAATCGGATGTATATAGAGGTTCATATTTATAATATGGCCTTGAAGTTCCGACATTAAATTTATCAGGTGTTTTTCCATCTACTCCAAGCACAGGAAAATCTTCTTCAAACTTCATCGGTACAAGTACCGGCATTCGTCCGACTGCCCCACTATCCTGAAACATTACTGCATACCATTTTCCTGCAGGTGTATCAACAATTCCGCCCTGAGCAACTCCCTGTCCGCAGTAATTACGATCATCATTAAATATATCTTTTCCAATATACGGTCCTTCAATATTATCAGCTACAAAGCATGCCTCAGTTCTTCTTCCCGGCATTTCCTTGGGCCAATGAATCAAAAACAGATAATACTTTCCGTTTATCTTATAAAAATGTGATCCTTCATACCCCAGGATGACATCATTTTTTTCTTCAACTATTATTTTATCAATTCCGCCCTTCTTAGGTCCTTTTAAATCTTCATCCAATTCAAGCAGATGAATAGCAAAATTGCCATGTGTCAGAAAAACTCTTCCGTCATCATCAAAAAGAAGCGAACAGTCATGATAATATCCTTCAATTGTTCTCTTTTCCCACGGGCCATTTATATTCTTTGAGGTAAAAAGATATGTTGTCTGTGTAAAATGACTTACAAATACTACATAGAAAGTACCTTCATGATATCTCAAGGAAGCAGCCCACATACCTCCTGCATAATTACTGCTCTCATTTTCAAGACGTTCATTGGCATTATCATCCAGACTCTCGAATACATAAGAAGCAATTTCCCAGTTGCAAAGATCATATGAACGCAAAATAACACCGCCGGGCATAAAATACATGGTGGTGCTAATCATATAATACACATCCTGGACCCTGATTACATCGGGATCCGGATAATCTGTCTTTATTATTGGATTCAATTCCTGACTGAGTGCCTTTTTTCTGGCCATAATCTTCTCCTATAGAATAAACATACAAACTATGATAATGATATTCTTATCGGGCACCTTTTTCTCACTAGCCATTGTTGTTTTATAACCATTCTTTGCGAAAAGGCCAATCTCAGTATTGCTTTTTCTGTTTCAGTTCCTCGTAAAGAACTTTATAGTTTTCATATCTGATTTTACTAATAGTTCCTTCCTCAACTGCAGTTTTAATTCCGCATACAGGTTCCGATATGTGGGAACACAAGGCATATTTACAGTTCACTTCATATTCAGCAAATTCGGTATAATACTTCCACAGATCTTCTTTATCTATATCTGAAAGATACAAAGAAGTAAATCCGGGGGTATCCATAATAAACGTATCATTTGAAAGAGCAAATAACTGTGAATGGCGTGTGGTATGTTTTCCCCTTTCGATTTTACGGGATATCTCTCCCGTTTCCATGGACGCATCGGGATGTAAGGCATTTACTATAGTAGACTTCCCAACTCCTGACGGCCCTGCAATTACTGTTGTTTTTCCTTTAAGAGTTGATTTTATCAGATCAAGCCCTTCATTATTGGTTCCGCTTGAGAAAATTACAATACAGCCGCAGCCTTCATATGATTTTCTTAGTTCTTCCATCTCCTTATCCGTTGCTATATCTTTTTTATTAAAACATATAACTGTCGGAATGTTTTCTCTGTTCATGGAAATAAGAAATCTGTCCAGCAAATTATAATTCGGATCCGGTTTGGTAATCGCAAATATAATAAGTGCCTGATCGACATTTGCACATGCAGGACGGATTATGCTGTTCTTTCTCGGTAATATATTAATAATATTTCCCGTCAGTTCTTTTTCATCAATTATTTCAATTTCAACGTTGTCACCAACAAGCGGTTTTATTCCCTCTTTACGAAAAATACCCTTGGCCTTACATTCAAATAGGCCAAGGGTTGTATGAACATAATAAAATCCAGCTATTCCTTTTATGATTTTTCCTGTCATAATCACTCCGATTCAAGCTTAAATGTTTTTTGTCTTGTAAACTCCATATATCTGTCCTCTTCAGGAATAATAACTACCGTTCCATCCGGTGCAGTTTCTGTATGTTCATTAATATGCTTTGTATACTGGAAAATCAATCTTCCCGTGGGAACTTTAATTCCATGATGAACCTGCAAATCCATAGGGAATGCTGTAACAGTTGTATCAATAATCGGTGTGCTGTCTTCTCCATCCGGAATAAGTGTAACATGTACAGGTGTTCCCGGCATAAATTCAGGATCTTCAAGGGACGGACCTTCGATATATTCCTCAAACTTATACAGTTCCGGTCCAATTGCTACCACATAATCAATTTTGGTTCCGGCTTCGATTTTTGTTCCGGCTTCAACACTCTGAGATGTTATTGTTCCATCAAGCATAGGATCATCAACATCTTCCTGCTTAACATCTCCTATTTCCAATCCACGTTCCTGCAGCATAATAATTGCAGAGGCTTCATCCTGTCCCACAAGATTAGGCATTTCAATCTGAGATAAATCCGGTCCCTGGCTTATATAGATTGTAACTGTAGTGCCAAAGAGAGCTTTTGCATTTCCTTCCGGAGTCTGCTTAAATACATATCCGGCCTGAATATAATCATCAAAACCGTCCTCTGTCTCAACTTCAAATCCCTTATCACGCAAAACCGCTGTTGCCTCAGCAAGAGACTTATTAACTATATTAGGAACATCAACCCCTTTTTCACCAAGGTTAATTGTAATAACAACGTTACTGCCTTTAGGAAGCATATCACCTCTTGCAGCAGAACACCTCATTACAACTCCTTCCGGCAAATCAGAGCTTACATCAGATTCTATTTCCGGAGTAAATCCAAGTTCAATCAGGTCTTTTTTAACTTCTTCGGCATCTCTGCCTATAACATCTATATCAAACTCAACCTGTTCAACCTGTTCCTGTCCTATTTCATCAGAATCATCCTCGGAAGAACCAAATATATCAAGTTTATTGAAAATAACAACAAGAATTATTACTCCCACAATAACTGCTGCCAAAACAGCTATCAGTACTGTAATCTTCTCAACTTTCTTGTCCTTATTTTTAGCTTTTGAACGCTTATCATAATATTCATCATCATATTCATCATCATAATAATCATCCTGATAGTCATCCGCATAATCATCGTACTGATCATCATATCCGTCATCATATCCCGACTGATTATCATACCGATCGTCGTACACGTTGCCATATTGATCAGTGTACATCTGCTGATCTGAATACTGACCATCATACTGGTCACCATACTGATTACCATATTGATCATTATACGCCTGTTGATCTGAATACTGGCCATCATACTGGTCGCCATACTGATTACCATATTGATCATTATACGCCTGCTGATCTGAATACTGGCTATTATACTGATTACCATACTGACCATACTGCTGTCTGTTACGAGAGCGCTGAGACTGTCGCTTTATTCTGCTCAAATCAGAATCCTGCACAGCCTTCGTTGCACCAATTTCATCATGACTGTCAAGATTAACAAAACTCTCATCAGGATTCATAAGTGCATATTTTAAGTCTTTAATCAAATCTCCCATAGTCTGATATCTTCTATCCGGAGATTTTTGACAACACTTATATACAACCTCTTCTATACTAACCGGAATTTCCGGAACAAAATCTCTTGGAGAAGGCATATTTTCCTGAATATGTTTGATAGCAATCGCTACCGTAGTCTCCCCATTAAACGGAACCCTGCCCGTAAGCATCTCAAACAGAGTAATACCTAAAGAATAGATATCTGATTTTTCGTCGGAATATCCGCCCCTTGCCTGTTCAGGAGAAGTATAGTGAACAGATCCCATAACATTTGATGTAATAGTATTGGATGTCGCAGCCTTTGCAATTCCAAAATCTGTAACCTTAACTTTTCCCTCTTTGGATATAATAATATTCTGAGGCTTAATATCTCTGTGAATAATATGATTATTGTGAGCCGCTTCTATGCCCATACTCACCTGTATGGCAATACTTACTGCTTCCTTGAAAGATAATCTCGACTTCTTCTCGATGTACTTCTTAAGAGTAATTCCCTCAACAAGCTCCATAACAATAAAATAGACGCCGTCTTCCTGTCCAACATCATAAACGTTGACAATATTAGGATGCATCAACCCTGCTGCAGCCTGTGCTTCAACCCTGAATTTCGATACAAAATTAGCATTTTCACTAAATTCCTGCTTAAGAATTTTTACAGCTACGTGTCGATTAAGCTTATGATCCTTGGCCTTGTAAACATCGGACATTCCACCTGTACCGATTTTTTCAAGGATCTCATATCTTTCCGCTATGATCATTCCAATTCTAACTACTCTATCTATCAAAACTTATCACCCTACTGAAAATCATCAATTAATATAACTGCAATGTTGTCTTTACCACCGTTTTCGTTTGCCCTGGCAATCAGTGTTTCAGACTTTTCATCTATTGAAAGGTCGCTACTTAATACAACCGCTATTTCCTCATCCGAAAGCATATTGGTTAATCCGTCAGAACACATAAGAACCAAATCGCCCGGTTTCAGTTCCTCCGAAAAGAAATCAACCTCTATCGAATCTCTGGCACCTATAGCCCTGGTAATTATATTTTTATCAGGATGATTTCTTGCAGTTTCAGGAGTCATTCCTCCCATTCTGACCATCTCTTCCACAAGTGAGTGGTCTCGTGTAATCTGCTTCAATTTTCCGTCCGTAAAAATATAAAGTCTGCTGTCACCAACATTTGCCACTTCAAGCTGATGTTCTTCTGTTGATGCAACAACAATAGTAGTTCCCATTCCGTACAGAGCCTTGTCACTTCTTGCCTTTTCACGAATAAGTTCATTTGCAATCCTAATAGCCTTACCAAGGATTCTGAAAGGTTTGGGTTCGGTATTATCACGGATTTCTTTAACAACCGTTTCTACCGTGAATGAAGATGCAAAATCTCCTGCATTGTGTCCTCCCATTCCGTCAGCCACAATATAAAGATTCTTGAGATTACCTACTGCTTCATCTGAGGTATACACGAAATCCTGATTCAGTTGTCTTTTTCGACCTATATCAGTCTTTGAAAAAGAATGTGCCAATTATTATCCTCCCTTAGGATCTAAATAAACACAACTAATCGACGCTCTCAGTCATCTGTCGTCTCCTAAGCTGACCGCAAGCGCCATCAATATCTGACCCTAATTCTCTTCTAATAGTAACATTTATACCATTTTTTTCAAGTTTATTTTTGAACCGTAAAATAGCATCTTTGCCGGAACGCTTATAATCACGTTCCTTTATGGGGTTAACCGGAATTAAATTTATATGACAATTTAATCTGCCTGCTATTTCTGAAAGTTTTTCAGCATCATCAACTCCGTCATTCTCTCCGCTGACAAGTGCATACTCAAAACTTATCCGCCTTCCCGTATTGTCAAAATACATTTCACAGGCTTCAATAATTTCATCAATACTGTATCTGTTTGCTACCGGCATCAGTTTTTTTCTTTTTCCATCAGTAGGTGCATGCAAGGATATCGCCAATGTTATTTTCAAATCTTCTTTGGCAAGCCTTTTAATATTTTCTACAAGTCCGCAGGTAGAAACCGTTATATTTCGCTGGCTGATATTTCTTCCGTTTTCGTTACTGATAAGTCTGACAAACCTTACAAGGTTATCATAGTTGTCCAGCGGTTCCCCGGTTCCCATGACAACAATATTGGAAATCTTTTCCCCTGTATCTCTCTCTATTGCATATATTTGTTCAAGCATTTCAGATGCATCAAGATTACGCTTCAGACCATCAAGTGTTGATGCGCAAAAACTGCATCCCATTCGACAACCAACCTGTGAAGAAATACATACACTGTTTCCGTGCTTATATCTCATAAAAACCGACTCGACAAGGCTCTCGTTATCAAATGCAAAAAGATACTTTCTTGTACCGTCTATCTGGGATTCCTGAACTCTTACCAGTTTTGCTTTGGCATAAGCAAAATTATCGTTCAGTTTAACCTTTAAGCTTCCCGGTATATTTTTCATCGCTTCATAATCAGACGCCAGATGCACATGCATCCATTCATAGAGCTGTTTTGCTCTGAATTTTGGTTCTCCAAGTCTGACTATTTCTTCTGTTAATTCTTCTAAATATAATGATTTTATATCTTTCATATATTTTAGCAGTGCCCTTTAAGCTATTCATCTGCGAGTTCTTTTCAGTTTCGCATAATAAAACCCATCTGTATCATCAATTCCCTGTATAAACTGTCTTTCTTCAACGAGTTCAAATGGAAGCTCATTTACTATTTTCTTAACCATTTCACAGTTTTCTGCCGGATTTAAGGTACAGGTGCTGTACATTAATGTTTTTCCGACTTTAACATATTTGTACACCGTACTGACTATATCCCACTGGAGTTTAACCAGAGAATCAATATCCGACTCCTTAAGTTTCAGTTTAATATCTGTCTTTTTAGCCAAAACACCAAGTCCGGAGCAGGGAACATCTGCAATCAGTACATCCACACTTTCCTCAAACTGCTCATCAAAAGAAGCTGCATCCCAGACCTGTGTCTTCACATCCGTAATATGACACCTTTCAAGATTCTGTCGAATAAGATTAATCTTCCTGTCAGAAACATCTCTTGAAGTCACTCTGCCTCCGCAATCATGCGCATGAATGCTTTTTCCACCGGGTGCAGCACATACATCAAGTACAATGTCTCCCTCTTTAATACCGGATTTTTCAACAACCATCATGCTGCTGACATCCTGAACGATAAAATCACCTTCAGCATATCCTTCAATATCCTTAAGCGCCTTCCCCTTTTCAACAATGTACGCATATTCAAGTAATGGATGACGTGTTAATCCTGCATAATCCTTCAGTTCATTTCTGACCCTGATTGAAACCGGATGTTCTTCAACAGAACTGTGGATAATTGCGTCAACCGTATCCTCTGAATATGCTTTAAGCAGAAGATTTTTAATCCACTCCGGAAATGTATTTTGAGCCTCTATTTTTATACTGCTCTTATTCTTTGAAATATTTCGCAAAATACCATTAACAAAGGGTGCAAGATTTACAAACCCATGCTTTTTGACAAAAGTAACCAATTCACTGACTACCGCATAATCAGGACTCGAATCCATCATCAGAATCTCATAAGTCCCCATTCTAAGTACTGTTCTTATAAGCGCTTTTTGTTTTTTTACCTTGGTTTTAGCAAAAGAATCAATAACCTCATCTATTGCGGGCAAAAGTTCTATAGTGCCCTCTATCATTCGCTTGATGTATGCCTTTTTGGATTTATCAAGGTAATCAAACTTATCAAGAACATCCTTCTCAATAATGTGAGAATATTGATTATTTTCGAGTATCTCTATTAAACTTTCGTATACTATTTCACGTTCTTTAGCCAAATCAAAATCTCTTTCTATATATATTTGCACACCATTAGTACAAATATATTCTCTTTACTATCAATTCAAATGAATAATCATAAATTAATCATCTATTTGCCTAATGTAGCTCCAACCGCAACCTTGTAACCCAAAAGAAAGTCATGAACTGTCATTCTCTTCTTTCCTTCAAGTTGAATTTCTTTAATTGAAATGGCACCATTTCCGGTTTTAACAACAATAGCATCGCTGTTAACTTCTATCACACTTCCGGGCGCTTCTGTGCTCTCAGTTTTGACAATGTCAGCTTTCCAAATTTTAAGTGTTTTTCCATTTATCATTGTGAATGCCGAAGGCCATGAATTAAGTCCTCGAACATATCTCTCAATTATTTCAGAATCCCTGCTAAAATCTATGAGTCCCATATCCTTTGTTATTTTACCGGCATATGTGGATTCTGCTTCGTTCTGCCTGATTGGAATGAGTTCGCCCTTTTCAATCTTGACAAGGGCTTCGCATATGAGCTCAGATCCCAACAGCATCAGTTTATCAAAAAGACTTTCTCCCGTATCACAGGCCTCAATATCAATTGCCTTCTGTAAAAGCATATCGCCTGTATCAAGACCTTTATCCATCTGCATTATTGTGACACCTGTCTGTTTCTCTCCATTCAGTATTGACCACTGTATCGGAGCAGCTCCTCTGTATTTTGGTAGTAAGGATGCATGAATATTTACGCATCCGTATTTTGGCATATTTAGAATATCTTCGGTAAGAATCTGCCCAAAAGCAGCAACTACACATATATCTGCTTCAAACCCTTTTAAGTAATCAACATTTTCCTTTTCTCTGATTTTGACAGGCTGAAAAACATTCATATTATGTGCAACGGCATATTCCTTTACAGGACTTTGACTTACCTGTTTTCCTCTTCCTTTTTCTTTGTCCGGCTGCGTTACAACGAGCACTATTTCATGTCCTGCATTATCAAGAGACTCCAATGCCTTTGCTGCAAAATCCGGTGTTCCCATAAAAATGATTTTCATTATTCTTCTTCCTCTTGTGCCATCAGATCACTGTTATTAACGAGTTCTCCCTCTACTCTTTCCACATAGAGATGACCATCAAGATGATCATTTTCATGCAGAATAGCTCTTGCCAGCAATTCTTCTGCCTCAAGTTCAAATTCCTCAAGATTTTCATCCAAAGCTCTCACCTTGACATAATTTGGTCTTGTAACCATTCCTGATTTACCCGGAACTGAAAGGCATCCTTCGTATCCCCTCTGCTCACCATCTGTTTCAATAATTTCCGGATTAATAAATACCATCGGGTCTTCTCCTGTGGTATCTACTACAAATATTCTTTTAAGAATTCCAACCTGTGGTGCTGCAAGTCCAACACCGTCAGCCTCATACATTGTGTCAAACATATCATCTATGAGATCCATCGTTCTTCCGTTCATTTCCTTAACTTCCTTACACACTTTGTTAAGTACAGAATCTCCCATTTCTCTTATGTTTCTAATCGCCATTTCCAATCCCTCTCATCCACTTTATAATAAATCCTTATCAATCAATAAAAGTGCCTGCAAGCTGCAACTTTTCCAAAAAACTATTTTATCCATGCTATCAGTATAGATCAAAGCTCACTGTCTCTGTTATAATCGGAGCCGTTTCCAGATATTCTTCCATTTTGTTTCTGGACATCTCTATATCTTTAATATCCTCACCCTTTAAGTATAAATTGAACCTAAACATATCCTTTACCTTACTTACAGTATCCGGAGCCGGTCCAATAACCCTGACTTTTCCGACAACTCTTTTTGCCAATGCTTTTGCCAAAGATTCCGCTCTCATCTCAGCTGCCGACTGAACCCTTATATGCATCATCGCACCTGCCGGAGGGTAATCTCCAAGCATTCTGTATGCAATCTCTTCTTTATAGAACCCTTCGTAGTCCTGATGTGCTGAATGAATAATGCTGTAATGATCCGGTCTGTATGTCTGAATAATTGCCTCGCCTTCCTTTTCGCCTCTGCCGGCGCGGCCTATGGCCTGCGTCAAAAGTTGGAAGGTTCTCTCTGCCGTTCTAAAATCCGAATCGTTTAATGACAAATCTGCTGCCAGTATCCCGACCAGCGTTACATTTGGAAAATCGTGCCCTTTGACTATCATCTGAGTCCCTACAAGAACATCTGCTTCCCCTTCAGCAAAACTGCTTAATATATTTTCATAACTGTCTTTGGTTCCGGTAGTATCCGCATCCATTCTAAGGACTCTGATTTCGGGATAAATCTTCTTCAATT
This sequence comes from Lachnospiraceae bacterium, assembly GCA_024403415.1. Classification (GTDB taxonomy): domain Bacteria; phylum Bacillota; class Clostridia; order Lachnospirales; family Lachnospiraceae; genus JAILLW01. Next base: position 25,738 of record JAKSRY010000022.1, read on the forward strand.
CATCCTCAATCTGTTGAGTTCCTGCCTTAAAACCGGAAATGTATTTAGAACCGCATTCGGGACATATCTTTACATCCTGTGTCTGATAGCCACAATAATGACATATCAGTTTTCCACCACGATGTCTTGATAAAGATACATCACAATGGTTACATTTCATAACATGTCCGCACGCCCTGCAACTGACAAATCCGGAATATCCTCTTCTATTCAGGAACAGCATAATCTGTTCCTTTTTATTCAGTCTGTCAGCAATAGCCTCCTTCAGTTTAAGACTAAGAACAGAACGATTTCCATTTTTAAGTTCTTCCCTTAAATCTACAATCGAAGTCTTGGCAAGCTGATTACCCGTTAGTCTTTTCGTCATTTGAAACAGTTTGTAATATCCGTTTTTTGCAAGAAAATATGTCTCTATTGACGGAGTTGCCGATCCAAGGACCAGCGTTGCCCCTTTTATCCTGCATAATTCTTCTGCAGTCTGCCTTGCATGATAACGCGGATTGTTCTCACTAATATAACTGCTCTCATGCTCTTCATCTATGATAACCAGTCCAAGCTTCCTGAACGGCACAAACAATGCCGATCTCGGACCGATTATGACATCGATATCACCATTATAGGCTCTCATACACTGATCGTATTTTTCACCTGCCGAAAGGGTTGAATTCATAACCGAAACCCTGTCCCCAAAACGTTTATAAAAACGCATCAGTGTCTGGTAAGTGAGTGCAATTTCCGGAATAAGCATTATACACTGTCTGCCTTCCTTTATCGCATGCTCTATAAGTTTTATATATACTTCTGTTTTTCCCGAACCGGTTATGCCATGAATAAGATACTTTCCATTTTCTGACGTATCCGTCATATTTTTACTCATACCAGAAGTTATCTCACTGACAATATCTGCCTGTTCTTTTGACAAAATCTTCTGGTCTTCCGGTTTGTCGGATGAGTTGACCGGATTACGATATACCTTCTCGCTCTCTATTACAATGGTCCCATCCTTAACAAGGCTTGTAAGTGTGGATGAACTGACATGGAGTTTTGACACCACAAGATCATACGGCAGCATTTCCTCATTTTTCAGTTCTTCAAGAATCCTGACCTTCGCTTTCTGTTTCTTACGCACTGCCTGTGCGTATAAAAATATAATCTCTTCCGTCGTCCGTTTTCGTATGATAGTTTTAATTTCTTTACTTTTAACTACTTTTTTAACCGGCAAGACGGTTTTCAAGGCCGCTATCATGGTTGAGCCATATGTTTTCTTCATCCAGGATGCAAGTCTTACGGCATCTGCCTCAACCCCAAGTTTACCCTCACTCAGACCTTTAAGATATTTAAGTCTTTCGACTGGATATTCGTTCTTTTGCGTTATTTCAATTACAAAGCCTTCTCTTAGCGAATTGCCTTTTCCGAACGGAACTTCCACACAGTCCCCTTCTTTAACAACGCCTATCAGATTCTGTGGGATAATATATTGAAACGGTCTGTCAACCTTCTCATGAGAAATATCTATTATTATATTTGCAAAAAGATATTCACTCATCAATTCTCCCCAAGAATTTCCTTTATAAGAACCCTTTCGTCCATAGGATACTTAACACCCTTTATTTCCTGATAATCTTCATGGCCTTTGCCGGCAAGAACAATGATATCATTTGCCTTTCCATTGTTAATCGCATAACGGATTGCATCCTTTCGATCGATTATCTCAACATACTTCCCTGAAGTTTTATGCATTCCCGTTTTGATATCATTTATTATATCCTGAGGATTTTCATCCCTTGGATTGTCTGATGTTATTATTGTGAGATCAGACAACTTTCCTGAGATTTCACCCATCTCAAAACGTCTGTCTCTTGAGCGGTTTCCTCCGCATCCAAATAGAGTAATAAGTCTTGCAGGCTTATATTCTCTTAATGTATTAAGAATGCTTTCAAGGCTAAGCGCATTATGAGCATAATCTATAATCATGGTAAAAGGATATGGTGTCTTCACAATCTCTATTCTTCCTTTAACCATGGTTGTTGCAAGTGCGTCCTTAACAACTTCATCCGGTACATTAAAGTGACTGCATACTGCTGTAGCTGCCATCGCGTTGTATATTCCAAATCTACCCGGAGTCGGAATCTGAGCTACAAAATTATATAATCCATGGAGATTAAATTTAACACCAAGTTGTCCAGGTTTTTTAATCAGTTCAGGATTTTGGGCAAAGAGATCTGCCTCTTCATTAAATCCATATGTTTCAAGTTCCGCAGTATGTCCTTTAATAACTTTAACAAGGCTATTGTCATCTGCATTAACAATTCCTATCTTACATTGCCTGAAAAGCATACTCTTACATTCAATATATTCTTCCATGGATTCATGTTCATTAGGTCCTATATGATCCGGACTGAGATTTGTAAATATACCTATTTCAAAAGTGAATCCTTGTGTTCTGTGCAACTTAAAGCCCTGACTCGCGGCTTCCATAACCACTATTTCTACACCTTCCGCAAGCATGTCAGCAAAAACCTTCTGTAGAACAAAAGACTCAGGAGTTGTATTCTTTGAAGGTATATGTTTATCTCCATAAGCTATCTCTATTGATCCTATAATTCCGACCTTAAAACCGGCCTTTTCAAGAATTCCCTTAATAAGATATGATGTAGTAGTCTTCCCTTTCGTACCTGTAATACCGATAACCTTAAGTTTGTCGGCCGGATGATCATAAAAAGCTGCACTGATAAAAGCCATCGCATATCTTGAATCTTTCACCTTAATAACGGTGACATCCTTTCTTACTTCGTCTATAGCCTTTAAGTCAATATCTTTTTCAACAATAAGTACTTTTGCGCCCTTTTGAACCACATCTGCAGCAAACGAATGACCATCTACCTTGAATCCTGAAATACAAAAGAATAAATTGCCTTCAGCAACATTCCTTGAATCCATCTCTATTCCGGTAATATCAATATTAATATCCCCCTGAACTACCGTATATTCTATATTTTTTAATAATTCAACAAGATTATTCATATTTCCTCCATTCTGCAAGCTGTGTCTGATATCCGTAATGTTTACAGGCACTCTTTTATGCTCAATCCAAACCAAAAGAAAATCATTATGTCAGAAAAAACCTAACATCTGATTATATCACATTTTCACCTATATGTATTCCGGCTTGTTCTTTTGGCATTTTTTATAAATACAATTCTTTTTTAAGATTTAAAACACAATTTGGACACAAACATGCCTTATTCTGTAATCAGGATAGAAAAACAACTATCTCCCCCTCATATTAGCCGAAAGGCAAAGGAAAAGTCCTACCAGACAGTAGGACTTTTCTTTTATTATGTAAACCACTTAGTTAAAATTCTATATGCATACTATCCTGAATCTTCAGATTCTTTTCAATTTCAGTTGCAGCAGCCATATCTATAACACCATTTTCCAGAGTAAGCACGTTGGCTGCTGATATTGCTACACACTTTTTGGCAATATCTTCCATCCTAAGTCCTTCTGAATCTGCCATGGCAAAAGCGGCTACAGCACTGTCTCCCGATCCCACGGAATTAACCACCTCAAGCCTTGGCGCAGACACTTTGACAATTTTTATTTTGCCCTGTAGCTTATCTTCATCCATGTCGGCTGACCGAGCTTCATATTTTCCATAAATAATACCATCTGCTCCCATTGAGACAAGAACGTTCGAAATGCCACTTCTTATCAAATCTGTTACAGTTTTTGCAATGCTTTCGAATCCATCAAATTCTATACCTGTAAGCTGCGTCAATTCTTTTAGATTTGGCTTTATCATATACGGTTTGGCTTTGATTCCACTTTTTAGATTTTCACCCGATGCATCAAGAATCACCTTCACACCATAGGATTTTGCTATCATGGTCAAATCCGCATAAATATCAGGAAGTATTCCCTTTGGTGCTGAACCTGAGATAATAACATATTCACAATCTTTTATATTTTCTTCAAATTCGTCAAGGAAACGTAACCTGTCTGATTCCGTAATATCAGGCCCCGGTTCCAGTAATTCTGTCACCATCCCATCATCCGACACAATATTTGTCGAGGTTCTGACATCTCCCGGCACTCGGGTAAGGGCATCCAAAGCTCCAATATTCACCAGGCAGTCACTGATAATCTGCCCTGAATTATTCCCCAGTAACCCCAAAGCCTTAACATCATAATTATATTGCCTTAGAACCTTGGTAACATTAATTCCTTTACCACCGGCTATATTTCTGACAGAGTCCATTCTGTTAACTTCACCAAGGTTTAGTTTCCCAATGTTCATTGTCTTATCGATTGCAGGATTTAATGTAATAGTAGCTATCATATGCAATAATCCTTCATAATAATCTGTACCGTTCTTTTCCCTCTGAACTCATTTATATCAGTAGCATACGCAATCTTGATAATAATATTACGCCCCATACCGGCTGCAAGACTATCTAAAGCAGACTCTCCAAAATTTTCTGTAATGAATGTATCAAAATCTTCCAAATCATCAAAGTAAACCATGTCATATCTGTGTCCATATTCATCACTGATTACAAATTTACCTATCATTCTGCTGCTTCCAACTTTTCTGTATGAAATAACAGATATATTTTTAGTGGCAAACAGTGGTTTCGGATTTCCGGTACCTGTCGGTTCCATAAGTTCAAAGGATTCGACAAGTTCCTGAGAAATATATCCAATTGGCATCGGAACATCTATATGTAATTTGCGTATAAGATCGTTTTCACTTATATTGGCATTCTCATTTAATCTTCTGCGAAGAACATCTATATCTTCGGCTGACTTTAGGGATATTCCTGCAGCCATCTTATGGCCTCCGAATTTAGTGAATAAATCACCAACTTCCACAAGTGCATCATACATGTCATATCCTTCAATTGAACGCCCTGACCCTTTAACACCTTCCTCTGCATCAGTGATAACGAAAGTAGGTTTATAATACTTTTCTTTTATTCTTCCGGCGATTATACCTGCTATGGATTCATGAAAATCCTTAAGATAAATGACAATGACCTTCATTGCATCACTATCCATGCCTTCAATTATCTCAATAGCTTTTTTCGTTCCATCTTCTGTCATTTTCTTACGAGACTCATTCAATTCTTTTAATTCTGTAGCAATAACACATGCCTCATCAAAAGATTCGGTCTGAAACAATTCCAGCGCCCTTTTTGCCGTATCGAGTCTACCGGTTGCATTCAATGTCGGTCCAAGAATGAATCCAAAATGATATGACTCTATCGGCTTATCTGAAAGTCCTGTGATTATCTTTAATGCTTTAAGTCCGACATTCAACGGCTCATTCATCAGTCTGATACCTTCTTTTACTATGATTCTGTTTTCATCAAGAAGCTCCATAACATCACAGACTGTAGCCATGGCCGCAAATGGAATTAATTCCTCAATAACATTGGGATATTTATCTCCAAGTAAAATTTCTACCAGTTTAAATGCAACCACTGCACCGCATATCGACTTAAAAGGATAAGGACAGTCCTCCTGCTTCGGGTCAACAACAACGGCAGCATTTGGAATAATATATCTCTTATCTTCTCCATTTATCTCATATGGCACTTCATGATGGTCTGTAACAATTACCGTAATACCATATTCATTAGCAAGCTCTATCTGATCATAAGCCGATATACCATTATCACAAGTGATAATAGTATCTACAGCATCCTCATGAGCTTCATTAATCAGATTGTCATTTAGGCCATAACCATCTTTAATTCTATGCGGAATAACATGGTCAACATCTGCCCCAATGGTTTTCAGACCCTTTAGCAAAATATATGTTGAGCTGATACCATCAACATCATAATCTCCTATTATTCTGATTTTGCATTTGTTATTAATCTTGTTCAGCAGCAAAGCAGCTGCGTCTTCCATTCCCTTCATAAGACGACCGTCATGAAGTTTTGACATATCTCCGTTCAGAAACATATCAATATTATCATCACCTATTACATCACGATTTCTAATGAGACGAGCTACAACCGGATCAATATTATATTTAGATGCTATTAAATCAAATTCAGCCTTCTTTGCTGAAATCATCCACTTAGTCTTTGGCATTTTTCTTAATCACCCTAATCTTCTACACAGACTAAAAAGGCCTGCCATCAGGCAGGCCTTAGAAATTATTCTTTCTCGTATTTTTTCTTGTTCTTCTTTCCTCTCAGTATCATATAGAATGATGATGCAAGGAAAATTGATGAATATGTACCGCAAAGGATACCAACCATCAATGGCAAAGCAAATTCTCTGATTGATGTAACACCAAGGATGTAAAGACATGCAACCATGATAAATGTTGTTAATGATGTGAAGATTGAACGGCTAAGAGTCTGAGTAACTGACTCGTTAACTGTATCTTCAAGAGCATCCTTAGGTCCCATAAGTTCTTTATTTTCTCTGATACGGTCGAATATAACGATTGTTGCATTAATTGAGTAACCTACAATAGTAAGCATACATGCAATGAATGTGCTACCAACCGATACTCTTGCAATTGCATAGAATGCAAGAACAACCAGTACGTCATGAACAAGTGCTAATACTGATGAGCAACCAAATCTAACATCCTTAAATCTGAACCAGATGTAAAGAAGCATAAGCACTGATGCAACAGCAACTGCTATAAGTGCATCGGTCTTCATCTCACCTGAAATCGTAGAACTGATTGATTCTGATCCGGCAATTGTAGCCTGGAAGTTATCCTGCATTGCCTTTTCAAAAGCAACACCCTGTTCCTCTGTCAAAAGATTAGTCTTGAAGATAACATTGTTGTTTCCTTCAATCTTCTGTGACATTACACTTGATCCACCTGTTACACTCTCGATAACAGGAACAATCTTCGAATCAATCTCTTCAATTGAATAGTTTTCATTAAATGTTACTTCAGTAGATGTACCACCTACAAAATCAAGACTGTAATTGAGTGCTCCCTCATCCTTTGCACCATGAATACCCATAAATACAAATCCTGCGATAATAATAATAAGTGAACATGCAATACATACAACCTTTTTCTTAAGGAAGTCAACCTTCTTAACAGATTTTGTAACACCATAAAGTTTTTCTGATTTAAGTCCGATTCCAAGTAAGGCCTTCATAATCCACTTTGTTACAAAAAGTGCAGTAAACATTGAAAGGATAATACCAAGAGCAAGAGTTGCTGCAAATCCCTTAATAGGACCGGTTCCCAATGCACCAAGTACAGCAGCTGCAATAAGTGTTGTGATATTACCGTCTACGATAGCTGAAAGAGCTTTTCTGTAACCTATATCAACTGAGCTTGTAACTGTCTTTCCTTTTCCAATTTCTTCTCTTATACGGGCAAAGATGATAACGTTAGCATCAACTGCCATACCTACCGACAGGATAATACCCGCAATACCCGGAAGTGTTAATGTAATCTCGAATGCGTCAAGAAGAAGTATTATTAACTCTGAATAAAGTCCCAATGCAAGCGAAGCTGCAAGTCCTGAAACCCTGTATATAAGAATCATAAATACTACAATAATGATAAATCCAATGATTGCTGCCTTAATTGATGTAGAAATTGCATCAGTACCAAGCTGAGCTCCAACCACCTTAGAATGAAGCATCTCAAGTTCAACCTTAAGTCCACCGATTCTGATGGTTGATGCAAGCTTTTCAGCCTCCTCATATGTGAAGCTTCCTGAAATCTGAGCATTTCCATCTGAAATCTTATCATTTACATTAGGCGCAGAAACAATCTCTCCATCATAGTAAATAGCGATTGTTTCTCCCTTAGCTACAGCTGCTTCAGTTGCAGCTGCAAACTTATCGGTACCCTCACTTGTAAGAGTTAAAGAAACAATATATTTATTATTCTTCATGTTATCCTGAATGTTTCCTGCCATGGCAGAAGCAACATCAGTACCATAGAGAACAACGCTTCCATTATCAACAATCTCTTCTATTGTATGGTTAAGCATGTAAACAGGACGTCCATCCTCTGAATATCCTACAAATGTATAGTTGTCGGCACCATTAGGATCCTTCTGGCAAATAAAATACAAAGATCCCGGTCTTCCCAACTCCTGAAGTACCTGCTTATCATCGCTCATACCCGGAATTTCAATACTAATTCTGTCTGTTCCTTCCTGATAAACCTGAGCTTCTGTACTGTAATTCTGTACTCTCTGCTGAAGCTTATAGACTGTATCCGACATATCTGTTGCACTTGGGTTTGATCCTTCAGCTGCCTGATATGTGATTGAAACACCACCCTTCAGATCAAGACCAAGCTTAATATCCTTAGCCGCACCGCTATTGCCATCAAATCCGGTAATTGCAGATATTCCGAATACAGCAAGCAGAGCTATCAATACTATTAAGGATATTATGGAAGTTCCTTTTTTCATAATTACTCTCCTTCTTGTAACTTAAATGAAATCCATTCAATGCTACTTAACTTTATTTATTATAAATATATATTTTTGTACCAAAGAAATATTTACCAACTAAAAAAATACTCTTTTATATATTTCAGGCATCTGATCTGCAAATCAGTGTTCGCCCTTTTTCCAGCAATATTCTATACACTCAAAGTCCGTTTTGGTTTTACCCATTCTTATAGCTGCTGCAAGTTTATCTGCTTCTTCATATGTGAAGATTCCTGAAATCTGTACTTTTCCATCTGTAATCTTGGCAACAACATTAGGTGCTGAAATTATTTCACCATCACAATAGATAGCAATAGTTTCTGCATTTTCAGCTGCAGCCTCAGTAGCTTTTGCGAACTTATCAGCGCCCTCTTTTGTAAGTTCAATTGAGACCGGATATAATTTGTTATTCAGGTTGTCATGAACAACTGTCGCCTTGGCAGCTGCAACATCCCCATTTGAAATGATAATACTGCCATTTGCAATCAGCTCATCGATGCTACGATTAAGCTCATAACTTGGAAGTCCATCATTTATGTCAAAAGAATAATTATCCGTTCCATCAGGGCCCTTTTGACTTATGAAATACAATTCTGATGCATTTATCGTGTTAACCAGTTCCTCAACTAACCGATCATCATTGTTGATTCCCGGAATTTCAACACGTATTACATCCGCACTTTCCTTCAACACCACCGCTTCCGTACTATAGTCCAGTACTTTCATCTGAAGCATATCGATTATATTGGATATCTCTTCTGAACTTGGAATTTTATCCCGGACAATTCGATATCTGACCAAAACTCCACCTGCAATATCGATTCTGCTTTTTTCCGGTTGTGCCGGTTTTTCATCTTCTTTTCCACACCCCAAGATTGAAAAAGCTATTAAAATAAAGGCTATCAGTAATATCAGATATTTCTTTGAATTTCTTGTTTTCATCACTATTTCCCACAGTTTAGACAAATCTAAATTCAATAATCTGTCAAGCGGTCATCTCATTCTTCTGCCAAAGCAGCTTTAATCATTATCGCGCATTCTATACGCTTCTTTTGAAGTTCACAGCCTGCTTCATATGAATCTGTTATGCTGCCATGGAAATTATATGCATTTGCTGCACAGCCTCCTGAACAGTAAAACTTAGCAAAACAGTCCCTGCATTTAGGCTTAGCATAAACATTAACACACTTGAATTCATTTTGTATATCAGTTCTGGTAATTCCATCAAAAACATTTCCCATAAGGAATTCGTCTTTTCCTACGAACTGATGACAAGGATACAAATCTCCCCATGGTGTAACTGCCAGATATTCGGTACCCGAACCACAGCCTGATAGTCTCTTGGCAACACAAGGGCCGCCTTCCAAATCTATCATGAAATGGAAGAAATTAAATGGTTTTCCTTCCTTATGCCTCTTGATAACTTCAACGGCAAGCTTGTCATACTGTTCAAGCAATCCCGGTATATCTTCTTCTCTTAATGAATAGTCATCTGTAGGCTCTGCAACAACAGGTTCTACGGAAATCTGTTCAAAACCAAGGTCAGCAAGATGAATAACATCCTCACTAAAATCAAGATTGTTCCTTGTGAAGGTTCCTCTGACATAATATTTGTCCTGATTTCTTGAATCAGCAACCTTTTGGAACTTAGGAACTATGATATCATAACTACCCTGTCCGCCTCTTCTTGGCCTCATAAGGTCGTTAATTTCTTTTCTGCCATCTATACTCAATACAACATTGTTCATTTCTTTATTTATGAACTCAAGCATTTCATCATCTAGCAAAATACCATTTGTTGTAAGAGTAAACCTGAATTTCTTGTTATTTGGCTCTTCGAGAGATCTTCCGTATTCAACAAGCTTCTTTACAACCTCGAAGTTCATTGTCGGTTCTCCGCCAAAGAAATCAACCTCAAGGTTAACTCTGTTTCCTGAATTTGCTACCAGAAAATCGAGAGCCTTGCATCCTACTTCATAACTCATAAGAGCTCTTCTTCCATGATATTCGCCTTCTTCAGCAAAACAGTATTTGCATGCAAGGTTACAATCATGGGCTATATGAAGACATAATGCCTTAACAACAGTCTGTCTTTTCTTAAAATCAATAATATACTGCTCATATACATCTTCTGTGAACAACTGCTCTTTAGATTTAAGTTCAAGAATGTCATCCATTCCCTCATTAATATCTTCCTTTGAATACTTGCTCTCCAATGCTTCTACAGCAACACTTCTCATTTCTTCCTCAGAAATGTCTTTTTTACTGTTGATTGCATCTTCAATAACAGGTATCAAATCATAAACAAGTTCATCCACAATATGAACAGAACCCGAATTAACATCAAGAACTATGTTATATCCGTTGTTTTGATAACGATGAATCAAAATAAATCTCCTCAAAAAGCGAAGTGCCGCTAGCGGCACTTCACAATTGTCTGCATAAATTTTAAATAATTATTTAGAAACCTTCTCACATGTCTGGTTTCCAACTGTGCAAGAAGTCTTGCATGCTGACTGGCAAGATGTCTGGCATTCGCCACATCCACCCTTCTTAGCAGATTCCTTTAAGTCTCTTGTTGTTAATGTCTTAATTCTTTTCATTATATCTACCTCCATCGGTTATTATACTTATACATACTGTGTGATTATAACACAGACATAACTACACCGTCAAATATATTCATTCTTCATTTCCACACTCTTCAGGTTCGTCATTTATGGTAAGGATTACCTTTAATATTCTGTTCTGGCTTATGCCGGATACTCTTAAAGTATAACCTTCTTTAGTAGTAATCACCTCTCCGTCTTCCGGAAGTCTGTCCTCCAGATATTCGATGACCAGTCCACCTATAGAGTCATAATCCTCTGAGTGAAGTTCGGTTCCAAGCTCATCATTAATATCGTCAAGCTTCATACCTCCTTCAATCAGATATGTATTTTCCTGCATTTTCTGAATGAGATTTTCCTCATCCTTGTCATATTCGTCTCGTATTTCCCCTACTATTTCTTCAAGAAGGTCTTCCAACGTTACCATTCCGACACAGGAACCATATTCATTAAGGACAAGCGCCATTCCTACAGATTCCTTTCGCATCTGTTTCAAAAGGTCATCTGTCTTTTTGAATTCAACAGTAAAGAACCCGGGCCTCATTATTTTTTCGGTACTATAATCCTCAAGATTCTCCAAAAGGAGAATATCTTTCACATTAACCACACCAACTATATTATCACTGTCATCTTCATAGATAGGAATTCTGGTATAAGTATTTTCCTTAAAAAGCTTAAGTATATCTTCTAAACTTGCCGATTTTTCTGCAGTTACCATATCTGCACGCGGAATCATGACGTCCTTAGCCACCGATTCACCAAAATCAAACACATTGATAATCATTTCTTTTTCTTCAGATTCTATAACTCCGTCCTCATGGCTGACATCAACGTAATTTCTGAGTTCATCCTCTGTCATGACAGAATGGGCATTGGGATCTATTCTGAATAATTTCATAAAGGCTTTTGAAATGATGTCCACAAGAAAAATAACCGGTGTCAGTACCTTCATAAGTACATATATAATTCCCGCTGAAGCCATGGCCATTTTTTCTGCTTTGGCACTTGAAAGGTTTTTAGGTATGATTTCACAAAAGATAAGTACCGTCACCGTCAAAACCGCTGTTGCTATTCCGACATTTATATTTATCCTCGTGGCAAAAACAGTTGCAAGCGATGATGCCGTCAGATTAACAACATTATTACCTATCAGGATTGCTGAAAGCATCTGTCCGTACTCATCAAGTATCTTAAGTACTCTAGCCGCTCTCTTATTTCCATCCTGTGACAATGTCAGAAGTTTAACCTTGTTCACCCTTGTGAGTGCTGTTTCCGCAGCTGAAAAGAAAGCTGATAATATAAGCAAAACAAAAGTTACTATCAGTTGTATTATACTTTCCGTGTCCAATTATTTATCCTCTCCTATGTCAAGAAATCAATATTCCTATTATAACACATTAGGGAGCCCGAAAGCTCCCTCTTTGTACGTGAATGACATGTTTATATTACCATATTACTTATTTGCTTTTCAATCGCATTCTTTTCTTCTACAT